>CAZAXM010000021.1:0-33363 GCA_964489095.1 uncultured Ruminiclostridium sp. | reverse complement strand
TGTTCAGATCGCTTGTATTTTCATGTGGTCAAAATAGTGTCAACAAGCTCTAATATAAGCTCAATGCCAACAACAAATACACCCAAGAACAGCGAAACCAACACCGACGCCCTCAGCTTATTACAAACGGTAAAAAGGTTACATAACGTACGGGTGTGACAAGTGAATAAATATGAAACACAATATAATACAGATAAGGTTTGCATCACCAGTATTTCATCTGAACCTTTTGTGGGCTGCCATAATGTATAAAATTTGTTGCTGAATACTATAAATCCCGTTAGAGGCACGGTCATCAGGAAGCTCATTACTTTTACAGAAAACTTAATTTCTTCAATAAGTTTTTTCTTATTTTCCTGTGCATATAGTATCGTAAATCTTGGTGTAAAAATATTTGCGATTGTAGATATAAGATTGTCTATGCAATGAGGAACCGTGTTGGATAGAGATAACAAGCCCATCAATCCCGCGCCCAGTGTGAGGTTACATATCAACAGGTCTATTCCCGTGTTTAAAGCGTTACTCAGCATACCTATTGACGACCATATTCCTGCGGCAATTATCGCCTTAACATACTTGAAGCTGAACAGGCTAAATTTCATCTCCACGTCCGGCAATATTTTTCTCTTAACAGTAATATTTACAAAAAGCAGGAAGATTCCTCCGGCAAGCGACGCCATAGCAAGAAAAAAAACCTTAGCCGGGAAAAATGTGAACAAAATAATAACGAGCAGAAGCTTAAATATGTCCGAAGCAATATTCCTGAGAGAATTCAGATACAGCTTATTTTTTACAAATGCAGCCGTTGTAAAGATAGCTGTAATAACGCTTATCACAAAAGTTGTAAAGGTAAGCGCAAATAGTATCTTAACGCTTTTTACAAGCTCTCCCGGTACATTTATTATATATTCAATATTAAACGTGACAATAGCTGAAATAAGAATCATTACACCCGCCATTATCAGATTAGCAACCATTACAGAACTGAAATAGCGTGACGCTTTTTCTTTATTGCCCTTATTATATTCAATTGATATGAACCTTCCGGACATCGAATTTAATGCGGAGGTCACAATAGTGGCATATTGTACAAAATTATTTGCAAGCCCGATGAAGCCATACGTTTCAGAGCCAAGTTCCTTTACCAAATACGGTGCAAGAACAAAATTTATTCCGTAACCGATCAAAAACGAAACAACAGCTGCAGCCATATTCACAGCCATCTGCTTTTTTTCAGATAAATTTTTCATATTACCTCTCGCCTTATAATTTTGGGAAGGAGCTGAACAGCTGCTCCTTTTTTTGTTCAACAATTTCACTGTCAACTTTGTAGTTATTCTTCACGTCCTTTAAGGTTGGCATATCTCCGCCAGAGCAGTCAAATGGAGAATGTTCTACATCAAATGCCGATAAATAATCTATATATTTATTGTTGTCGCCATACATATTGTTTGTAAGGGTGATATGCATATTGGGTATATGAAAACTGTCAGCTACTACCATTCCGTGAAGGCTGCTTGAAATAACATGGTTACACTTACCGATTTTTTCGACAATACTTTTCGGATTATCCGTCAGATCAATAAGAGTTGCATTATCGTAATTATTAAGAAGTTTTTTTACCATTAAATGATCCTGCTCCTTATAATGAGGAATTATTCCAACCTCATATTCCTTTTCAGGAAAACAGCCAATCCATTTTTGAGCCAAAAGCCCGCCGTCGCCTATGGCAACATCAAGTTTTTTGTCAAGCAACTTCTCCATCCTCTCCAACGTGCGTTTTCCTCGCAAAGCGTGAATATGAATATGCTTATAAAAAATTCCGGTATCTTTTTCAGGGTTTCCATATATAAACCCACTTGACCAAATATGAACATTATCGTTAATTAAGCGTTCAACTTTCTGTTTAAGTCTGATCTTTTTATATTCGGAGTACATAATATGGTCAAGTCCGGAGCCTATCGCAATCAGATTACAGCTAGCCAAATTGCCGCCCAGCACCTTAATATTAAACAGCTCCTCAAGCATATCTTTATTTAGCAAATCTCCCATATTAGGGATCTGCGGATACATTATTTTATATGACATTTTATTACTCCATATTTTGGATTTAAGGCATTACAGCACCGTTATTGTTGCGCGATTGTTTAATTGTATATATCAGCGAATACGTAATCAGCATCCATATAGCTGTCGAATCCCATACATCTGTGGACAAAAGAAGCTTCGGAATGCACAGGCAGACAAGTGTACAGCAAAGTGCAAACTCTCGTTTCTCCGTTATACCCGTAACAACAACCTTTACTGTTAAAGAAAGGCTTAACCAGATTGGAATTAAAGAAAATACTACTCCGCCCTCAAATAAATACTGTAAAATATATTGATGCGGATATGGCCAACTTTTTGAGGCATTAACAAGAGCATATTTTTCAAATGTCTCAATACCATGCCCAAATAGCGGCTCATCTTTTATTGCCCTTATAGTAAAATTGTTTATAGCAATTCTTCCATCAGTAACATCACCGTCTCTTAGATATTTTATCATCTTAGAGATAAAGCTCGGAACAAAACCAAATAATTCTTCTAAAAAAGCACTGGCAGCTTCAAGTATCGGAAGCAAGTTGACCAAAACTACTATTAAAACTATAAACAAAACAAAAAACAACATAGCCTTTTTCGTTTTAAGCTTAACCCGCTTTTCGTTTTCATAGGTATTTAACATCAGCACAAGCAGACAAAACAGAACACACGCGACAGCCCCTCTGTTTGCATAGAGCATTATCTTGACCAATATGTACAGATTATAGACATAAGCTATTTTAATTACTATATCAGAATTTTTTCGATACATCGCAAAATGAATCATAGCTATAATAACGGTTGGGAGTATGGAAAAAACATTTCCCATATAGGACTGTGAATATTTTTCATACTGAATCACAAAAATATCATCTATTACGGGTATCGAAATAAGTGACAGATAAAGCGAATATCTGAGGATCTTTTCCGGATCAATACGCTGACTTATAAGATAAATCGGTATTATAGAGAAAAACATAAGATGTACAATATTTATCGTAGTTTCACTGCTATGAAAAATCAATGTAACAATATAACTTATACATACGAGCAGCATCAGAAAAAAAGTCGGGCTTTGAATAACTACTTTTTTAGAAAGCCATATTGATGTAACAACACAGACTATGACCGCCAAAAGAACAAAAAAATTGTTGGAAACATTTTCTAAAAATCTTATGCTCACAAGCGTGCGTGTAACTGCTGTCGAAACAAGCATAATGGCAACAGCGAAGCTATTTAATGAAACAATAACATCACTTTTATTCTTTATAAAAACCTTACTCATTCAGGTCTCCTTAAATTTCTGCTAAGATATCTAATGCCATCTGACAAAAAAATAAATAAAGCCTTCGGAAGATTACTTGTTTTTTTAGCCCATTTAAGCGCGGACTTAAAATCCTTTTCTTTAAGATAACACTTCCCAATCTCTGTATAATGGACATCATATAAATGCTTCTGCTGCTTAAGCGTGAAGCCCTGGATTATAGGTTTCATTTTATCCAGAAAATACATACGATACTCTTCGTAGGTTCTGCCTTTCGGCATATTTCTATCAAGCTTAAATTTTTCAATGCACAAATCCCGGACGCAGGCGACCTTATAATTGCATGCTATCCGTGCAAAAAATTCAAGATCCTGATGTCTTTTAAAGCTTTCGTCCCATTCGACAACCTTTTCGAGAACATTTCTTCTTATCATGACCGTACTTGAACAAGCGATAATCTCATTACAAAGATACCTGAATAAAAAATCTTCGGTATTGTCAGCTAATAGTGTACGTGAATGATTTTTATCCAAATGCTCAATAAACGAGCCATAAACCAAACCGTATGACATATCGAGAAAATTAAAAAGTTCAACTTCCCTTTCAGTTTTTTCCGGCAAAAAAACATCATCGTCATCTAAAAATCCCAGAAATTCACCTTTAGATGCTCTTATACCGGTGTTTCGGGCAGCAGAACCGTTGATATTAACCGCGTGAGTCAGATACTTAACCTTTTTGTTTCCCGAATATTTATTCATCTTTAACTCTGTCAACTTTTGCTCATCTGTGCCTTTACCGTTATCATCAACAACAATAATCTCAATGTTCTCATATGTTTGCTTGAGAACACTGTCAACCGCATTGCAAATTTTGTCTGAGCCTTTGTATGTCGGGATAATTATTGATACGAGCTGCTGCATATTAACACCTTAATTATTCTTATCAAAAGTATTTTTCTGAGTTTGCTCTATATAAAAATTCTGAAGCCAGTCTGCTGTATCCTGAATGTCAAAGCCGGCTTTACATATTTCAGGTGAGCAATCTCGACGTTTATATGAATCAAGCAATTCAAGTGCTGTTTTGGCCCAATTTTCCGCTGAATCATTAAGCGAACAGGTTTTCAAATGAGGAACAAGATACACTTCAGGAGTAATAACGTCGCTCATCACCACAGGAAGACCCGAAGTTTGAGCTTCAATTCCCGTTACAGGTAAGCCTTCCCAAAGCGATGGGAATAAAAATAGGTCAAAAGCCTGATACAGTCTATCTGTGTCATTTCTTACGCCGAGAAATCTCACACAATCTTGCATACCGTAATCATTAACCTTCTTTTTCACCTTGTCCATTATCGGCCCTTGTTTTGCTCCTGCCATAAGCAAAACGGTGTTTGGATTCATTTTGTGGATTTCTCGGAATATATCAATTAAAAACAAATGATTTTTCGGTACGTTAAATCTACCGACATGACCGATTACAATTTCATCAGTTAATGAAAGCTCTTCTCTGACTTCTCTGCGTATTGACTCATTATATTTGAATCTTTGAGTTTCAATGCCGTTTTTTATAAGCTTTACTTTTCCGTCAGCCACAGCTTTTTTGCCATAAGCCCATTCACCGGCAGGAGTTGAACACATAAACATATCCGTACAATAATTCTTAATGAACATTCTCTCGTACAAAAAGAAGAAATACTTTAAATTAACCACGGTTTTTGCGTTGTGTCTATGTGCAATTCTTACGGGAACACCCAGCTTTTCTGCGTATTTTAGCGGCCATAGATTTAATTCTGTATGACAATGAAACACTTTGTATTCAGGATGATGCGAAAGCACGTCTACAATTCCTTTTTTATATGAATTCATTTTAAACGGATTAAATGCAGGGGTGTGGTATATTTTTCCGCCCATATCAACGATTTCATCCTCAAACATTCCTTTTTCCGGACGATGAACCATAAAATCAAATTGTAAAATTTCTCTATCAATGTGTTTATATAAATTCATAAGCAGAACCTCAATTCCGCCCGGATCAAGAAGCACGTCTTCTTGTAAAACTCTTATAGACTCCATAATCTATAATCCCTTCTGTATTTTAAATCAAGACATTTCCTGCATAATAAGCTCAGTTTTGTTTTTTACAATCGTATTATCGGGTATATCTTTATAAATCAGGCAATTAGCTCCGATCACACAGTGATTACCTATTGTAACACCCTTTAAAACAGTAACGTTGCTGCAAATCCAGCAATCATTTCCTATTGTAACCGGTTTTGATAAAAAGCCTTGTTCTTTAATCGGTAAGTTAATATCTTTAAATTTATGATCTTGGTCATATATTTTTACATTTTCACCAAACAAGCAACGATCTCCTATTGTAATGCTGTTAAGCGAATTTAAAGAGCAATGGTTATTAAAAAAGCAGTTGTTTCCAATATTAATTTTTGCTCCCTTTTCCATATAAACAGAAAAATCCTTGCGAAACGTTGTTTTTTTACCGAAACTGATATTGCGATACACAAGCTTATATAATATTTTTTTAAATGCAGCGACAACATGAAATTTAGCTTTTATTAAAAAAATCCCCACAGCAACCTCCGTCAGTTGATTAGTTTATTTTTAAACGGAACAATAGCATCGTGAACAAATCCGATTGAGCTGCAGACAAATCCCTGCGGAAGCGTTCTGAAGGCTTTGTAAGCAAGCTTTTTAACGCCACCTCTTTTATCTTTCCAAAGAGGAACCTCGTTCCAAGGGGATAGCGCTTTAAACTCTAAGTATTTGTCTAACATTGGGTGAAAATTATTTTCAATCCAAGGTCGTGTGCCGTCCATAAAGCAAGTGGTAAAATGTACGATACATGGATTATTCACTGCGTCAAGAACCTCTTGCTCTGTGTAATACTGCGAAACCCTCTTCGCTTTTTTGGCGTTTTTATATTTAAGATAAAAAACTATTGAATAAGCGTTATAGTTAAGAGGAATGAGCAGCTTTTCTTCATTTGAAGTACAAGCATTCAAAACCGGCTGGTCAACAAAAGATAGGTGGCGATGCTCTTGAATAAATTTCTTGAATTTTTCTTCCGACCCTTGTTTTCTTATTTGTGCAAGATTGAGCATAATATTGCCGGCACTAATATACAGATCATCTGATTTCATTGAAATCTCTTTTTTATAGCTGTCACCGATACACTCATAAGCACCCGCTACGATTTTATCTTGCATATCAATATCCCACAATGGCTTGAGCGATGACATTATCATTGTATCACAGTCAATATGTATAACCTTCTCAACCCAATCGGGCAGCAAACTTGCGTAAAACAATCTTGCAAAGGTACTGATATTCCATCTTCCGATGTTAATTGACGTGCCTGTCAGCTTCTCAATATCGGAAATAGGTATAAAATTAATTTTGCGGTTAAAGTCACCGCACATTTTAACAAATCTTGCTTTGTTAGCATCGGTAATCCCGTTATCGATCAAAAAGATGTTCAATTCCTCAACATCTTGATTGTTTTCAAAAAGGGAATAAATAGAAATTCCGGCAACCATAGAATAGCTGTCAGAGCTTGAATATACTACGTTCATATTTGTCCCCATAGATAATTAAAGATATTTAGCTTCAAATTCTTTGAATGACTGTAAATTTTTGTCCTTGTCGGCGAGTATAATATTTTCAATTCCGCCGATTTCCTCAAACGGCCATTCAACCGCAAAATCGGGATCATTAAACATAATCCCGTCGTCATATTCACCGTAAAATTTTTCACCGCATTTATAAGAAACTATTGACGGCTCCAAAACAAGATACCCATGTGCAAAATGTTCAGGGACAAACAGCTCATTCGTATTTTCTTCCGATAAATAGAAGCCCTGCCATTTTTTAAAAGTGGGGGAGTCGGGTCGCAAATCAACTATAACGTCAAACACCTTTCCCTTAACACACCTAACAAGTTTAGCTTGCTCATGAACACGCTGAAAGTGCAAAGCACGAATAACGCCCTTGTGAGATACAGTGTAAAACACTTCGGCAAGATTATATTCAAGTCCGTTTTGCTCAAAAACTTCCTTTGAATAATCCTTAATAAACGCACCTCTGATGTCTGTTGCACAAAACGGCTTGATAAGAAAAGCTCCTTCAAGGTCGGTTTTGCAAAATTCAAATTTTTGTATCATAATTACACCTTGCTTAAAAATTAATTAAGTGACTTAAGCCAATCCATTGTAAGCTTTGTGCCCTCTGAAAAAGAAATTGACGGCTTAAAAAGGCAGTCAGTTTCAATGTCAGTTGTGTCAAATACTTCATGTGGCATATTTACACCTGTAAACGGTACATCGCCGAAAACTAATTTAACATTAGGTGCAAGTGCTTGCTGCATTTCAATAATAAACTCTTTAAGTGGGCGAGCATTGCCGCTTCCTATTGTATACTCTTTGTTCGGCTTTCCATATTTTCCGATGGCTACAAACGCTTTTGCAACATCGTCAATATAAATAAAATCATAATTCTGCGTTGCGGCAGTAAACTGCAAAGGCTCACCTGCAATAATTTTTCTGATAGTTGTATTTACAAACCTCGGCGAATACTCTCCCGCTCCGTAGGCGTTTGTAATTACAGCCCAACACAAATCTATGTTAAGGCTATTTGCAATTGGCTTGCAAATAGCATGAGCAATCAGCTTTCCGGCACCGTAAATATAGGGAAGCGAGGGCTTGCTTTCCTGAGTGTAAACAGCGGTATACGTTTCCTTTTCCATAATAGAGCCTGCGTTAACAAACTTTTTACAGCCCAATTTATCAGCAGTCCTAAGAGCGGTTGAAGTCCAAAGAGCATTTTTGAGTTGCGTTTTTTCATCACATCTCAAATCACCTGCTGAACCTACCCATGCAAAATGATAGAAAACATCAATATCCTCATCTTTGATTTTTTCGGTAAGCTCGGAAATATTGCTCAAATCACAATAAATAATCGAAATACCGCTTAAATCCTTTATATTGTCAATATTCTCATTTTCATCTTTGATTACAGCATAGACCTTAACATTTTCTTTGCAAAGCTCCTTGCATACATGTGAACCAACAAATCCGTTTGCGCCTGTCACAATAGCTTTTTTCATATTTTCCCTCAATCTTATAATACTCATGATTTTAAGAAGTCATCAATCTGTGAATCCATACATCGTCGAATATCGCCATTTTCAAGCCACACCTTTGACCATTCAACAGTTTTCTGAACAGCGTAATCAATATGCCAACGCGAAGTCCAGCCAAATGCAGATCTTAGCCTTGAACAATCAAGCTTCAGATAATTAGCCTCGTGAACAGGATTGATTTCTGTCTTATCAACTCTTTTCACCTTTCCAGCGGTATATTTTATAAACAGATCAACAAGCTCACCTGTTGTTATACAATCGTGTTCATCAGGACCGACATTATAATAACCAGACTTATCTGCATTTTCGTATTGCTCTTTAGCAATCAAAAGGTATGCATACAATGCGTCGAGAACATGTTGATACGGACGGGTTGAATAAGGATTTCTGACGACTATGTTTTCCCCGCTTTCAAGAGAGCGCACACAATCAGGCATGATCCTGTCATTTGCAAAATCACCGCCGCCAATAACGTTTCCCGCTCTCGCGGTTGAAACAGCAACGCTTCCGTCTGTAAAAAACGACTTTTTATAGCTGTGGGTTACAAGTTCGCTGCAGCTTTTGCTGTTAGAATACGGGTCGAATCCATCTAAAGGCTCGTCCTCGCGATACCCCCAGCACCATTCTCTGTTTTCATAAACTTTATCTGTTGTGACGTTCAAAAACGACCTTACGCAGGAGCTTAAACGTATACATTCAAGTATATTAACAGTCCCCATAACATTTGTTTCATACGTATAAACCGGCATTTTATAGCTGTCCTGAACAATAGGCTGAGCTGCAAGATGGAATACGATTTCAGGCTGAGCTTCATCAAAAGCTTTTTTTAAGCTTTCCATATCACGAATGTCACCTATTACTGAGTTGATGTCATTCTCAATTCCTGCGATTTCAAACAAGCTTGGCTTTGTAGGCGGGAGAAGCGAATAGCCTGTAACAACCGCGCCGCAATCTGTAAGAAACTTACACAGCCAGCTCCCTTTAAAGCCTGTATGGCCGGTTATAAAAACCCTTTTTCCTTTATAAAAATCAAGCATCAATCATTCCACACCTTCCAGGGAGCTTTATTTGCAGCCCAAAGCTCTTCAAGCTTTTCTTTATCACGCAGCGTATCCATACATTGCCAGAATCCGTTATGCTTATAACACATAAGCTCGCCGTCAAGCGACAGTCTTTCCAACGGCTCGCGTTCAAACATGGTTGAATCATCTTTAATATAATCGAGAACCTCAGGCTGAAGAACCATAAAACCTGCATTTATATATCCGGAGTCAATATCGCTTTTTTCACGAAATGCTCTGACCATATTATTTTCCGACAAATCAAGCACTCCGAATCTGCTGTCAGGCTTAATTGCGGACATTGTCGCAAGCTTTCCGTTTTTCTTATGAAATTCAACCAATGCACCTATATTTATATCCGATACGCCGTCGCCATATGTCATAAAAAATGGTTCATCATTTAAAAAGCCGCCAACTCTTTTTATTCTTCCGCCGGTCATTGTATCAAGACCGGTATCAACAACGGTAACCTTCCAATTTTCAGTACGCTTATTATGAACAATTATTTTGTCATCCTGAGTAAAGTCGAAAGTAATATCTGACGTATGAAGAAAGTAATCCGCAAACCACTCTTTAATAACATGCTGCTTATAACCGGCGCAAATCACAAATTCGCTTACTCCGTAAAATGAATACAGCTTCATAATATGCCATAAAATAGGCATACCTGCAATTTCAATCATAGGCTTTGGTTTAAACTGGGATTCTTCCGAAATTCTTGTTCCATAGCCACCCGCAAGAATTATTGCTTTCATTATTACTCCCACCATTTCTTATTATTCCGCGCCATTTTTCTTGAACACAGTCAGCACGGTCTTAAAAATAATTATTGTATCCAGTCGAAATGACCTGTTATGTACATAATACAATTCCATTTTTTGACGCTCGCCATTTTCATAACCCACGTTGTTTCTGGCATAAGCCTGCCAATATCCGGTAAGTCCCGGCTTAACGGAAAGAAGTATCTTTTGCTCTTCCGGAGTATAGTTCTCCCTCAACTCACTCTCCATAACAGGTCGTGGACCGACAACCGACATATTACCCAGAATAAGTATATTCATAATTATCTGGGGAAGTTCATCAAGGCTCATACGTCTGATTTTTGCGCCAAAGCAATTTTTACCGTTGCCTTCTTTTTTATATCCAATCAGGCGCGGATCGTCTTTTAGCTTATATTCTTTTTTGTACTCTGCTAGCTGTTCGGGAGTAAGTGCCTCGTTGAGCTTGTCGGCATTTTTCTTCATACTTCTGAATTTATAAACGCCGATTTCTTTTCCGTTTTTGCCGATTCTTTTATGCCGATAAAACGGACTCCAACCGTCCTTCAATACAATAATAACAGCGACAACTGCGATCGGAAGCAATAAAACAACACTTGCAGCAAACGTTGAAGCTATATCGAACGCCCTTTTTAAAAAATCATAAACCGGCTTCTCGATAACCTTAGCAGCAACGGTTTCATCAGCATAATCCTGTTCCGATAAATCAGCCTCCGGCGTTTCAATTAAATTCAATTTAACACCTCAAACATCCTTTTTACTATATCATTCTATGTAAATCGACATAAGTCGCGTATAAAGCAAGGGGGATACCGGAGCTTCCTCCGGTATCGTTTCTTCCTGAGCTCAAAAAGAAAGCTTACTTTCTCTTCTTAGCCGCCGCAGTTACCATTACAGCCGAAAGAGCTGCTAAAGCTGCTGTGCCAAATAAAGCAACGCCTGTGTCAGGGTTGGCTTCATCTGCTGCATCATCGTCAGTTACGATTTTGTCTGATGAAATTTCGTCTTTTACGACCTCATCTGCGTCAACCTCAGAATCAGCTGCGTCGTTGTCAACTTCCTCATCGTCAGCGGGTTCAACGTCTTCATCGTCTTCGCTTTCCACTGTTGAAATGTCCACGTCAGATATTACATACTTGGAAGCGTGGGAGATAGAAACGCTTACGGAACCGTCGGCGTTAATCTCGATATCGCTGTCAAGTTTTGTAACATTGCCGTCGTCATCAATATAGTAGAGAGAAAGATTATCGGTATCAAGGTTTTCAACTGTATCAGCACTGATTGTAACTTTAAGCGTCATACCAAATTTGCCCTTTTGCGCAGGAGCGATTACAATTGCACCGGCAGGAACAACAACGCCGTCAACCTCAACATCAGAATCGGAAACAGCAATATCCATGGAAAGATCAATTGCGCCAACATCTTCAATTAACGCGGGATCAATTGTGACAGAGTAGTCGTCAGCCTCAAAGGTTACAGGAACACTACCCTTAGCAATAGCGCCAACAGCGTCCTCTTTAACAACTGCGTCTGAGGTGATGTGAACTACGCCTTCATTCTCGATCGCGTCAGCTATTACATCTTCGGTAACAATTGCGGCAGGTTTCTCTGCAGTTGTACCAGACTCCTCGGTAACCTTTTCAGGCTCCTTGTAACTAGGGGTATTCCCGTAGTCAACAGCGCCTGAAATTACAGTTGCGCCAGAAACCATAGTTGCAGAAGCAATTAAGACTGCAATGATTTTGCTAAACTTCTTCATTTGATATTTCCTCCTTTCTTCAAGATTTTTTATAATATCCGCAGCGCGGGTATTATCACTGATTTAAGCCATCGTCGGAGTCACCCAACAGTACGATTTTCAGACCTCTCCCTATAAAATATGCAGAAACGGCGATCACCACCAGAACAATTTCATACATATACTCGCTGCACGCCGTTTTTTCGGCAATAAATCCAAAAGGCTTACAGACAAGAATATCAGCAGTCTTGTTTAAAAGTGAAAGCCATTTTGAATATCCTCGCACATTGTCGCGCAGGCTGTAAAAAAGCAGATACAAATTCGGTATGAGCCAGTAAGCTCCTGTAAAGATCAGAAATCCGAATTTTCTGTTTTTCCCGCATGAAAAACCTGCGGCAATCCAGCCGATATAAATAACGACTGGAAGCAGCGCTCTCAGCGCACTCGCGAAACCATTGTAGCGGTCAAAGTATACGAAAGCTGACGTAAAAGTAACGGCTAAACAAAACACTATGTTTTCCGTCAGACTGTTGTTTTTTCCGAAAAGGTATTTTTCGACGAATTTATTCATTTCGCGCCGCCTCCTCGGAGAGTATTGTTCTATATGGCGAAACGCCGTTGTAATTGTTTTCAATCATATATCCGTACATAAACGTGCAGCAGCCGACAACAACTACGGCGGCAACCGTTTTGAGCGCATTTCCGCGCCTGCTCTCTCCCTTAAAAGCCCTTTCACACCTTCTGAGAAGAACCTTAAATGCGCGCGGAATAAGTATAACCACGGCAGGAATGAAAAACAGCACTGCAAAGCGCGACAGGATCGCGTGACGGACACCCAGTATTTCAAAGAAATCCGTGAAGAACATACAATTTATAAGAACATTGTTGAACGGGTCATCGGCAACAAGCTCCTTTCGCACAAGGAATGTCAGCAGGAAGAATGCTGAAAAGAAAACGGCGTAAATCGGGTTTGTTCCGTTTATGACCTCTGCATTTTTTTCAGGATCGTAGCCCTTGTACACATAATCTGTTATAAAATCGAGAATATCCCACGAGAAAAGCATAAACAGAACCGTTACAACCGTATATGTCCCAAGAGTAAGCCAGTCCATCTTTATTCTTAAAATTAAATAGAACGGAAGGACTATAAGCGCTGAAACGTGAAATACCGAAGCAAAGAGAACCAGCGCGGCAAAGCGCATAAACTGCCTTTTTCTTATGTACTGCATAGCGTACAAAAGCACAGCCGCCGCAATCATCTGGCGCATAAAATTCATGGAATTGAAAAACAACCCGAATGATACGTAAAAAAACACGCTCAGATGCGGTTTTTCGGAGTAAACAAAGATATACAGCATTACCGCCGCAGTTATTATAAAAGCTATGATAACAAACATGACCTGATAATCCGAATTAACATCAGAAATAAGCTTCATCGGCACCATAAAGCCCTTTTCCTGCTTTATAATCATTATGTCATCAATACTTGAAGTCTGGACGTCCATATACCAGCCACCATAAAGGTTGTAGTCGTAGCCTACATGAGCGCGGAGAGCCGAAACGACGAAAAGAACAAGCCCCATAGCGCAGCAGTACACCGCGCGCCCGTATTTCAGCCTGCAAAGAGGTATTCCTGCTGCAAGCGAGCCTATTAATATAAGCCAGTAAACCATATTATTCTCCGATAGCCTCACCGCAGAGGAGCTTCTCCGCGTTTTCCATAAAACGGTTGAATTCCTTCTGCGAAAATTTCCTCTCAATCACTTTTCTTCCAATTTCCATATTCGGTGCTCTTGACGTGATGTTGTGGCAATCTGTCCCTAAAAGGTGAGCATTCCCGCAGGAAATCATATTGTACATAAACTTCAAATGCGGTGAGAACATTTTGAACGAGCCGCAATTGAACTGAACCAACAGACCCGTATCAAGTATTTCATACAGACTTTCCTCATCGGTAAAATTGAGGTAGCGCTCCGCGTGAGCAAGAATAACGGTAAACTCCGAAGAAATCATACCAACAAAGCTCCTGAACGTGTGAATAAAGCTGCCTGTGATCCTCGAATAAGGAAGCTCAAGCATTATGCAGTCGGTTCCCTCGATGCAAAGCTTTTCCAGATCCAGCTCCGAGAGCGACGGGGTAAAGTAGACCTCCGCACCTAATCGGACAGTTATTTTCTGCCGTTCAGCCTCGCTCTTTATTGCGTTGAATGCCTGCTCTCTCCCGTCTAGAAAGCTGTCAAGCGACTGCTCCGACATATAGAAATGCGGAGTTGCGACAATAGTATCAACGCCCGCCTTTCCTTCAAGCTCCAACATTTTTGCGGTCATGGCAGGGCTTTTTGAACCATCATCAATTCCGGGAAGAATGTGAGAATGAAAATCTGTAATCATATCTGCCTCGTTTATCAGGAGTAATCCTTGTACTTATATTTATACTTGTACGAGCCGTAACCCGACTTTCCTCTGCTGCTGCAATTCGCTCTGATAAAGCCGAGAATACGTCCGTGTGACATTTTCGTTTTTTTCAAAGCTTCCTCGATTTCGGGGTGAGTTGTATAGCCTTCCTTTATTACAAAAATAATTCCGGACGTGTTTTCGTTAAGAACAAATGCGTCGGCAACAACAGCAACAGGCGGCGCGTCGATAAAAATATAGTCGTAATGCTCGCCGACAATACTGAGCAGCTTCTCCATACGCGTACTTGCAAGAAGTTCTGCCGGGTTCGGCGGAACAGGTCCTGCCGTAAGAATATCAAGATTCGGTCTGACGTTTTTATCGATGGCACTAGAAATATCATCAACGATTCCGCCAAGGATCGACGAAAGTCCTATTCTGTTATCAAGGCGTAAAAGTGAATGCTGGACAGGCTTTCTAAGGTCGGCGTCAATAAGAAGCACCGATTCACCTTTTTCCGCCATAGTAATGGCTAGATTAAGACAGTTCGTGCTTTTTCCCTCAGCGGGAGCGTAACTCGTTACAACGGCAATTTTAGGCGAATATGTCGCCAGAGCAAAGGTAAGGTTTGTGCGTGCAGCTTTATATGCTTCCTTAATTACAAACTGTGTATCGTCAGAAAGAATGAATTTTCTGGAAACATTTATAGGGAGTCGTTCGGTTTTCTTTGCCATTTCAGAAGTCCTCCTCGGTATCATCGTCCGCTTCGTCATCAAAATCCAGTCCGGTGCCGTTTACTTTCTCGTCATTCTCCATACCTTTTTTCAATCCGGAGTGCTTACTATTGTAGTCGCTGTATTTATAATCCAACTTATCAACTGTTAAAAAATCCATAATTTCCGCAAAAACGGGAATATCATATTTCTTAGCAAGGTCGTCGTCAGGCTTGACCTTTGTGTCAAATGTTTCAATTATAAGAAAAACGAAATAAGCTCCGAGGAATCCGATCGCAAATCCTGAAACAACAAAGAGCTTATTGTTCGGAAAAACGTGACTCTTCGGGTATATCGCATTAGAAACAACCTCTATCAAACCATTCTTAATTACACGCATATATTCGATTTTGGACAGCTCAACAAGCTTATTTGCAATCTCAACTGAAATTTTCGGTGAGTTTGTTTCAACCGAAATCTTCAATACCTCAGTGCCGTTCACTGACTCAATCGTTATCATCTTTGCATATTTTGCGGAAGTATAATCATACTGCGGAAGCGACTCACTAAGCAATTCAAGCATATAATTGCTCTTAAAAAGGATCTCACAGGTATTTACAAGCTTCTGAGCTGCGTTAATATCGTTGATATTTATAGTCGAATCATCTGATTTGCTCGCCGAGTTTTCGACGTAAAGAAGAGCTTCTGAGGTGTACTTCTTCTCAATTATAAATTCCGAAAGAAGAAAACCGATCGCACCGCATACAATCGTCGCCGCAAGAATCACAACTATATGCTCTTTTATAATAATTAACAGATTTCGCAGGTCTATTGTCTGTTCCTGTTCGTCCATTTTTACCGTCCTTTCAGAACATCCTGTTCTTTTCTTATATTCCGTAAGTATTAAGCAGCAATGAGCCTATAGCAAATTGATGTTCAATAATTCACACCTTAATTTCGTCAAGTATTCTACTTGACGGCTGAAGCGCTCAATTTTTTTCATAATTATACAACATTTTGAAAACCTTGTGCCTGAAACATAAATAAAAGAAAAAACCGGGATAATCCAGCGTTAATATCACGCCGAACGGGTATATTCGCGGATTTTAAGCCGTCAGAAAAGCCGTCAGATATGCAACAAAATATGCTTTTTAAACAGGTTTGACAGATATTTGCCGTCAAGTAGAATACTTGACGAAAATCCGGAGAATGCCTGCATGGTTTTCGTCTATACCGCAAAAAGACTGCAAGTCTGCCTTTTCAGCAGACTTGCAGTCTTTTTATTAGGACTATTATGTAAAAAAATCAAGATTACAGGCAACTATCCTCGCTCACTATCCTGTAATATGTTACAGACGTAAGCTTATAGACAATTCCGTAAAAAATGCCAAAAACGATAAGGCAAGCCAGATTAACCGCGATATTAAGCGCATGATTGTCAAACGCAAACATAAGCAGGATTTTCGACACAAACGGGTATGCGAAAGCAAGATGCATTCCCGCCATAATAAGCGGCGCAAAAAATACAGTAAGCGTCTGAGAATTTATGCTTTTCCGTATATCACACTTGGTCATTCCAAGCTTTTGCATAATATCAAAACGTTTTCGATCCTCGTAACCCTCGGAAAGCTGCTTATAGTATATAATCAGCACAGCTGCCAGCAGGAACACGATACTAAGCATAATTCCGAGGAAGAAAAGGCTGCCGTACATTTCAAGGAAGCGTCCACGCTGGTCGCTTCTGCTTTTTACGCTTATATCCGCTGCACTTTCTTTAAAATAACTGCGGAGCTTTTCTTCAATTTCATTTGCCGCGCTTATTTCATCCTCGTCGGAAGCTGCGTCAAAATAACAATTCCACTCATATATAATATAACTCTCTCCCAGGGCTGTTTTTAAATCCTTTATCGGCTCTAAAAATTTTTCTGTATCATTTATTACAACATATACGCTCGGCATAATCATTGCGAGCGCTTCCTCATTTTCTCTATATTCGGCAAGCCGCTCTTTGACCCTGTACGTTTCGCCGTACTCCATTCCGAAGGTTTCCCAGCGCGTAGAAATGCGGCTGCTGTAAATCATACACTCATCGTCAGCAAGAGTTTTGGTTTCTCCGGTCATCTTGTTATAGTCTTCAAGCGAAACAACATACATATAACCGAGGTTTTCGTATGATGAGATCAGAACCTCGTCGGCATTTGCGACATTTATTGTTATCCCGTTTTCGTTGATCATTCCCGCAACGGAACACGAGCCATAATCCAGAATAGCTTCTTTCTCTGTACAGTACGACAGGATAACATCCTTAACAGAGCTTATATTTTCGTCGCTTAAATTGTCAGATATGCCGCTTGTTACAGAAATATTCACGCCGCCGGGATAACGCCTTTTCAGCGAATCTTCCTCGCCGAAATAAAGGCTGGCGGTCGAGGAAATCATAACAAGCACCATTGTCATCAGTATACAGATTGATGCAAGTCCCGCGCCGTTTCTCTTCATTCGGAATGCCATAGACGACACTGAAACAAAATGCGCGGGCTTGTAATAATAGCTCTTATTTTTTTGCAGCAGCCGGCAAAGCGCAACCGAGCCTGAAACAAACAGCATATATGTTCCGACAATTACGAGCAGAACTGCAATAAAAAATGTAAACAGTGCTGTAAGCGGTTCTTCGATACTGACAGCGAGATAATACGCGACTCCAAGAAGAATCACTCCGAGAACTGCGGCTGCCCGGCTGCATTTCGGTCTTTTTTCCCCTACCCTGCTGCTCTGCATAAGCTCAAGCGGCTTTGAACGGCGCACTCTTATGATCGAACTTAATAGAAGCATAAAATATATCGCGCTGTAAACAAGCAGCGTCCGTACAAGTGCCGACAAACCTATACTTAATTCAAACGAAACCTCCATATCCAACATATTCAACAGCGTCAGCTCCGCGGCCTTTGAAAGCGCTATTCCCGCAACAAGTCCGACAGCGATCGCAATAAGTCCGCTGAACAGCGAATCCCAGAACATAACCCGTGTTATGTTGCGCTTGTCCATTCCGAGAATGCTGTAAAGTCCAAATTCACGGTATCTTTGCTTAACAAGGAACGAGCTGGCATAAAAAAGGAGCAGAAGCGAAAAAACAGCAACAACCACGCAGCCAAGCGGCAGCAGCGTCAAAATCACTGAACCGCCCTCCATTTTTTCAATCACGGGCGACCTGCGCAAAAAACTCAAAATGTAATACATCATAACCATTACACTGCCCGCAAGTATATAAGGGAAATAAATGCGGCGGCTGCAGCACATTCCACTCAGCGCAAGCTTAGGATAGAAAACCCTTTTCATCAGCGTTTCCCTCCTGTTGCAAGCATTGTGAGCGTATCCGAAATCATCTGGTAAAGCTCCTCATTTGTATGTTCCCCACGATAAAGCTGGTGGAAAACCTCGCCGTCGCGGATAAACAGGACGCGGCTTGCGTGACTGGCTGCCTTTACAGAATGCGTCACCATAAGCAGGGTCTGACCATCGCGGTTTATCTGCGAAAAAAGCCGCAGAAGCTCATCTGTCGCCGCCGAATCAAGCGCGCCTGTCGGCTCGTCGGCAAGAATCAGCTTAGGCTCGGTTATAATTGCCCTTGCAACAGCGGCACGCTGCTTCTGACCGCCCGACACTTCGTATGGGTATTTTTTCAGCAGCTCGGAAATTCCCAGCCGCCGCGCTATCGGGTCTAGACGCTGCTTCATTTCGGGATATGTCTTTCCCACAAGCACAAGGGGCAGGTAGATGTTATCCTCAAGGGTGAATGTATCGAGCAGGTTAAATTCCTGAAAAACGAAGCCTAAATTATCCCTGCGAAATTCAGCCGCCCTCGCCTCCTTGATCTGTGACAGATCCTCTCCGTCAAGAATAACCTTTCCCGACGTAGGCTTGTCGAGCGAGGCGAGAATGTTCAAGAGCGTTGTTTTTCCCGAACCCGACTCGCCCATTATGGCAACATATTCGCCCTCTTCCACCTCGAATGAAACGCTTCTGAGCGCCTCGACTTTGTTCCCGCCGAAACGGGTTGTGTAAATTTTCTGAACATTGCTTACACGTAAAATGCTCATATAACAAAAATCCTCCCTTCGATTTCTGTTATTATTATAACACAAGGGGCTTTGCGCCGCTATCGAATCGGCTTACAAATCCCCTTTTAAATCTAACATTTTTGTAAGAATTGAATATACACCGCCGTGCCGGAAGCTACTGATGACTCGATGGTTATGTCATGACCCAAATTACTGCATATCCGTTTACAGAGGTATAAGCCGATACCGCTTGCTTTTTTATCGGCGCGTCCGTTGCAGCCTGTGTATCCGTTCTCAAAAACGCGCGGCAGATCCTCAGCGGCAATACCCATCCCCGTATCGCGTATGCAAAGTTTTTTTTCATCGTAAAGAGAAATGGAAATACCGCCCGAAGGTGTGTATTTAAGCGAGTTTGATATAACCTGTTCAATCACAAACGAAAGCCATTTTTCATCGGTAACAACAGCTAAGCCCAGTGGCTCGTAGTTGAGCTTCAACCTGCGGCTTATAAATTCGGCGGAGAATTTCCGCAGCGAACGGCTGACGATTTTATCCAGCTCGTATTCTCTGAACACATAGTCGGTGGTTTCGGAGTTGAGTCGTATAAACGTCAGCACCATTTCAACGTACTGCTCCACGCGCATCAAATCAACGGAAAGCCTGCGCGAAAGCTCCGAATCCTCATTCTGGAGCGTGAGCTGCATAGAAGCAATCGGAGTTTTTATCTGATGAGCCCAGACCGTGTAATAATCAATCATATCGGAATAGCGCCGGTCGTATTCGGAAAGAAGCGCGGCATATTCCTCGGAGATACGTTGAAAAAGCTGCTGCATATCCTCTGAAAGTGCGCCGATTGTATTCGGAAGTTTTTCCACAGATAGATCGGAAACCGACTTTATGCGTTCAAGTGCTTTATGGATTTTTTTCGCACGGATAAAATCGAAAATGATAAAAACACACCCGACTCCTGCGCTTAAAAAAACAGGATACAAAACCGCTTCAAGCGGGAGGTGATACAACAAAAAGCTGACGAAAAAAATAATGCATAAAAGCAAGTAAAAAACCGGCACACGGCAGTGCGACCGCAGATATTTCAAAAAATGCTTCATACAGATCAAACCTCGATAAGATAACCAACGCCGAATTTTGTGGTGATGAAATTCGCAAGTCCCGCGCCTTCGAGCCGTTTTCTAAGGCGGTTTACGTTTACCGAAAGCGTGTTTTCGTCAATAAAGCTGTCGGTTTTCCAGAGCTGTTCAATAAGCTTTTCGCGGCTCACGACCCTACCCTTATTTTCCATAAGAACAAGGAGAATACGAAACTCGTTTTTCGACAATGGGATTTTTTCGTCCTTATATGTAAGCGAACAGTCGCCTGTGTTCAGAAGCGCGCCGCGGTGTTCAAGAATGGGAACCGACGCGGCAAAATCATAGGTTCTGCGGAGCGTAGCCTGAAGCTTCGCAATAAGAACGCTAAGGTCAAATGGCTTTGCAACAAAGTCGTCCGCACCCATATTCATCGCCATAATCATATTCATATTATCCGCCGCAGAGGAGATGAAAATTATCGGCACACGTGAAGCCTTACGGATTTCACTGCACCAGTGTTATCCGTTAAAAAACGGAAGCGAGATATCAAGCAGAACTATATGCGGGTCAAAATCTGCAAATTCAGCCATAACATTTCGGAAATCTTCTGCGCAGCGAACCTGTAAATTCCACATTTCAGCCTGCGTCTTTATCGCCTCGGCAATTCCTCGGTCGTCCTCAACAATGTATAAACGATACACAGCCGCACCCCCTGACTTTTTCGTTTTACATTATAACACATCTTTCCATTATTTGCAAGGCTGAAATGGCGATGGAAATGCTGTAAAATGCGCATATACACATGGTCGCGGCTTTATAAACTTGTCGCAATTTTTCGACAAAAGCCATTGACATATATACACATATATGGCATAATACTTTACATAAGACGCTGCTTTTATGCTGAGCGGACAGCCTTTCAGATATCAGGAGGTACATTATGGAAAAAGAGTTGAAACAAAAGAATCTTACAGCCATTGATGATTATATCAACAAGGTTTATACTATGGTGCTGCTTCTCGTACCCGGAGCTTGCGAATGTGCGGGACTGCTCTACACGTTCTCGAAAATTATGGGGTGGATCCCGTCTGTAAGCTGGATCGGTCTTATTATTTTTGACATCACCTGTCTGCTGTACCTTGCAATCGGTATCGTGTTCATTAAAACGGGCAAAAAGGACGGGCTTGTAAAACCGACAAGCTTATTTGCGGGAAAGCTGTTTCTGGCGATAATAATGCTTATTCAATTCAACTTTATCCTGTACATGATTCCGGCAACAGACTTCTGGGGATTTGCCTTCTTTTTTGTTATACTTACGTCATTTTTCCTTGATTGGAAGATAGTTGCACTGACGGCTGTTGAAATTGGCGGGTCTGTTGTTATTTCTTGGTTTTTACGTGGTGATATACATCTGCCCACGCAGGGTGAGCATTTTATCATCAATATGCTCGACAGATCTGTATGTCTTTTGCTGTCGCTTGCCGGAATAATTGTCCTTACCGTTTTTGTGGGAAAATTTCTTGTCGATGCAAAAAAAGACGAAATGACGCGAAATATGGATCAGGTCAGGAGTGTTCTCGAAGCAGTTCGGAACCTTTCGGAAAAGCTCTCTGCGGCGGGCATTTCTCTTTCCAGAATTTCGGAGAGCGAAAATGCTTCCGCCGAAAAAATGGCGATTACCAGCCAGCAGCTTTTTGAAAACAGCAATACGTTAAGCTTCAAAACGAAAGAAAGTATGTCAAATCTCACTGAGCTGAGCGAATGGGAAGGCGTTGTTTCCGAAAACGTTTCAAAGGTTGAAGGCGTATCGAAGAATCTTCTTGTTAAGTCGGGAGAAAATGCAAGGCTGCTCAACGACCTCAGCAGCATAAACGGAGAGGTTTCGGAGTCTATGAAAATGTCAACCGAAATTGCGATAAAACTCTCCGACGCAGTCAAGGAAATAGGCTCAACACTAAAGCTTATAAGCGATATCTCTTCCTCCACCAATATATTATCAATAAACGCGTCAATAGAGGCGGCGCGTGCAGGAGCAGCGGGAAAGGGCTTTGCAGTTGTTGCTGCGGAGGTTGGAAAGCTTGCAAGCGACACGCAGAATTCCCTGAAGCTTGTTGAAGAGGTTATAGGACGCGTTCAGGAAAATGTTCACGAAATAACAGCGCAGGTCCAGGAAAATTCAGTAAAACTCGAAACGCAGAACAGATATTTTGCAGAGGTGTTTGCATTTATGCAGGATATGACGCGGCTGCTCAACGAAACGGGAACGGCTGTTAACGCGATGGGAGAAGCGCACGGGAAGCAAGCAGATGTTATAAGAAAAACCGTTCAGATAAATCAGGCTATTGCCGACAGCATAAGAACGGAAAACGAACAGTTCGGCTCTATTAACGCAATGGCTGAATCCAATGCTAAAAATATGGTGGAGCTTACCTCGCAGGCGGACTCGATAAGCGAAATGGTTGAGAATATGTCTGTACTTCTTAAAAACAACTGATAAGCGTCAGCAGTGCATGAAATATTTTGTATGCCACAGCTGGCACGAAACCCCCGACCGTTTTCACAGTCGGGGGTTTTAATATCAGAATCAAAGAATAATGCAAATCAAACCGCCGCAACCCTCGTTGATAATCCGCTCAATCGTTTCCTGAAGCTTCTGCCGCGCGTCGGACGGCATACGGTACAGCTTGTTATGAAGTCCCTCGTTTACAAGCTCGTGGAGAGATTTTCCGAAAATGTTGCTCTCCCAGATTTTCGTGGGGTTTTCCTCAAATTCGTTGAGCATATAGTGGATCAGCTCCTCGCTCTGACGCTCCGAACCAACAATAGGTGAAACCTCAGTTTCAATATTCGCCGCCATCATATGAATTGACGGTGCGTGAGCGCGCAGACGAACGCCATATTTGCCGCCCTGCTTTACAATTTCCGGTTCCTCAAGGCTCAGCTCGTCAATTCCCGGCATAACGATGCCGTAGCCGGTCGCCTGAACCTCATCAAGTGCCGCTTTTACCTTTTCATATTTTTTCTTAATCTCGGCAAGTTCAACCATACACGGCATAAGATCGCCCTCGTCGTGCAGCTCCAGACCTGTCGCCTCGCCGAGAATGCGGTAAAAAAGCTCGTTCTTTATTTCCACGCGGACAAATCCGGCACCCTGTCCAAGGTCAATTTCCTCGGTCTTGCAGTCCGAAATATACTCGCAGTCCGAAAGCTTCTCGGTTATGCTCTTTATCTCCCCGATTGCCGATATTTTCGCTGCAGATGCTTTAAGCGCACTGAAAACCTCGCTCCTTAACCAATGTTCCTTGTCTAAAACAGTCAGCCACTTCGGTATACGGATATTTATTTCCTTTACGGGGAATTGCAGAAGAATTTCGGTCAGGATTTCCTTGATTTCCTGCTCGCCGATTTCCAGACAGTTCAGCGCGATCACAGGCTTTCCGTACTTTTCACGCATTTCCTCCGCAAGCTCCTTACTTTCGCGGCTTTTCGGGTCACGACAGTTAAGTACAACCGCGAACGGCTTGTTGATATTGGTAAGCTCCTCGATAACACGCTGCTCCGCTTCCTCATACTCTGAACGCGGAATATCCGAAATGCTTCCGTCGGTTGTTATCACAAGTCCAATCGTCGAATGCTCGTTAATAACCTTCTGAGTGCCGACCTCAGCCGCCATATTGAACGGGATTTCCGTTTCAAACCATGGCGTCATTACCATACGCGGCTGCTCATTTTCAATATACCCTATCGCGCTCGGAACAATATACCCCACGCAGTCGATAAGACGGACGTTCATAAACGTACTGTCCTCCAGCTGAATCGAAATCGCGTCTTCGGGAACAAATTTCGGCTCGGTTGTCATTATCGTTTTGCCTGCTGCACCCTGTGGAAGCTCGTCAATCGCACGCTCCCTGCGGAATGAGCTGTCTATGTTCGGGATAACGACCGACTGCATAAAACGACTTATAAAGGTGGATTTTCCCGAACGGACGGGTCCTACTACACCAATATAGATATTCCCGTCCGTCCTCTGAGAAATATCGTGATAAATTGAATTGTTCATACAACCCTCCTGTTACACTATCGGAATAAGCAGCATACAAGGAGCTGTAAGCTGTTCCTGTTCAAGCTCATTTTCAGCAGTTATCGCCGCAATGCTTGTGTTATACCGCTTTGCAATATCCCATACAGACTCGCCGTTTTCTGCGTAATAAAGCTTAAGTGCGTAGTCGCTGTTTTTCTTCTTAGGCTTATCCTCGTTAATACTTATTTCCGTCACCGCATTCACAGTCTTGACGCGGTAAACAAGTCCCTGCGCGCAAAGCTGAACGTGGACCTCAATAGTGCTATCGCCCGTTATGCTGTATGTCACACTTGCAACGTAAACGCTGACGTTCGCCGAATAGCCGTCCGACGGCGCAGAAACTTCCGTTTCGAGTTCAAAGCTCTCGGTCTTTTCGGTGAATATCGGCTTTCCCTCTTCTCCGCAGCCTATAAGCTGAACATTCGCCTGACCGCTTATAATAAGCGCCTGCCCATCGTCGGAAGCGCGTACGCTTGTTCCGAGCAGGTCGCAGCGGCAATCGTAAACCTCGGTGATATTCCCGTCGGGCGAATCGAGCGCGGTACGCAGTACAGTCTGTGCGTTTACAGCCTGCGGGGAGTATTCAAGCTTTATCGGCGTGACGTTATATCCGCTCTCGTATTCGGTGGAATAGAGGTCGCAGACCGGCGAAAGAACTGCCTCGCGGTACGCCGTCACCTTACAGTCCAGAGTAAGATCGCAACCGAGAATGCGATTTTCTCCGTCGTCGCCTTGTCGTATTTCAAGGTCGCAGTCCATAACGTCAAACTGCGCGTAACAGCTGTGCCCATCGGTGACCCCAGTTAAATCCACAATCTGACTTAACGGAACAGAAGCCTCCATAACCTCCGTTTCGGTTTCACCGCTGCCCGTGCGGATAAGATAAAGCGACTTTACCTTCGCTTCGCCCTTTACAACAACCTTGTCGGAAATAATTTTTGTATCGGTAACAACCGCGCAGCAACTCACATTCAGGACGGATAAAATTCCCCCGCCCGCGCCTGTTTCGATATCCTCGCGGACAACGTACTGACGGCTGGTAAAAAGACGGCTTCCGCAGTAGTTCACACTGTCGCACTTTACTTGCGTTCCGGAACCGTTTACACCGCAGAGAAGCTCGCCCTGATAGCAACCCGTAACGCGGATTTTACAGCTGACCGCGCCGCGAACGTCAATTCTCCGTCCGCTTACCGCGCGGCAGCTGCAATAATCTGCCTTTGAAAAAAGGGTTACCGCAGGGCACTCCGCAGCTTTTACAAGCTCAATTGTCTTTGAGTAGGTGTAGCGCTGCTCAATGCAGTTGATACTGCTGCTGTTCTCGGAAAGATAGAGAACCTTTATGTACACCACCCCGTCAATAAAAAGCTGCGTGCCAGAAACGCTGTACGACGCAACTCCCGGCGTAAGCGTGCATTTGAGTATCTTGAAAATATCAGGGTAATAATCGGGCAGAACGTAGTCAAATTCAACGCCCTGCTCAGCCTGACCGTCATACACTACCTCGGTGAGAAAGACAGGCTCCTTGTCAAGTAGCAATTCCATAATATACCTCCGTTTTCCGCAAAGCTCGCTGCTTTGCACTGTTCAGAAGATATATATTCACCGCCTGTACAGGATATGACAAGCAAGACAAATTTCAATATTTCCGCGTGTTGTGAATTTGCATAAAAATATTGCTACTTTTAACAAAAATGTGAATTATATTTGACAAAATTGTTTTTTAGTGGTATTATTAATAAAGTGTGATGTCAAATATTATAAAAAAGGAATCTTTATATGGAAGTAATCATATATCTCTGTGCCGTTTTACTGACCGCCCTTTCTATTGCGGTGTTCTTACTTATACGAACAATTCGAGCCGAGCTTAAAAAGAATCGTGCGCTAAACGCTCTCCTTGACGCGAACGACTGCTGCACCTTAGTCTGGAGTTCAGACCTGAAAAAAATAAGCGCAAATTCAGTACTCACTGAGCTTATCGGAAGACCCGCAGACAGAGAGTTAATTTTTTCTATTTTCACCAACAATAATTCCGCTTCTTCGGACGCGCTCACCGAAAAAGCTCTGACTCACGGCGGCGTGATCCAGGATTTTCCTCTTCCGGACGGAAATATAAAGCATATCCACTGGAAAAGTGAAGTTGCGGCTAAAGGGATCATTCTGTCGGTCGGAACAGATATAACCGATGAAACAACTATTCGTGAAAAGATTAAAAAAGAACAGGAAGAAGGAAAAACAGCTGAAATTCCCGACCGTAAGGTTTTCCTCGCCGAGGGTACTGATTTCCTGAAAAACTGCAATCAGAAGGATAAAATCGTTATTCTTAGCATACATATCGACCGATATCAGAAGATTTCAACGCTTTTTGGTATGGACACCGCAGACAGACTTCTCGAAATTTACGCGGACGGAATTAGAAAAACCGTTTCAGGCGGCTTCGTTATGGGTAAGATGAGCGTTGACAACTTTGCTCTGCTTATGCACGCAGACGGAAACGGCGACGTTGAGAAATTCCTCGGAGAACTCAGGATTTACGTAGACGACTGCTGCAACGACGCGGTATTGCCGACTATTCTGAAGGAGCAGTCAGTGTTCTCAGCAGGCGCCTGCTTCTACGACGGCAGCGACGATATCGGAACGCTTTTTAATAAGGCGAATATGACGCTTTTTACGGATAGCATTGCAGTGAATACGATTTGCAGATACTTCGATAAAACAATCGAAGAGAGGCTTTACAATCGCGATTACATTGAACAGGAAATTCACAGGGCTATCAAAAACAATGAATTTGAGCTTTATTATCAGCCTAAAATAAGCTTCCAGACAAAGGAAATTCTCGGCGCGGAAGCGCTTATACGCTGGAATCATCCGCACAACGGTCTTATTACGCCGACCTCGTTTATCCCGATCGCAGAGGAAGTCGGACTTATTACGCAGATTGACGAATGGGGACTTTACGAAGCCTGCCGCCAGAATAAACTGTGGCAGGATAAGGGGTGTAAGCCGATCCGTGTTTCGGTTAATATGTCACAGGCGCAGCTTTACCAGACAGATGTAATCTCCTCAATACGCGACGCGCTTGAGAAAACAGGTCTTGAACCAAAATATTTAGAGGTCGAGCTTACCGAAACTATGGCGATGCAGGACATAGACCGAACAATAAACATTCTCGAACAAATTCATGAAATCGGAGTTTCTATTTCAATGGACGACTTCGGAACAGGATATTCCTCTCTTTCATCTCTAAAGATATTACCGATAAACCTGCTTAAAATCGACAAAAGTCTGATTGACGATATTGATACTAACGAGGCGGCAAGAAGTATTGTTAAGGCGATAGTTGACCTAGGAAAGGCAATGAAGCTCGAAGTTCTTGCAGAGGGAGTTGAAACTAAGGAACAGTTTGAACTGCTCGGCGATTTAAGCTGCGATATTGCGCAGGGATATTATTACGGTAAACCGCTCCCGGCATCGGAAATCGAAAACAGATTTCTTATGAATGAAGATTAACTGAAAATCCCGTGGGTAAAACCGCGGGATTTTTTGTGACTCCTTAATTATGTTATTTTTTCAAGCTCTCGCCTCAGCCGTTTAATTATTCTTTTTTCCAACCGCGATATATAGCTTTGTGAAATTCCGATAAGGTCTGCAACCTCCTTCTGGGTAAGCTCCTTTCCGTCCACAAGCCCGAACCTTTTTTCCATTATAAAACGCTCGCGTTCGGGCAGCCTTGCAATTGAATCCAGAAGAAGCTTACGCTCCGCTTCATTTTCGATATTTTCATTTACTATATCGGTATCTGTACCTAAAACATCCGAGAGAAGCAGCTCATTCCCGTCCCAATCTATGTTCAGCGGCTCTTCAATTGAAATTTCGCTTTTATAATGACTTGTCTTTCGCAGGAACATAAGGATTTCGTTTTCAATACAGCGTGAAGCATAAGTCGCCAGCTTTATATTTTTATCGGGACTGAACGTATTCACAGCCTTTATAAGTCCGATTGTACCTATTGAAATCAGGTCTTCCATTCCGATACCCGTAGCTTCAAACTTTTTTGCAATATACACGACAAGTCGAAGATTATGTATAATAAGCATATCGCGTCCTTTTGAAAAATCTGTTTTTAGAAGCGCAAAAGCGGTTTCCTCCTCCTCTCTTGTAAGCGGTGCAGGAAGATTATCCGCGCCGTTTATATAGTAAATCCCAAGCGGCTTTTCGTTTTTAAGTGTCCTTTCAAGTATTGCAGCAAATCGCTCAGAAATCGTCTGCATAAAAATCCACCCTTTCGTTATATCAGAATTTTTGGATTAAGAATTGCATCAAAATCCTCGTTTTTCATGGCACTCTTCCCTACGCCGATAAGGACATCGACACGTTTTCCGTCAACTGTCACCTCGTCCGCCCGGAACGCGGCGATAATTCCTGTACCATCAATTGTCGTGTACGGAATCAGCCTGACACCGACTGGCGGTTCGCTCTCCGCAGAAGCTATCCCCTTCGGCGCAAGCTCATATACCGACGACAAGCGGCATACGATAACAGGCAGCCCGGTAAAGAAGTCGCGGAGATTATTACCGCTGTCAGAAAAGGCAGTAAGCTGAACTGATTTTCCGTTTTTTTCAATTGTAAGCTGGTAGCTTTTTTGAACATCTGTTCGGTCGAGAATGCGCCTGAAAACCGAAATCAGCAGGTATGCGGCGGTTGTCGAAAATATCAGCGTTAATACAGAAACGTCAAGATATACGAAACCGCCGACCTCCGCAAAAAAGCTGTTTCCCGTAAATTCACGCAATGTGATTACCACGCCGCAAAGCAGCAAGCTAATTGAAAAAGAAATGAACACATGCAGCAAAAGCGGCTTCAGCCCCGAAAAACCAAAAGCTATAACAACGGGAATTACGATCAAAGCGCACCGCAACAGCAACTGCACAAAAATCGGAAGCGAAAAAACGGCGGCAACGGAGGAAATCCCGCCAAGACACGAAGCTATAACTAACCGCGCGCTTTTTATTCTTCTATGGAGAAGCCGCGCGGAGGCTTTTAACGTAAAATATGTAATATATAAATTCACGATAATAAGCACGTCTATGTATATAACCATTTTCGTCACCTTTAATATTATACTCCCAGCCGCTCAAAAATTATGTCGTTTCAGACGAGCGGAAAAGAAAAAAGATTGACGAATTAAAACGTTTATGGTATAATAGTGACAGATAGACTGACTTTTTCTGAAAGGCGTGATAAGATGCTTAGTGATATGAATGAAATCAAACACATTTAATATCTCCATTCGCGTATGGAAAAAATCAAAAATGATTATAAGCGCGCCTTTATATTCGGATTCGGCTCGTCTGCGGCGGCACTTATTTATATCCTGATGTTTACCTACTCAAAAGTTATCGTGATTTCGACTGCTTATGTAAATCACATCGTTGACAGCGCACTTTATAACGGCGTCGATTTTAAATGGCTTCCCGACGCGGTACAGGTCTTTTGTTCCATTCTGTCGCTCATACTCTGCTTTTTAACATTTAAAATGAAAAAGAAGATCCCGAAATTCGCGCTGCTTGTTGACAATCTGATCCTTTTTGCTGCAAGCATTGTCAAGCTTTTTCAAGGAGAGAATTTTAATATTTCTGCTGTCGCGATTATATCATGTATTATTACGACATGGTTTTGTATAAATTGTATGCGAATTGATACCGAGGAAGAAAAGCTGTCAAAATTAGACGGCAACCCGCATTTTAACCCCGTGCTTATGAGCGAAAAGCCGCCCGCGGAACAGTTCATATATCATTTTGACGACAAATCCGGTATGGATAAACTTAACGATAATCGTGATATTGAATATTTCGAGGAACACCCCGATTCAGATAGTGCGCGTGAATATTTCCGAAAAAAGGAGGAGGAGCGCGAGGATAGAATCAGCGACTGGCTCGGAGAGCTGATTGGTGACGAAAACGAAAAAGATGAATAATTTTTCCGCGAAGGTATAAAGTTGCAGGATTTCCTGCCGATATAATAAGTGCAAGGCTAGGCACTTACTTTGCATAGAAAGGGTGATTTTAATGATCAATTCTTTAAACAGCACATTCTACACATCAATGAGCAATGTTCTTACCCAGTGGAGTGATTTTAAGGTCAGCAAAAACCTGTATAAGGCATATTTTGATATGCAAAAATCACAGACTGCTTCAAGCTCGGACAAGACCACCGAGAAAAAAATCACAACCAAGAACAATGTTGAGGATAAGCTCGGAACACTTTCCGACAGCGTAACGAAAGCATTCGGTAATCTCGAAAGCGCGTTTGCGATTGACTCGAAAACGGGTGAAATGGACTATGATAAGGCATATTCGGCTGCGAACAGCTTTGTAAACAGTTACAACGATCTTATGAAGTCCATAAAAAACTCGGGCGATAAGTCGGTTTCGGGTAAACACGAGTTTATCACAAATATGACTAACGCTCAGACTAAAAAGCTCAATAACGCCGGAATAAGCATCAATTCCGATGGTACTCTTACCCTCGACAAGGAAAGCTTTATGACAGCGGATACCGCGCAGCTTGAAGCAATTTTCGGTAAAAAGGATTCTTTTGCGAATTTTGTTTCACGTCAGGCAGCGCAGCTTAAAGCGTACTCTGAGGTTGAACATACCGTTAATCAGAGCAAGACGTACACCCAGGCAGGAAATGCGACAAGCTTTTCGACAATAAGCGGTTCGTTCTTCAATATGTTAGGTTAAAATTAAAGGCAGTACCATTTTGGTATTGCCTTGCCCGACAGAACTGAAGTGCCGCAGTTCTGTCGGGTTTGTATTGATATAGAAAGGGATAAATAAAATGATAGAGTTCAGATATGACACACAGCTTTTAATCGAAGGCGAAAACCTTGACGAGGACGCAATTCACGATTATTTTATTGAAAATTTTGTTGGCGACAGCCTTCTCGCTGTTGGCGACGAGGATCTCATTAAAATCCACTACCACACCAACGAACCTTGGAAAGTTCTCGAATACTGCGCTTCACTCGGTGAAATCTTCGACATCGTTGTCGAGGATATGGATAGACAGTCGCGCGGATTTAAAGGCTAATTCTCTTTTGAAAAAATTAACCTCTGCAAATCTACGTTAAGATTGCAGAGGTTTTTTCGTTTATTTGAACATTGCTTCGGAATTTAAGAAAATGCACAAAAGCGGCTTATAGAGCCGGTTGCTCATAAGCCGCTTATTATGTGAAAATTATCCTTGCACCCTCGTGTTCATAACAATTCGTCCGATATTTTCCCTGTACGAATCCATAGCCTTTGCGATTTCGTCAACAGTTTTCCTGTTTGCCGCAGACATCGCCATCATACCATCGACATCATTTTTAAGCTGGCTGAATGCGCTGCTTACCGCGCCGACGCTTTCGTTTTGTTTTTCAATATTATCATAAAGCAAATCGAACCTGCTATTAAGCTGTTCAAAACTTTCCTGAAGCTCCGACATTGCAACCTCTGAAAGTTCAATATCCTTCGTGCTCTTTTCAAATTCCTCCGAGATATTGTTGACCTGTGACAGAAGATTTTCAACAACCTGCGCAACTCTATCAGCAAAGCAATCGCTATTTTCGGAAAGTGCCTTCATCTCCGCCGCAACAACAGCGAAACCTGCGCCTGCTTTTCCTGCGTGGGCAGCCTCAACCGAGGCGTTCAACGACAGCAGCGTTGTCTTAAACGAAATATCGCTAAGCTGACCAGCGATTGAACCGACCTCATTCATCTGGGTTTTCATTGCCGCAACAGCGTTACCCGTCTGTTCAATACCTTCAATGGAGCTATGAAGCTGTTCCTTCATAGCGTTCATTTTATCACGATTTTCAGCAAGTGCTTCCTCGAAACGCTTGAGCTGGACATTCAGCTCTTTGATCTGTTCAGAAGTACTTTCGACTCTTGTGCGCGCTTCGTCACAGGTATCGGACACGACTGCGGCATTTTCATTTATCGCCGCCGAATCGTTTCTTAACACATCGGTGCTTTCGTTTATACTGCCTGACGAGTTTTCAAAGTCCTGCTGGATTTTATCGCCCATTGCGCGCATATCCTGAAGTATACTTTCCGACGCTTTCGCCTGTTCATTACTTATATCAATAAATGCGCGGCCGCGTTTAATTGCGAGCTGGAGCAGGAAGCCGGCAAGTGTAAATATTGCGAAGCAGAGGATATACTGTGAAAGGCTTTCCGCTTTCTGAGGATTGATGATGTACATAAGTATCAGAAGAACATCGGCTACCACAATCTGTGCCTTTGTAAATGTAGGTTCAAGGTACATACCCGTCATAGCGATCACTGCCAAAAACATCGGAAAATCGTCGCTATAGCAATCACCGCTGAACAGCGAAATCGAAAAGATCATTATTTCGAGTCCGATTGCGACAACAAACTCCTGTTTTTCAAGTTTGACCCGTGAATTTCGCATAGAAATTATAACAACAGCGAATAGGAGCAGGCAGCTTCCTATTGCAACAATTCCGGGAATATTCAATTTAATCAGGTTTATAATTAAGAACACGCCTGCGACAGAAAAAGATACACAGAGCATTATCTTAAAAATCATTTCATGAGTAATTGGCGGTTTTCTTTTATTGACATTATTTTTCGGCACTTCCATAATAATTACCTCCGACTGTGCTGACCCGCGCCTTAACGTGCTGGCAGCTGCCCTCTTACATTTATACCTACAAGCTATATTGTAACATATTTTTTGGCAATTTTCAACTGTTTTTTCAACATTTTTCCAAAAAATGATATTGTTTTGTTTTATATTAACAAATAATCCGAAATGTGGTAAGAGATACATAGGACGGAATTGTGTCGCAGCAAGTGGAGCTTTACATTTTTCGGTGCGTAGCTTCGGCTGCGCACTTTTTGTTTTTAAGGAGGAGATTGATATGGGTTTGAGCGGATAGGATTTTTCTT
>CAZAXM010000020.1:0-37222 GCA_964489095.1 uncultured Ruminiclostridium sp. | reverse complement strand
TTCCCGCAAAATTCTTTCACAAAATATTATAGCACGAAATGAAACTGCTTACAACTGTTCAAAATGAAAAAAATAAATTTTTTAAAAGGGAATTTTGTGCAGTTTGCCGTAATAGCTGCACTTATACCCCGGTCGAACCAAAGCCGCCGTCAGCTCTTTGGGTATCGTTCAGTTTTTCCGTTTCTATGAACAGCGGCAGAACAACCGGGAGAACGACCAGCTGCGCAATACGTTCACCGTCGTGAATTGTATACGATTCAAGCGAATGATTTATAATAGGTATTTTAACCTCGCCGCGATAGTCGCTGTCAATTACACCGACGCAATTTGAAAGTGAGATACCGTGCTTTGAGGATAACGAACTGCGCGGAAAAATAAATGCGCCTGTTTCAGCACTTTCAAGCTCAATTGCAATTCCCGTGGGAATCAAAACACGCTCGTTAGGCGCGATTGTAATATCTTCATCAATGCATGCGAACAAATCTGCGCCCGCGCTTCCCTGTGTTGCGCGAAAAGGAAGCCTTGCCCGTTCACATAACCGTTTAACTTTTATCTGCATTATTTATTAACACCTCTGAAATAAAGTCCTCTTGTAAAGCTGCCGCCCACGACGGCTTCTTCTGAAAAGTACTGCGAAATAACACTATTTATGTCATTTTCAACAGTAAATTTCAGAACAGCAAAATCCATATTCGGAAAGCGATTAAATCTGTCGCTTAGCATAAGCACATCGCTGTTCAGAATCTCAACATAATTTTTTTCACATATCACATTAAGTGTTCGGCCGCCGCGGTCAGTTATGCTTCTTTTACAGCATTCTGTTCCACAGGGCTTGCCGTTTTTTATAGGGCAGCGCCTTGTTAGCATAAGCGGGAGATAACCATACGCGATAAAGCCGAGCGGAACCGGCTTTTCCAGACGATTCAGCCGCTCTGCGGTAAGTTCCTCCGACACGATAATATCCTTTTGTTCATATTCTGACAAAATATGAACAGTCGCGCTGTTTGTGCAGTTAAGCCGAACACCGCCGTAGATATCAAATCCCAGCGAGGACAAAAGCTCGATATGTCCAACAGTATGAGCAATCGCCTTATTAAAGCCTGCTTTTTTCAGCTCTGCAAGTCGTTCACGAACTTTTTTTTCGCAATCGGCAAGATACACAGGCGGTACAATTACGATTTTCCCGCAATATCCTGACAACGTAGGTTCAATCAGCCTGAGCGGTGTATATACAAGCTCCAGCGACGTATTGTCAAGTGCGTCGCAAAGCTGTTTTCTTGTGTAAACCTCAGCACGTAGTTTCATTCCTGCCGCTCCTTGCTTTTTATAAGCTCCTCCGCATTACGAAGCGAAACATCATTGGTTGCGTCGCCCGAAATTATGCGTGCAATTTCACGAACCTTTTCGTCATAATCAAGCGTATGAACTGTCGTATATGTGCGGGCTTCGTCCGATTTTTTTTCAATAAGCAAATGATTATCGGAAAGCGCCGCTATTTGCGCAAGATGGGTCACGCAAAGCACCTGCCGCTTTTGAGCCAGCTCCGAAAGCTTCCTGCCGACCTTCTGCGCCGCACGACCGCTTATTCCCGTGTCAATTTCGTCGAAAACCATTGTCGGCGTATCGTCATGCTCTGCAAGAACGGTTTTTATTGCAAGCATAATTCTCGAAAGCTCGCCCCCGGAAGCAACCTTTTCAATCGGCTTCAGCTCCTCGCCCTTGTTCACGGAAATCAACATCTCAATTTCATCCATCCCGTTTACAGTCACCTTTCCGTGATTAACCGCAAATTCAAGCCGTACATCGGGCATATCGAGAAATTTCAACTCCGCTGAAATCGCTTCGGTAAGCCGCTGTGCAGCAGCCTTTCTTTTATCGGATATTTCAAGAGCCATTTCCTTGACCTGTTCGCCAAGGCTTCGTTTTTCCTCAGAAAGCTGCGCCAATGTGTTGTCGGTATCCGAAAGCTCGTTCAGTTCGACGCGCCAGCTGTCATACATATCGAGTATTTCATCAAGCTCCGTGCCGTATCGCCTTTTCAGTCGTAAAATGTCGCTCATCTTTTCTTCAAGAATCGGCAAATCATTTTCGGAATCGGGATCGGGAATGCAGCCCGCGACCTCGCCGCCTATATCCTCAAGCTCAATCATAAGCCCCGAAATCCGCTCGCACAACACAGAACAATCGGGCATAAGCGCAGAAATATTTCGCAGAGAATCGGCAGCCGTTCCGAGTAAATCAAGCGCGCCGCTTTCGCCTTCGCCGTCTCCGCTGATTGCATTCTGTGCTGTAAAAAGCGCACTGTTAAGCTGTTCAAAGCTTCTTGCGCGGTTTAATTTTTCTGAAATTTCAGCTTCTTCGCCCTTTTTCAGATTTAAACGTGCAACCTCATCTATTTGTTTTTTCAGTTCTTCTATGCGCTGATCCTTTTTTGCGTCTGCTTCTTCGAGCTGACGTATTTTTCGGAGCAGCTGTGAAAAGCTCCGGAAAAGCTCGCCGTATGTATCAAGCTCGACGCGTATTCCCGCAAAGTTATCCAGCAGCTCCCGCTGATTTGAATTATCAACAAGCATTCTGTTGTCGTGCTGACCGTGTATATCAATAAGGCTTGATGAAATCTCCTTAAGAATGGCAACTGTTGACGGTTTTCCGCAGATACGTACGATACCCTTTCCGTCTACTGAAAATTCACGTTGAAGAATAAGCTCGTCAGAAGGCTCAAAGCCGTACTCGACAAGCTTTTCGGCAGCGGCAGTCGAAACTGAATCAAAAAGAGCTGTTACAGAAGCTTTTTTTGTCCCTGTTCTGATAAGGTCTTTTGAAATACGTCCGCCAAGCACAGCGTTAATCGCACCGATAAGTACGCTTTTTCCGGCGCCTGTTTCGCCTGAAAAAACGTTGAATTTGTCGGTAAAGGATATTGAGGCTTTTTCGATAACCGCCAGATTTTCGATATAAAGCTCCTTTAGCATGACTTCTCCTCCGATTAAAGCAATTTTTTCAAATAAGCCGCAATATTTTTTGCGTCATTTTCAGTTCTCGCAAGTACAAAAAACGTATCATCGCCCGCAATTGTTCCGACCACAGATTCGATGTTCATTCCTTCCAGCGTTATGCACGCACCGTTTGCAAGCCCTGAACGGCATTTTACGCAGATAATATTCCCCGCGTAGTCGATATTTACAACCGAGTGCTGAAAAATGTTCTCAAAATGAATACCGTTCGCACGCTTCGCCTTCATATAACAGCTTACGCCGTTTTTTGACATCGCCTTTTCTAGGTCAAGTTCGTTTATGTCGCGTGAAATTGTCGCCTGCGTTGCATTATAGCCGCGCTCCCTGAGCCGCTTGATCAGCATTTCCTGGTTTTCAATTTCTTCTTGTGAAATAATTGAAAGTATTTCCGCCTGCCTATTTTTTTTCATTACCTCAAATATCTCCTTATTTTAGCGGCCTTAAAAGTTTGTTGTTAAGCGCGTCATAGAAGCTGCTGCCGTTTATATCAATCAGCCTGAAAGTAACCGAGGATTTGCTGATTTCAATTCTATCATTTTCGCCGAGGTAAATCCCGCTGTCGCCGTCTACGCTCACCTTGACTGCGCTTCCCTCGTATCCCGTATACGAAACTGTAAGCTTGTCATTTCCGCTAAAAATCATAGGTCTGTTCATAAGGGTATGCGCGCAGAGGGGCGTAAGCTCCATGCATTCAGCGTCAGGCTCGATTATTGGTCCGCCGGCAGACAAGGCGTACGCAGTCGAGCCTGTCGGAGTGCTTAAAATAAGCCCATCGGCACGTATTCTGGACACAACGAAGCCATTGCTGCATACCGAAAATTCGGGCAGCTTTGAATAGCTGTCCTTCGCAAGAACAATGTCGTTAAGCGCAAGGTAGCTTTTTACATTTTTTTCGGAAATTATTTCAGCCTCCATCAGCATTCGCCTGCTCACCGAATATTCGCCGCTTTTCAGTCTGGCAAGCATTTCAAGTTCTTCCGGTTCAAGAGATGTCATAAATCCGAGCCTGCCCGTGTTAATTCCGAGAAGCGGTTTGTCTGCAAGCGCAGCCTTTTTCGCCCATTTCAGAATTGTTCCGTCGCCGCCTATTGTCAGCAAAACGTCTATATCATCAAGCAAAACCGGTTCAGCCGCATATACAACGCGGGAATCGCTGAAAAAAGCGGCTGCCGATTCAGGCATAACAGCAGTCATTCCGCAGTCGTTTATGACCCTCACTGCTTCGGGAAGAACCGAGAGTGTTTTTTCCTTTTTCAGATTGCTGCAAATTAAGATTCTCACTTCTGTCTCTCCTCCGTCAGGTCTATAAAAAAGTGCATAAGAAATTCCGTATTTCCATCGCCGCCCTTGATTGGAGATGGAATAACCGCGATTTCATGAAATCCCGATGCCTCCGCAAAAGCGCGCATATCGTTAATTATTTCTCGATGTATTTTTGGGTCTTTAATAACGCCGTTTTTTCCGTTTTTGTGCTTGCCATGCTCAAACTGGGGCTTTATCAGCGCGGTGCATTCCGCTTTTTCCGCGCAAAACCGCTTTAGTTCGGGAAAAATCAGCTTCAGTGATATGAACGATACGTCAATGCTGAAAAAATCTATTTTCTCGGAAATAATTTTTTCGTCGGCATTGCGGATATCAAGTCCCTCAAGAGAAATAACGCGGCAGTCTGAACGAAGCGATGGATCAAGCTGATCGTGTCCTACATCAACGGCGTAAACCCTTTTTGCTCCGTTTTTTAGCATACAATCCGTAAAGCCGCCCGTGGACGCGCCTATATCCATACAGATTTTTCCATTTAAGGCTATCGAAAAATCCTCAATAGCCTTTTCAAGCTTAAGCCCACCGCGCCCCACATATCTGAGCAACTCAGACTGCTCGTTTATTTCAAATTTATCGTTTTCGCTGTCGAACTGCTCCGAGGAACGTTTTACAATTGCCCCGTTTACCGCAACGCAACCCTCCTTAATCAGTCGGGCGGCAGCTGTTCTGCTTTTGACAAGCGATAAATCGTTTAGAATTTTATCAAGTCTGTCTTTCATCTTCCACCATTTTTTCAATTGATTTTCGGTCAAGTTTAAATTTACGCAGCTGTGTTTCCGCTTCGGCTGCCGGAACAAACTCTTCGCCAACTGCCGTAATACGGAAGCTGCCTTTAAAACCGCCTGCGTAAAGCTCGCTAAGCAGGCGTTCACCCATACCGCCCGACTTCATTCCCTCCTCGAAAAATAAGACCTGTTCATATTCCAAAATAATATGAACAGCCTTTTCTGGGATAGGCTTTACGATATTAAGGCAGAGGCTGTCAGCTCCACTATGATTTACTATATTTTCACACAATCTTCCATAGCTGACAAGTAATATAGAAGATGTTTTACCTGTATATTCAAACTCAGAAAAACCTGTTCTGTTCAGCTCACGGCTGAAAGCTCGGGGGTAACGGATAACGCAGATTCCATCGTCCTCGCCAATTGCCTTATGAAGCGAAAAACGCAAGGCTGACGCGTCGATCGGCGTGTAGATTTTTACATTTGGAACGGAAAGAAGCAGCGGAATATCGAACAGACCCTGGTGAGTTTCACCGTCCTCGCCGACAAAGCCTGCGCGATCAACGCAGATTATAATATGTTTTTTCTCGATTGCAGCGTCGTGGATAATCTGGTCAAAGCACCGCTGTAAAAAAGTTGAATAAACAGCGAAAACCGGTATCATTCCCTGTGCGGCAAGTCCGCAGCTAAATGTAAGAGCGTGCTGTTCAGCGATTCCAACGTCAAAAAACCTTTTAGGAAAAGCCTTGGCAAAATGCTGTAAGCCCGTTGCGTATTTCATTGCTGCTGTTACAGCACAGACCCTATTATCATTTTTGGCAATACAGCAAAGCTCCCTGCCCATGATCTCAGAGTAGCTTAATGTATGTGCAGTTTTAGGATTTCTTCGTGTAACGCCGTGATATTCGCCGGAGTTTTCTTCGGCTGGAGCGTAGCCCTTTCCTTTTTTTGTTTTGACATGTACAATACACGGCTCATCAGCAAGCCTTGCAACGGTAAATACCTCAATCAGCTTTTCAAGATTGTGACCGTCTACGGGACCTAAGTACTTAAATCCTAGGCTTTCAAATATATTGCTCTGATAAATTGCAAATTTAATTAAATCCTTTGTTCCGCTTATAGATTTTGAAAGCTCTTTTCCGACAGCCGACTTGTCGAGAAACTGTTTTACAGCCTCTTTTTTGTCATAATAAGATTTTGACGAACGCATTTTGGTTAGATAATCCGCAATAACGCCGTGGTTTTTTGAAATCGACATCTGATTGTCGTTTAGGACAATAATAAGGTTGCTGGAGAGCTTACTTACATTATTTAACCCCTCATAGGCTTCGCCGCCTGTAAGAGCGCCATCTCCGATTACAGCTACAACATCTCCCTTTTCACCGCGAAGTTCCATCGCTTTAGCGATTCCTAGTGCGGCGGAAATGGAGATACTGCTGTGACCGCCGATAAAAGCGTCATGCTTGGATTCAGTAGAACGAGGGAAGCCTGAAATGCCATTTTCGCTGCGAAGAGCTGAAAAATCGCGGTACCTGCCCGTTATGAGCTTATGGGCATAGGATTGATGTCCAACGTCAAAAACGAACTTATCCTGCGGCGTTGTAAAAACCTTATGAAGTGCAACTGTAAGCTCAACCGTGCCGAGATTTGACGCGAGGTGTCCGCCCGTTTTTGGTATATTATCAATCAGAAATGCGCGTATTTCGCCGGAAAGCTGTTCAAGCTCGTCAACGGACATATCGCCGACCGCCTGTGACGAGAGATTGTCATTTAAAAGCAATTATTTCACCCTTTACTCATACGATCTGAATAGGAATTACCATTCCTATAAGGATGCCCAGAAGCGCACCGCAGATAACTTGAAACGGAGTGTGTCCGAGCAGCTCTTTAAGCTCCTTATCGTCATCTTCTTCCTGTTCAAGGTCAATCTCCTCGTCAAGGCGTTCGACTGTTTCATCATCAAGCTTTTCAACGATTTTACGAAGTCGGTTTATTTCATGTGCATGAAGTCCCGAGGCTCTGCGAACACCGCAGGCGTCATACATCACCACAAGTGCCAGCGCCATAGCAAGAGCAAATTGTGTTGAGTTTATTCCGCATACTCTGAGCATTGTTATTGCAAGCGCGCTTACCATTGCGGAATGTGACGACGGCATTCCTCCCGAACCCATAATGCGTTCGGGATTAAAAGTTTTATATTTAATTGCGTATGAAATTGTTTTTAGCAGTTGAGCTATTGCCCAACCAAGAACTGCCGCAATCAGCACAACATTAAATTGGTCGGTTCTCATTGAACTTCCTTTCTGTCCGCAGCCCGGACTGATTATTTAACTCTATAAAGCAGCTTTCCCGTAAGCTCCGAAAGGAAGGTATGCTCAGGAAAAACCTCCAGCGCATTCATTGCCTTTTCGGTGAATTCAGAGGCCTTTTCCCGCGCTGCGCCTATCCCACATACCGCAACATAGGTTTCCTTTCCATCTCGTGCGTCGCTTCCTATCGGCTTTCCAAGAACATCTCCCGTGCTTGTGATATCGAGAATATCATCGACAAGCTGGAAGGCAAGTCCGAGGTTTTCTGCGTATTCCTCTGCCGCTTTTAGATATTTTTCTTCATTTTCAGCTTCGGCTGAAATAACACCACAGCAGCAAGCAGCCCGAAGTAATGCGGAGGTTTTCATTGAATACATCTTTAAAGTCTGATTAGGTGAAATCCGCAAATCTGATTGAGTGTCAATTTGCTGACCGCCAATCATTCCGTCAATCCCGACTGCCTTTGACATATAGGAGATAGCCTTAATTGCGGCTACATTTGATATTTCCGAAGCGGAAGCTGCCCCAGCGATAATCTGATACGGAATAACAGCGAGAGCGTCGCCCGCGAGAAGCGCAGTTGATTCATCAAATTTCTTATGACAGCTGGGCTTGCCGCGACGCATATCATCGTTATCCATACATGGCAGATCGTCGTGTATAAGAGAAAATGTGTGAGTATATTCAATCGCACAGGCAACTGCTCGCGCCTTTTCGGGTGCGGCACCACAAGCCTCGCAGAACGCAAAAGCAAGAACGGGGCGAACACGCTTACCGCCTGCTTTAAGACTATATTCCACCGCTTCAACAACGCGCTCCTGTAAAAAAGGATTTTCGCAGCTTATATATTTTCTTATAGAAAGGTCGAGAAGCTGTTCATAGTTTTCATATTTCGCGTCGTACTCAGGCATTGTCAATTTTCTCAACCTCCAGCCTTGCGTTTTCAATTTCTGTTTTACACGATTCTATTAGCGTTGCCGCTTCTGAATATAAATTAACGGCTTCATCAAGCGGAAGGTCGCTTTTTTCCATCAGAGCCGATATTTCTCCGAGTCTTTTGTATGCCTCTTCAAATTTCATTTTATTTTCCTTTCAAGTCCTTTACCGAGCTTACAACGGCAGTTATTTCACCATCAGAAACTCTGATATTTATTTCATCGCCGTTTTTTATGTTGCTTACATTGGTTAAAACCGCACCGTTCTTGTATGTGATCGAATACCCGCGAATCAGTGTGTCAAGCGGATTAAGTGCGGATATTACAGCCGCTCTGCTGTATAGCAGCTGTTCGCGGCTGTTAAGTAACGATTTCATTTTTGCATGGATATCTGCACTCCTGTTTATGAGGAGCTGTTCATTGCTTCGCAAAACCTGCACAGGGTTTCTTGCGCGTATTTTTTCATAAAGATGTTCAGCACTGCCCTGTTTTTTCTCAAAAAGCGACAGAATTTGGTTTAAAATCCGTCTTTTACAGGTGTCGAGTGCGGCGCAAAGCGTTTCTTTTTCAGGAACAGCAAGTTCCGCCGCAGCGCTTGGAGTTGGCGCGCGCATATCCGCGGTAAAATCAGCAAGACTGAAGTCGATTTCGTGACCGACAGCCGAAATTGTCGGGATATTGCTTGAAAAAACCGCTCTGGCTACAAGCTCGGTGTTAAATGCAGATAAATCCTCAGCAGAACCACCGCCGCGCCCGAAGATTATAACGTCTGCGTCTGTTTGATTTGCCGCCGCAAGTCCGTTTGCGATTGATTCGGGAGCCTTTTCACCCTGTACGGTAACAGGGAAAAGAATAACCTTTACAAGCGGGTAACGCCTGTTCAGAATGTTAAGAATGTCCTGAAAAGCTGCACCTGTTTCAGAGGTTACAACAGCAATTTTTTTCGGGAATTGAGGAATCGGCCGCTTTTGAGCAAACAGCCCCTCCTCGTTCAGCCGATTTTTAAGCTGTTCAAAAGCAATCGCCTGCTGACCTGCGCCGTCGGGGATAATGTCGTTCGCATATATCTGGTAGACTCCGTCGCGTTCATAGCACTGAACCGAACCGCGAACTATAATGTTCATTCCGCTTTCCGGAAGAAATGTAAGCCGCTGTGCATTTGAGCGGAACATTACAACCTTTACTGACGCAGTTTCGTCTTTTAATGAAAAGTAAATATGCCCTGATTTGTAATGTATCGTAAGGTTAGAAATTTCGCCGCGAACGCTTAAATCAGCGAATGCCTTTTCCCCCGAAAGAAGTATGGAAATCCGCCTGTTGAGCTGTGAAACAGTAACTACAAACGGCTTATTCGCTGTCATTTTTGTTTTCCTTTATGAAGCTTCCGAGAACGCCGTTTATAAACGCGCTGTCTTGTTTTTCGGCATATTTTTTAGAGAGTTCAACAGCCTCGTTCGCCGCAACCTTCGCCGGAACGCTCGGACAGTACATAATCTCATAAACTGCGAGCCTTAATATTGTCTTATTTACTCTTGAAATTCTTGAAACCTCTCGTTTTTCACTGTACTTTCCGATTATCGCGTCAAGCTCCTCGTACTTTTCTGCAACTTTTTTTGCCGTAGCGACAGCCTCGCTATTTTTTTCAAGCTCAAACGCCTCTTCACAGGCTTCGGTTGTTTCGTCTATATCAATTCCGCTTAATTCGTTCTGAAAAAGAAGTAAAAAAACCTCTTCTCTGATTTCACGTCTTGTCATTTTTGTTATCCTTTCTTTTTGTCAATGAAACGCCGAATACCCTCCGCAATACGGAGGGTTAAAATATTTACTTAGCGGCGCGCATTCCCGCGATTTTAACATTTACCTTTGCAACCGCAATACCGGTCATACTTTGTACAGTTGACTTGACATTTTCTTGAACAGCCTTTGCGACCTCATGAGCTTTATAGCCTTGAGCGACGTAGATTGAAATGTCGATAACGGCTGCGTCGGACGAAATACGTACCTTGATCGGCGCAAGATACTTCTCGAAAAGCGCTGCGGGCTCTTTCAGAAACGCAGGTCTTGCTTCTGACGCAAGAACAACGCCGTTTATTTCAGCAGCCGCGGCTTCGGCAATTTTTAAGATAGTATTGCCTGAAATTTTAAGTTTTCCCGCTGCGGGAGCAGTTTTATTCATAATATGTCATTCCTTTCGGATATTTTGCAAAGTGCTGACAGCACTCCTATATTATTATAGCACAAAATTCCGAAATGTACAACTATTTTATTTCAACAATTGTAATATTTTCTGCGGGTATGGCAATTTCGCCTAAAAGAGTGCTTTTAATTTGTGCAGCTTGCGCAGTATCTAATCCCTCTGTCTTGACAATTACATTTGCTGCGCTGTCTGAAAGGTAGCATAAAGCTTCGGTAAAGCCCTGTGCCTTCAACAGATTTTCAACTCTCGACTCTGTTTCTATGTAGCCGCTCACCGCTGCGACGTCCCGGGCAATAACCTCTAACTCATCGGCTGTCGTATCACCGCCGAAATAGAAGCTCTGTAAGACTTCGACTGCCTCGTCCCTGCTCTGCTGTTTATCAAGCCGAGCCTGAGCAAAATATGCGTCAGAATCCGTTGAAGAAACGTTTATTTCCTGACCGCCGGCATTTTCCGAGGAAACGAATCGCACATCTCCGTAATTTGAAGCTTCCCTGCTCTCGGAATCAGCTGTACTAATATCAGCCGATGAGTAAAGATAGTTCACATAGACCGCAACCCCCAGCAAAACTGTAAGACCTGCAAGAACAATCTGTTTTTTTCCGATAATCATATTTATTCTTTTCATAGTACAATCTCCTTATGCTGTCTTTTACTATTTCATTACGCTTACCCGTGTTGAGTTGATTGCAAAAACGCTTGTTACGGCTCGGACAACCTTTTCCTGAACTATAACATCGTCGCCGCCGCTGCATACAACAATCACTCCGCGCACCTTAGGCGCCTGTGTTCCAAGAAGCATATCAGCGTTTTTTCCATATTCGGAACGTTCGGATGTATCAAGTGAAACCATAACTTTTATATCTCCGATGTTATCAATTTCGGACAATATTGCTGTCAGCCGTTTTTCAAGTGTTTGTTCATAACGCGAAAGTTTCTCGCCGGTAAGCGATTTGCTGTCTCCGCCCTGATCACCGCCAATCGGTATCAGGGCGAGAAGCAGAATTATCGCTGCGCCTGCAATAATAATCAGCGTGTTCCTTTTTTCTCCCTCAAGCAGCCTTTTAAGCTCTCTGATGCTGAAAATTCCTTTCATTTTACTGCTCCTCTATGGTGACCTTTGTTTGTGTGCCGACATAGCTTCGTACCAGCTTCACCGCCCTTTCCCAAGTCTGTTCCGACTGATTATTCAAAACAAGCCTTATTTCACTAATAGATATGCCGTAGGATTCCGCAATATTAACATCTATGTAAATTTTTTCAGGATAAATTCCGTTTTCGTTCAGCTTTTCGGTCAATCGGTCGTGAAGAAGCCGTGCTGTTTCCTCAGATGTCTGCCTGTCAAAATAAACCGAATAGTCGTGATATTCCGTCTGCTCGCTAAGCTCCGAAAAAAAATCCAATGGAAAAGAAGCTGTGCGGAAGCCTGAAATAACAATTACAATAAAATAGCAGGATATCAGCAGCTTTATTTGTCGATTGCATTTTTCCGACGGTAGTATCGCTTTAATTACTGCTGTTATCATAGCCGCAGCGCAGATCTGAAATAGTATTTCACGCATACCAGCCTCCTATCTGCACAAAATCAGCAAAAGCGCAGTTGAAATTGTTACAAAAAGATAGAAGCAGGATATGACTGCAATCAATATCGAAACAACATTTTCACCGCACCGTATCATTCCGCTTATTTTTTTCGTTCCGAACATTTCGCTTACAACTTCAGCAACAAACAGAAAAAAACGATAGCAAAGCGTTTTTGCAATGATCGGAAAAAGTATACAGCTTCCCGCTATTATACCGAAGCTTCCTACTCCGGATTTGAGCAGTGTAACGCTGCTTTTTACCGTTGCAAGCGCGTCGGAAACTGCGCCTCCGACAAACGGAATGCTGTTTGAAACCGCAAATTTCGCCGCCCTGAGTGTTACGGAGTCGGCGGAGGCTGAAATAACGCTTTGAAGCGAAAGAATACCGATAAATATTGTCATTATAAGCCCAAGCGCCCATATTATTATTTTCTTTACGCCATCTCCGAGCTTTTCAATTTTCAGATCAGTGTTAAGCCCGCCTGCTGCCGTAACGCCGAGCATCAATCCTGCAAATGGCAGAAGAAGCTGAACTGTAAGCTGCATCAGAATCTGTATTACGACAAGCATTACCGAGGTAAAAACCGAAGCCGTCGCAGCTTGTCCGCTTACAGCGATTATGCCTGCAAAAACAGGTATAAACACCGCTGTAAAGTCTGACGCAGCAGAAATTGTGGATCCTACGCCGTCAAGTATCCCGCCTACAGCCGAAGATACGATCACGGCTGAGCCGAGAGCTGAAACCAGCGGCAGCGCACTGTTTTCACCGGCTGCGCTGCTTATCCCGCCAAGCAGTGATGTAAGCAATATAAGCGCGAGCAAGGAAGCGAGCATTTTAAAAGGCGCAGCAGCATTTTCAATGAAAAGACCCCATATATCCTCCAGAACGTCCATAGGATTGAGATATGCTGCCCCGCCGTTTTCAGGCGTGATTTCGTTCTCGTCCATAAAGCTGCGTGCGTCTTCGGGAAGAGCTGCGTATATTTCATCTGTTTCGTAGTCAGGCTCATCGGCCGTAATTGAAGATGAAAAAAACAGCGCGGCACTTGTGAAAAAAATGAAAAAAACAATAATCCTTAGTTTTAACATCAGAAAATCAAATCCTTTATAAGTCCAAGCAGATTTTCAAAAAGCGGAACAGAAATCAAAAGCACCGCTATTCGTCCTGCAAAATCAATCCGTGACGCAATAGCGGTTTCCCCGCTGTCGCGGCAGCAGTCCGAAGCAAGCTGTGTAACGTAGCAGGCGGCGGCAGCTTTAAGCACCACCGAAAGGTGTTCCGCGCTGCTCCCGGCAGTTTCGTTCAACTCATTTACAAGCTCAAGCAGCGGATTTACCGCCAAAAACACAGTGATAAGTATAACCGCGCTAGCCCCAAGTGATATGTACAGCCCGAATTCCTTGTTATACTGACGAAGCACGGCAGAAAGCGCAGCGGCAGCCACGCCCGCTCCGACAATTGTATACACATTCATCACAGGTCAAAAACCTCTCGTATCGTATCGAAAAGCGTTCCTATTTCGCCGATAAGAAGCATCATTACAACAATCAATCCGGCAATTGTCGTCATCATCGCCTGTTCATCACGCCCTGAGCGCTGGAGAAGAAGATTAAGAATCGCGACAACAATTCCTATACCTGCAATTTTGAATATTAAATCAACATTCACGTTGTATCTTCCTTTCAGAGCAGCATTATACCTGCCGCAATTCCGCAAAGCGTCCATGCTTTTTGTGAAAGCGCACCTTTGATCTTGTAGTCATTCCGTGCCTCTTCAAGATATGTATTGGCACACTTCGCCGCAGCTTCCAGCATAAGAACCTGTCCGTGTGCGTCAGTTGTACCAAGCTGCTCACCGGTATTCAGCAGCAGCCGACGTTCGCTTTCACTGAAATAATCCGCGCAAACTGCTGCCGCGCGCCATGCGGTGTGAAAGTCCGCACGGTTCTCCATCTCCGTTTTCAGCTCGCCAAGAAACCGAAAATCGTAAAAAGCAGACCTTTCCGAAATATCATCAATAATATCGGCGACCGGCTTTGCGCTGAAATCAATCGAAAGTCTTATTTCATCAAGCATTGACAGAAACAGGCTCAATTGCGTAACGCGCAGCTTTTTTTGCCGCGAAATCTCGTTTCCTATGCAAAAGCAGATTATTACAGTCATCAAAGCGAATACAAGCTTCATTTTCCGTTTTCCACACTCCCTTTATGCGCCCTATATCGGGCGACCCGCACACAAAAGCAACGTAATTAACAACCCTTTCGTGCAGCAAACCGCATACAGCTTCGTTGAACGGGATATCCTCTGCACTTTTGCAATGTGCGGTCAGAACAGGGATAATCCCGCGTCCTGAGCAGGCGAAAAGCTCTTTATAATCACGTCCTATTTCATCACAGACAAGGTAATCGGGCGAAAGCAGCCTTACCGCGTGTTCGATTCCGTCTGCCTTTGAAAAACCTGTAAGAACATCGCTGTTAAGTCCGATATCATTTTCCGGAACACCGCCGTGAACAGCGGCAATTTCACCGCGCTCGTCTATTACAGCGGTCTTTGAACTGCGTGCAATAAGCCTGCAATAATCACGCAGAAGCGTTGTTTTTGCACTTAGCGGCGGACCTAGAATAAGCAGTCCGCGCATATCGCCGGCATTGGCGGTAACATCAAAAAGTGGCTGAGCAACTCCCTTATGTTCCCTTGCTATTCTTAAGCATACGGAAGAAAAATCGCGTATCGACTCGCGCCTTCCGCTTTTGTATACCGAAGTGCCAGCAAAAGAGGCACGATGACCGCCCCGAAGTGTAAAAAAGCCTTCATAAAGCTCTTTCTCGTGGCTGTACAGCGAATAATCGCAAAAGCATTGTATACATCGGAATAGTTCGTCGGTTGTGGCTTTTCTCATTCCGCAGACATAGCTGCCGCAGCCTGTAAAAACAACGAGCGGTTTGTCCGCGCGGATACGAATTTCAGAAGCGGCGCTCATAACATCGCTCGGAACGCCGCGAAGCAGCTGTTCAAAGGGCGGAAGAAAAGAAATCGCATTAAGATAACGCTGCATTTTACACTCCTTTCCCGTTCGATAAAATGTATGCGCGGCAGGACAAGTATAGAACAAAAAAGGAGCCGCCTTTCTTTGATATGTAACTCCAAAAATGTCTAACTTTTGGGGTCATATCACTTTGTGAAAGACAGCTCTGATTTGTTATTTTTTTGCGATGAAAAATAACCGTGGAAATCTGAAAATTATCTCGCCGTTTTTTTGAACAGGATATTGATTTTTCAATTCGTTTAAAAATTGTTTCTCAAACACTTCCCTTTCCGCTTCATTTAATTCGGAAAGATACGGCTTTAGTCCTGTTGCACGATACCATTCCAATATAGCTTCATGTGACGGCATGTGATGCATATAAATTGTTTTCCATAGCGAAAAATCGTCGGAAAGCTGCGAAAGAATATCAAAATATTCGCCTTCCGTAAGTGCGTACAAGCCATGCAAATTAGAAAACTTTTCGCGCCATTTCTCGCTTTTTGACAGCTCCTTTATAATTTGATGAACAGGTTCTTCAAAATTAACGGGAAGCTGCACAGTCATTACTCCACCCTTTTTTAACAGCTTCATCATATCCATAAGAAGCGCGGAATGATTCGGCAGCCACTGTATACAGGCGTTGGAGAATACAACATCAAACACATTTTCGCCGAGCGTAGCAAGTTCATTTGAAGCGTCAATAAGTAGAAATTCCACATCGGTATATTTATTTGAAGCCGACTCCAGCATACTGGGTGAATTATCAATCCCGACTATTTCAGAGCCGGGAAAACGCTGCTTTAGGACAGCAGTGCTGTTCCCCGGACCGCAGCCTATATCCAGAAATTTTTTAGGGTTGCTCATTTCAATTTTTTCGCTAAATCAATAGCCGGTATGGTTCTTTCTTTTTGAAATTTCAGATACTTTTCCGGATTCCAATCAGCCATTTTATTTTCTCCTCTATTTTAGCTTTATTTCAGCTCTGCAACTGTAACGCCAGCCTCGCCCTCGCCGTATTCGCCAAGACGATATTTTTTTACATGCTTGTTTTGCTTTAAAAACTGATGAACTGCGGCACGCAGCGCGCCTGTTCCTTTTCCGTGGATAATAGTTACGGTTTCAATGCCGCCAAGCAGGCAGCTGTCGATAAAGCGGTCAACCTCCATCACACCCTCGTCGGTCATCATTCCGCGAATATCAACCTCTAGGCTTGATTTGCGTGTCATATTCGACTGGACGGATTTCTTGACGCTGCCGCCGCTTTGCTTGTTCTTTGGCGGTGCCTGTTCGAGAATAAGCTCAAGATTGTCAGCTTTTGTGCGCGTTTTCATCATGCCAATCTGAACGACGCAGTTTCCGCCTGCGTCAGGAAGCGAAATAACCGTTCCCTTGTTGCCGATATCCATAAGGCGGACGGTATCTCCAACGCGCAGCTCTCTGGGCAGGACGTATTTGCTCTTTTTCTTTTCAATAACAGGATTTGCACGGTCGGACATACTGTTAAGCGTGGAGTTTGCCTTTGAGCGCGAAGCCTTGACCATTGACGAAAAATCGGATTTATCCTTCTCCTTTTTCATTTCTTCCAGCTCGTTCATAAGCTTATCCGCGCCTGCACGGGTCTGTTCAACAATGCTCATAGCCTGTGAACGCGCCTTGCTCAGTTCAAATTCCTTCTGCTTTTCAAAGCTTTCTTCCTTTTCACGAAGTTCCTCGGTGAGCTGCTTTGCGTTGCGCGCCTCAATCTGTGCTTCCTCGCGAAGTCCGTCAAGCTCCTGCCGCGTTTTTTCAAGGCTTTCTATAACTCGCTCAAAGCGCTTACTCTCATCTCCGACCAGCTTTTTCGCGTCCTCAATAATATCGTCGGACATACCCAGCCGCTTTACTATTGCAAAAGCGTTCGACTTGCCGGGAACGCCGATTATAAGCTTGTAGGTCGGTCTGAGAGTCGCAATATCAAATTCGCAGGAAGCATTTTCAACGCCGTCCTGTTCGATTGCAAACATTTTCACTTCCTGATAATGCGTTGTTGCCATAACGCGGCTGTCCATATCCCTGAAATAGGAAAGAACTGAAACCGCAAGCGCCGCACCCTCTACCGGATCTGTACCGGAACCCAGTTCATCAAGCAGAATAAGCGAACGACTATCCGCAGACTTCATTATTCCGATAATATTTGTCATATGCGCGGAAAATGTGGAAAGGCTCTGTTCAATACTCTGTTCGTCGCCGATGTCCACTAAAATTCCCGAAAAGATGCCCACAACGCTGTCGTCAGCGGCAGGTATCATAAGACCGCACATTGTCATAAGCGTTAAAAGTCCGGCTGTTTTAAGAGCAACCGTTTTACCGCCCGTATTCGGACCTGTTATAATCAGCTCGGTATAGCTTTCACCGAGAAGAATCGTTGTCGGAACAACGCGTTCCTGTGAAATTAACGGGTGACGCGCCTTATTAAGCCGCAGAACAGGCTGTTCGGAAATTGTCGGAGTAACACCCTTCATTTTTGCGCCCAGTCCTGCTTTGGCAAAATAAAGCTCAAGTATAAACGCATTTTCAATCCCGCGCAGAAGCGCATCGCCAAATTCGGCAACATCAGCCGACATTTCACGGATTATGCGTTCGATTTCAATCTGCTCGTCACGTTTTAAAATGCGGATTTCGTTGTTCGCGTCAACAACGCCCATAGGTTCGATAAAAAGCGTTGCTCCTGTTGCAGATGTGTCATGGACAAGACCGCTTATCTGCCCCTTAAACTCGGTTTTTACAGGAACAACATACCGTCCGTCACGCTGAGTAACAAGCGCCTCTTGCAGATACTTCTGATTAGTCTGACTTTTTATCAGTTTATCAAGCTGTTCCTTTATTTTTGCGCCTTGACGGATAATTGCCTTACGTATTCTCGCAAGCTCGCCGCTTGCGCCGTCTGACAGTTCTTCCTCGGAGAGGATTGCATTTGAAATCGTATTTTCAAGCGTTTTATTCGGCACAAGCATTGAGAAATAAGGGTGAAGCGAAGTTTCTGCACCGCCGCAGCTGTCATACCAGCTTACAAGCCCGTCAATTTCTCTAAGCACCAGACCAATGTCAAGAAGCTCACGAAGCGACAGCATAGCGCCCTGCTGAGCGCGTCTTATGCTGAAAGAAACGTCCTTGACGTTGTAAAAACGCGGTGTTCCGTACTTTGATGAAAGCACGAACGCATCGTCTGTTTTCTTTAATTCATCTTTTATTTTATGAAGCTCCTTACATGGAGTAAGCATAAGCGCACGGTCTTTTACAATATCGCTCCACGCCTGTTCTTTAAGCAGCTCCAGTATCTTATCAAGCTCCAGCTTTCTGTATTCACTTTTCATATTTTTTTCCTCGTTATTTGTATCTGTACAGTGAAATGCGCTCAAAGCCGTCAAGAAGCTCCTCCGACAATCCAAATGATGCCGCAGTTCCCTTTGCAACACATTTCAGCGGTTCTTCCGCAACATAGCACGGAACACCCGTTTCCTTTGAAATGAGCTTATCCAGACCGCCAAGTAACGCTCCGCCGCCTGTAAGCACGATCCCATTCTGTTTTATATCGCCGACAAGCTCCGGCGGCGTTTTCTCAAACACCTTTTTTATGCCGTCAAGAAGCTCGTCAACAAGCTCTTTTATCGCATCGGCAATGTCCATATCGGTAATCTCCTGACTTACGGGAAGCCCCTTTATGAGGTGACGTCCTTTAACAACCATTTTCTTCTCACCCGTAGGGTCAAACACGTTCGCAAGCTCCATTTTCGCCTGTTCAGCGGTTTTTTCGCCGATAAAAAGCTTATATTTCTGCGAAATAAAACGCGCTATTGCTGCGTCCATCTTATTTCCCGCAATTTTTATTGAATTTGACTCTACAATGCCATTAAAAGACACAACCGCAACATCCGCGGTGCCTCCGCCTATATCGACGACCATAGTTCCGTTAGGTTTTGAAATATCAATTCCCGCTCCCAGCAAAGCTGCAATCGGCTCTTCAATAAGGTAGACCTTTCTTGCACCCGCTGAAAGAGCGGCTTCAACTACTGCCCGACATTCAACGTCTGTAACCGAGGACGGAACGCAGATTATAATTCTCGGCTTTAACATCATACTGCTGCTGACCTTACGTATAAATTCGCAAATCATAGCCTCTGTCATTTCGTTGTCGGAAATTACCCCGTCGCGAAGCGGCTTAACTGCAACAATATATTCGGGGGTTCTGCCCAGCATACGATATGCCTCTTCACCTACTGCAAGTACACGTTTTTTCTTTTTGTCATATGCAACGACGCTCGGCTCGTCAATAACCACACCCTTGCCTCCGACCGTGATAATTGTATTTGCCGTACCAAGATCGATTCCAATATCAACTGCACTCATTCGTATTTCTCCTTATTTCTTCCGCCGCTTTTAACAGCGTTTCTCTTTCATTTACACATTTATTGTCGATAACGTCCGAAAGAAGCGCGTTTAGTGTATCCCCTATTTCTTTCCCACAGAAGCCGTTTTTTTTCATATCATTACCGTTTACGGCAAGCTGTTTCAGACTGAAACATTCGTTCTCTTTAACAAGCTGCCGGATTGTCTGTTCAGCGGCATGGTATTCCGTAATCCGCTGCTGGAATTGGGGAGCCTTTCCCATATCATCAGCAATGTGAACGGAAATAAGCTTAAATAACATTTTTTCGCCAAATCTGTTTAAATAACGCTTCAACAGATTTTTTCGGTTTTCTATAACTATATCGTGATATTCAACAAGCGTTACAACCTCTGAAATTGTCGCGGAGTCGTATTTAAGCTCGTGAAGAACACGCTCCGCAATCGCTGCACTGCCTTTTGGGTGTCCCTTGAAATGCCCCACACCGTCCTCGGAGCATATAAAATAATCAGGCTTCGCGATATCGTGAAAAAGCATCGCAAGTCGAAGCGGCAATACAGGCTCGACTGCCGATACAGCTGCGAGGATATGCTCGTACACGTCACGGTTGTGGTATTTTGTATGCTGTTCAAAGCCGTAACAACGGTTTATTTCGGGAATAATTACCGCGAAAACATCATAAAATTCACGCAGTATTGTTTCGCAGTCAGCGCAGATAAGCTGATTAAGTTCAGCGGCGATCCTTTCTCCCGAAATCTTTTTCAACAGCGGCGCGCAGGTATGGATCGCCGCGGCGGTTTTCGGTTCAATGCTGAATCCGCCACAGGCAGCAAAGCGCAGACCACGCATAATCCGTAAAGCGTCCTCATTTAAACGCTCGGTAGGCTCGCCTATTGCTCTTATAACCTTGTTTTCAAGGTCATTTTTTCCGCCGAAAAGGTCGATTACACCCGTTTTTTCGGAATAAGCCATCGCGTTTACCGTAAAATCCCGCCGCTTTAAATCTTCGGCAAGCAAGGAGGAAAATTCCACGCTTTCTGGCTTACGGTGATTGGAGTAAACACCGTCGGTACGATAAGTTGTTATCTCGACCTGGTTTCCGTCCGAAATAACCGCAACTGTTCCAAAGCGTATGCCTGTATCAATCGTTCTGAACGCTGAAAAGATACGCTTTATATCGCTTGGAACAGCGTTTGTTGTAATATCGTAATCCTTCGGTTTTTTCCCCGAAAGGCTGTCGCGAACACAACCGCCGACTGCGAATGCTTCAAAGCCGTATTCGTTCAGCCGTTCAATCAGCGTGCCGACATACGGCGGGAGAATAATTTCTTTTTTCATTTCATTGAGTTGATGATTTCGTTTGCTTTACGGTAAACTGTTTCGGGCTGTTCGCCTATAAAGAAGCTGCCGTTTTCATACAATGTTTTTCCGTTTATAACCGTGCGTTTTACATTCTGCTTGCTGCCTGCGTATACAATATTTTTAACAGGGTTGTTAAGCGGCTGCATATTCGGCTGGTTAAGGTCAATTTCAATAAAATCAGCCTTCTTTCCCGCCGCCAGAACATCGCAGTCGTTAAGGCACATTGCGCGCGCACCGTTTACCGCTGCCATTTTCAGTACCTCAACAGCGTCGCATGCGGAAGCGTCGTCGTTCTGAATCTTTTGCAGACCTGTTACAAGGAACATTTCACGGAACATATCAAGACAATTGTTGCTTGCCGCCCCATCTGTTCCGATTGCAACCGGAATGCCGCGTTTCAGGAACTCGCTGACCGGTGCAATTCCGCTTGCAAGCTTCAGATTGGACGCGGGATTTGTAACGGCAAATAATCCGCGCTTTATAAATATATCAAAATCCTTCTCGGAAAAATAAACGCAATGATAACCGCCGCCGCCATAATTGTACATACCGATACTGTCAAGCAGCTCGGTTGGCGTCATTCCGTAGCGTTCCTTACAGCCCTCAACCTCGCTCTTGGTTTCCGAATTATGCACAAAAACGGGAAGCCTTCTGCGGTTTGCAAGTTCGGAAAGCTCCTTCATAAGCTCAATGCTTGTGGTATATTCGGCGTGAAATCCGAGGTGATATGAAATAAGATCGCTCACATTGCTGAATCGGTCATAGTCCTTCTCCATCTGCTCAACAGTACCGCCGAAATTATTTATCGAATCGCACAGCACAGTTCGGAATCCGCAGTCGACGCTAGCCTGAACGATCGCGTCCGTTTTCATGTACATATCGAAATTTGCGGTTATTCCGCTAGTCAGATACTCCATTATCGCAAGCTTTGAGAGCCAGTAGACATAATCGGGAGTAAGCTTCGCCTCCATCGGGAAAACCTTGTCGTAGAGCCAGCTCTGAAGCGGCAAGTCGTCGGCATACGAACGAAGAAATGTCATTGCCGAGTGAGTATGTGCATTCTTAAAGCCCGGCATAAGAATATTCCCGCCGATATCGGTTTCACTGTCGAAATTATCTTTAGGTGCATTTTCCGATGAGCCAACGTAGGTAATCCTGTCGTCGTCGGTATGAAGCTCGCCTGTTATAAGCTCCGTTCCATCTGCAAGCGTAAGTAAACGGGCGTTAAAATATCTTTTTTTCATAGTTAATTTTCCTTTTCATTTATCCCAAAAAGTTGTGATAAGCTTTCATTATATGGAGCGCGGCAAATTCCCTTTTCGGTTACTATTGCCGTAATCAGCTCATTGTCCGTTATGTCAAAAGCAGGATTGTAGCACTTCACATCATTCGGCGCCGAAGGTCTACTAAAGAACATTGTCTTAATTTCATCTGACGGACGTTCTTCAATTTTTATATCCGCGCCGGTTTTACACTTGAAATCAATAGTCGAGGACGGGCAGAAAACGTAAAACGGTATTCCGTAGTGTTTCGCTAGAATAGCTACACCGCTTGTTCCGATTTTATTGGCTGTGTCGCCATTCGCTGCTACCCGGTCGCAGCCGACAAAGCAGGCGTTTATCTTTCCCTGCTTCATTACAATACTAGCCATATTGTCACAAATCAATGTTACATCTATACCCGCCTTACTCAGCTCATAGGAAGTAAGCCGTGCGCCTTGAAGAAGCGGGCGTGTTTCATCTGAAAAAACACGAAAATCATACCCACGTTCTTTTCCAAGGAAAAGCGTACCCAGACCTGTTCCGTAACACGAGGTTGCGAGCGGACCGGCATTACAGTGCGTAAGAATTCCATCTCCACTTTTGACGAGCGTAAGTCCATATTCGGAAATCGCGCGGCACATTTCGATATCCTCATCTTGTATCGCCTGACTTTCTTCAAGCATCGCGGAAAGAATTATGGAAACGCCTTTTCCGGCGGATTTTTTTGCAGCCTTTTCCACTCGTTCAAGAGCATAGCTAAGATTAACGGCGGTCGGGCGGGCAGAATTCAGTTTTTCCTTAAACGCGGCAAGATGTTCAAAAAAATCCGCTTCACAAGCCGCATCAATCTGGTTCGCCAATACATAAAGCGCATATCCGGCAAAGATACCAATAGCGGGCGCTCCTCGAACCTGTAACAAGTATATAGCATCAAAAAGCTCGTCGGGAGTTTTCAGCGACAGGTAAACTTCCTCGTTAGGAAGCCGCGTCTGGTCAATTATTACAACGCTTTCCCTGTCGTCGGAAAGCCGTACATTTTCAGCCCTCATATCATATCCTCACTTATTGATTTCCTTATGAATATTCGCAACAGACGCGCGGATAAGCCTTTTGAACAGCGGAGCAGCCTTATCGGCAGCCTCCATTACTTCCTTATGTGTAAGCGGATTTTCGGTAAGTCCGCAGCCCAGATTCGCAACACAAGAAATGCCGCAGATTTTCATACCCGCATGGTTTGCCGCGATAGCCTCGCACGCCGTACTCATTCCAACTGCGTCAGCCCCCAGCGTCCTGCACATTCTTACCTCGGCGGGCGATTCAAAGTTCGGACCTGTGAGCTGAATATAAACGCCCTGCTGGAGTTTTATTTTTTCATCAACCGCTGTTTTTATAATTATTTCACGCAGCGACTTGTCATAAATTTCACTCATATCGGGGAAACGTGTTCCGAGCGAATCGAAATTTGCGCCGATAAGCGGGCTTGGAACAAAGTTAGCAATCTGGTCGGTTATAAGCATAAAATCGCCTGCCGAAAATTCTTTATTTACACCACCGCTCGCGTTAGTAAGGAAAAGCACTTTTGCGCCCATAAGCTTCATAAGGCGCGTCGGCAACACTACGTCCTGCATAGGATAGCCCTCGTAATAGTGAACGCGTCCCTGCATAATTACAACAGGAACATCATCCATATAACCGAGAACAAACCTTCCCTTATGTCCGGGTACAGTCGAGGTCGGAAAACCTTCGATTTCGCTGTAATCAACAACTGCACGTGTATCAATTTCATCCGCAAGCGCGCCCAGACCCGAACCAAGTATGATAGCAATTTCGGGCACAAAATCCGTCTTTTTACGGAAGCTTTCATAGCACTTCTTTAATTTATCCTGATAATTCATAATAAACCGCCTTTCCGTTGTTAAGATGAAAATATTATACCATATTTTTCTGCAAATAGCAAGAAAAAGCAGCGGAAAAACCACTGCTTTTTGCTAACGTAAGTGTTTATTTGAAACTACATAGCGCATATCCTGACTATGAGGGGTAAATTTTGGGCTGTTACGAATATACTCAGCGAAAATATTATCACGGAATGTTCTCGCATTTTTTGTTTCATAATAAAGCAGAAAAGCTTCATCGTCGGAAAGCGCGTATCTGGTCATAGTTAAGGTTTCGCCGCAGAACCTGCAATAATGCTCTTCTCCGATTATATGCATAAAGACGCGGGAGATATTTCCGCATTGCTCGCAAACAAAAACCGGAGAATAGAATATCGAAGGGTTATGCTCAAAATCGGTCATAACAATAATTGAGCTTGCCTTTTTTCTTCTTTCCTCGTTTAGCTTTTCTAATTCGAGCAGCTCTTTATAATTAAGTTTTTGGCTCAACGGATCACCGCCTCTTCAGGTGTTCTTGCAAAGCGCGCTTTAAGCTCCTTTTTGTTCTGATACATACGTTCGTCTGCGAGCTTATGTACTTCTTTCAGAGTGATCATAGCATCATCTCCGCCCCTATAATAGGCAATGCCGAAAGCTATACGCAAATCAAAGGGCTTATCCGGATTCTGATTAAATTGATTTATAAGGTTGTCGAACCTGTTGATTGCTTTTTCACATTCAAGCGGAGCGTGATTATAAGTTGTGATCGCAACAAACTCGTCACCGCCTGTTCGATAACAGGTTCCGATTGTTCCGAATGATGTGTCGATAATCTGTGCAGCTGTTTTTATCAGTAAATCTCCTGCTTCATGACCTTTTGTATCATTTATTATTTTAAGATTATTCACATCGAACTGAACGATAGCGATATATTGATAACGTGATTTAGTCCGTTCAAGTTCTTCCATTTTCTGTTTAAACGCTGTTGCGTTGGCAATTCCCGTATTTGCGTCGATATATGCCATTTTACCAATCTTTCCGGCTTTTATACCCTTTTTAAGTTCAACAGCGACTTCGCCGCTTGAACTGCATGCTGTTGCAACCGTAAGAACGAAAACGCCAAGACGGGAATATGAAGAATAATCGCCTGAATTGTTCTGATAACAGCTCATAATATCAAAGAATCCGAAAAGTATAAAGAAAATTACAGCGATATAGAAAACCTTCGAGCCATCCTTACTTCCGTTTATCTTTGACAGATAATCAACCATCTCAACTATTACAACTATTCCCGCGAAAACAAGGTAGATATGGCGGATAATCGCCGTTCTTCCAAAAGACATGACGCCTGTAAGGTCAAGCGCGGTAAAGACGAAAAACATCGCCATACTAAACAGAAGCACAACTTTCATAAGTGGAATGTGCGCGATTTTGTAGTTCTCAAAAATGTATAAGAGCATACAAGGAATTGCGGCGAGAAGAAACACATTTCTGCACGTTTCAGCTAAAATAATGTTATTAAAAATATGGTAGAACCATAGCGAGCCGCATATGAACCAAAGCGATACAAATATACATGCAAGACCATAACAAACCATTCCGCGGTAATGAGCCAGAAGCTTTCTGGTTATTTCACCGCAGAGGACAAATACGATTCCCGCTATCAATATGCAGACGCTGAGGATAAGCGACGGCATCTCATCGCTCGTAATTTGAGACACAACAGCGTAGGCTGTTCCGAAGTACATATTGTCAAGCCCGTATCTGGGTGCATACGCCGTCTTATAAATTTCAAACTTAATATCCTTCCCTGCGTCATGCGCAGAAACGGGAATGAAAAAGTAAGCCTGATAGGTATCAAGCTTAGAGGGATCGAACAGTTCGTCAGTCGATTTTACCAATACATCATCTATATAGACATTTATACGAAGATTTTCAGAACGGAAAAATAACGCTCGATCCTCGTTAATTTGCGGAACCGTTTTTGAAACAACAAGCGGAGTTTTTTCATCGAAATCAACCCGCCTTGTAGAGAGCTTAGAAACATCAAAAGAGAGTCCGTACTGATTAGCCCAGCCGGTCGAAAAACTTTCAATATTCCCTCCCGAAAAAACCGAAGGCTGATTTTCATTGATACTCAGAGAATATATGGTGGTTCCGATTGCAAATGCTGCAACAGCTAAAAGCAGACACAAAACAATAATGCCAAATTTTTTTGTGTACAGCATAAACCCCACTCCTTTTCGCTTAATCCTACTATTACTTTACCACAATTAAGTCTATTTTGCAATAGACTATCCGAAATATTGTAAAAATGTAACAAAATCGTAACTTAAAAAGCTTGCAAAATGACGAATGATTATTTTCCGATTTGTTCAATTATAATTTTTTTTAGTTCATTGCAGTCCGAAGCGAGTGAGCAAGCACCGTTTTCAATCAGCTCATTTCTGCCTCTGAATCCCCAAAGCACGCCGCACGAAAATAGATCGGCCGATTTCGCGGTCAGCATATCAACTGAGCTATCGCCGACATATACCGCGTTTTCTTGATTGATATCATGTTTTTTTAACGCTTCATTGACCCAATATGGATCAGGCTTTTTTGGAAATCCCTCGACGCTTCCGAAAATGTCATCAAAAACGTTCCCGAAATACTTTTTTATCATTTCACATGCAAAGGTATGTGCCTTGTTTGTAACAACGATAAGTTTTATGCCGCGTTCGCGCAGTTCCAACAGCATTTCCGTGACCCCGCTGTACGGTTTCGTTTTGTCGTACATATGTTTATCGTAATAGGAACAGAACCGTCCATAAACTTGTTCATATATCTCTTCGGGTGCATTTTCCGGCAATATTCTCTCGATAAGCTTCGGAATGCCATTTCCGACAAAATACCGATATTTCTGCGTATCATGGGTAGGATATCCTAATTCCGAAAGCACGTGATTACCGGCATCTGCAAGGTCGTCAAGTGTATTAAGGATTGTTCCGTCAAGATCAAAAATAACTCCGTAATTCATTTTTTATCCTTTCTTTTCTTCTCAATATTGACATGGACGTCGAAATATACTATAATATAAATTTTATTTCATTTTCATATTGTGAGGTATTTATGAACAGTTTTGTATGTCCGATTTGCCGCGAGCCGCTCGAATTGCGCGAAAACAGCTTTTTCTGTGCTAATAACCACTGCTATGACCGTTCACGTAAGGGCTTCGTTAATCTTCTCCGCTCAAATAAATCCATGCATGGCGACGATAAACTTATGGTTTCGGCGCGCAGAAGCTTTCTGGAAAAGGGATACTATGCGCCTTTGTTGAATGTACTTGAAAAGCTGCTGCTTTCTGTCGCCAAGAGCGGGAATGTCATTCTCGACTGCGGCTGCGGTGAGTGCTGGTACACCTCATCGCTTTACAACTCACTTAAAAAAAATGGAATTGATACCGATTTTTTCGGTATCGACGTTTCAAAAGAAGCTATTTCCGCAGGTGCGGCGCGCAATAAATCTCTCCGCCTTGCTGTTGCAACAGTTTTCGATGTTCCGCTGCCCGACAACAGCTGTGATATTATTCTTTCTTTTTTCGCGCCGTCCGCACCTGATGAATATCTGCGTCTTTTGAAAAAAGACGGCTGCTTTATTACAGCTTTTCCTATGGAGGAACACCTCTGGGAATTGAAACAAGCGGTTTACGAAAATCCGTATAAAAATACAGTTGCGGATATGGAAATGAGTGGATTTGAACTGGTAAAAAACGAAATTGTTCACACTAAAGCAAAAATATGTACAAATGAGGATATTCTCTCACTTTTCTCTATGACGCCATATTATTATAAAACTTCTGCTTCTGATAAAGCAAAGCTTGAACAGCATAACGAGCTGAATGTTCAGCTTCATTTTTGTGCAGCTATGTACAAGAAGCAATAAATCAATTTATCATCGCTATATTTACGTTAACCTCTCCGTCGATACCGTCAACAAGCGCTGTTCCATACTGCCACACATCAAATTTATAGCAGTAATTTAATTCTGTATCATAATAAGCGAACCAGATCGGATATTTTTTCAGCTGACGCAAATCGTATTTCAGCACAGCTTGCTTTTTATTGGTATAGATCATGGACTTATAACCGGCGTCTTCGATTGTTTCGCAGAAAGCGATCGCGCTAAGAGTGAGCGCTTGCGGCATCACATCTTCTGTTCTCGGAGGTTCCTCTCCATCTGCTACAAAAACTGTTTCCCAGTCAAATACAATCGGATATTCAAGCGGCCGCCCATCCAGAATATCAAGCAAAAATTCAGCTTCCTCAACCGCTTCTTCAGGGCTTACTGCCTGCGAAAAGAAATAAACTCCCGTATCTATTCCCGCGGAATGCGCGCCGTCATAGTTTGCGTTAAAATTTTCATCAGCACATAGCCTTCCATCTTCACCGTAACCGCGAAATCCAGCGCGTATAAATGCAAATTCAACGCCGTCCTCACGAACAAGCTGCCAGTCAATGCCGCCTTGATATGAGGAAACATCAATTCCGAAATACGACGATTCCTGACCGTTTTCATCCGTGTAACTCATTCTGCTGCGTTCATCAACGTTAAACCCGCTTTTCCGGTAGTTGTGCTGTTCGACATCTGCGAGAATAGGAACCCATGCATAACCAACCGTGCTTTCATAAATCAACAGCTTACCTTCCTCTGCTTCGATTCCTGTACTTTCAGGCTCTGCGGGCGCGTCGATAATATTCATAGCTTCAACGTAATCGGCTTCAAGCGCGCTCTTTTCAGCTTCGATGTTTTTTATATATTCGCCCTGTCGTTCAAGCTCTGATTCAGCGGTATTTATGCGGCTGTAAAGTACAAATAAACCAACTGCGGCAGCGATAAGCGTAAGCGAGGAAACAGCAAGAATTGAGAATAAGAGCGGTTTTATTGTCCCGGATTTTTTTACGCCATCTGAAATATGTAACGCAGGTGGCGTTTCATTAAGCTGCGGTTCAGGCAGAAATTCCGCTTCGTATTCAATTTCGTTTTCAGCCTCTAATTCGACTTCAGGCTGATTTATAACAGCTTCTTCAAACTCATTCGATCCGGATTCTTCTATTTCAACAGGCTCGTCCGCTGTAATAATACCCGTTTCAGCTGTTTCATCGTCTGCCAAAATATCGCTAAGCATCGGCGGCTCAGTTGTTTCAGTCAGATTTTCTCCTTTTATTATTTCATTTTCATCGTACATATTGTAACTCCTCGATAAGTAATTGCCATAAATCTATTATAGCTTTTTACGCGAAAAAAGTCAATCCTTTGCAGTAAATTTGAATTGTGTTCATATCGTGTGCGAACTGTGAACAAGACTTTTTCTTGAAATTTTCAGGAAAATAATGTATAATAAAATAACAGAGGTGAGGTTATGAACAAGATTGCAAAATTTTTCACAGGAAGACTTTTTATTATCAGTATGCTTATCCTTTTCCAGATATTACTGGTTGTGATACCGATAACTTTCCTTTCATATATGTACATTCCTTTGTACTTCTTGTTTATGCTTGTAAGCTTCCTTATTGCTGTTTCAATCGTAAACCGAAACTACAATCCGAGCTTCAAGATTGCATGGATTATACCTGTGCTTTGTTTTCCGATCGCCGGCGCGCTGTTCTATATAATTTTTGGAAGAACACATCTTAACAAAAAGAATACCGCAAAGCTTAAAAGAGCGGTAGAAAGTTCGTCTGATATAATTCAGCCTGATAACGATCTGTTGGATATGATCGGAAAAAAGAACGCACTGATAAAGCGTGAGGCAAGCTACATTATCAACAATTCGCGAAGCAATATTTACGCTTTTACCGAAACAGAATTTTTGAATCCCGGTTCTAGTTTCTTTGAACATCTCATAGAGGTTCTTGAAAGCGCGGAAAATTTTATTTTTCTTGAATATTTCATCATAGGCGAAGGGGAAATGTGGAGGAAAATACTAAGCATTTTGATTGAAAAGGCGAGCCGCGGAGTCGAAGTTCGCCTGCTCTATGATGATATAGGAACGATAAATCTGCTACCTATAGATTTTCCTGAACAAATGAAAAAAATCGGGATTCAGACAGCTGTTTTTAACCCTTACAAGCCGTCTATGGACAAATTCCTCAACTACCGCGACCACCGAAAGTTCGCAATTATTGACGGAAAAACCGCATTTACAGGCGGAATAAACATAGCTGACGAATACATCAACAAAAAACGCCGCTTTGGGTATTGGGAGGATTCCTCGGTAAAACTGACAGGCGACGCAGTAAAAAAGGTTACAGCATTGTTCCTTGAAATGTGGTATTTTACAACCGATGAATTTCCCGATTACAGAAAGTATCTGATTGACTTTCAGGGGAAAAATGACGGGCTGGTTATTCCCTTTTCCGATGAGCCGCTATTTCAGGAAATGATACACGAAAACGCATACATAAACGTTATTGAAAACGCAACCAGAAGCGTTTTTATATGCACCCCGTATCTTATCCTTGATAACGTTATGGAAAACTGCCTTATCCGCGCAGCGAAAAGCGGAATTAACGTAAAAATTATTACGCCGCACTGCCCCGATAAGAAGCTTGTTTTTGAAATTACACGCTCAAACTATGAGGCTCTGGTAAAAAACGGCGTTGAAATCTACGAATTTACCCCCGGTTTTATGCACACAAAAATGATAATAGGCGATGATACAACGGCTATTGTAGGCACCTGTAATTTCGATTTCAGAAGCTTCTATCTTCACTTTGAAAACGGCGTATGGATGCACAAAAGCAAAGCGGTCAAGCAGGCGCGCGAATCCTTTTTAAAGGCATTGGCGGTTTCTGAGCCTGTTACAAGTGAATTTTTCGAGGGACTCCCGCTCAGAACACAGCTTTTGCGTTCCTGCCTAAAAGTATTTTCGCCGCTTATGTAAGGAATACGATATGAACAACGATATGAACAAAAAAGAAAAAACGCTCCGAATTATTTTTGAGCTGAAAGAAGAATACCCGAACGTGAGATGCGCTTTGGTATATGAACAGCCCCATGAACTGCTTATTGCTACACGGCTTTCAGCGCAGTGTACCGACAAGCGTGTGAATCTTGTAACACCGGAAATGTTCAAAAATTACCCCACCGTTGAAGCGTTCGCCAATGCCGATGTCAGCGCTATTGAGGAGTGCATCAAAAGCTGCGGATTATATAAGACGAAGGCGCGCGATATTTCCGAAATGTGCAAGTTGCTGCACGAAAAGTACAACGATGTTGTTCCCGACACTATTGAGGAACTTACTAAGCTGCCGGGAGTCGGCAGGAAAACCGCAAACCTCATTTGCGGCGACCTGTACGGAAAGCCTGCGCTGGTGTGCGACACGCACGTAATACGCCTTACAAATCGCCTTGGTCTTACCGACAGCAAGGACGCGGCTAAGGTTGAAAGGCAGCTGGCTGAAATCGTTCCGCCCAACGAGGGGCTTATGCTCTGTCATCGTCTGGTGTGGCATGGACGGCTTGTGTGCAATGCAAGAAAGCCGGAATGCGAACGCTGCCGACTGAAAAAATTTTGCATTTTTTGAGAGAATTATATTGAAAAAAGGATAAAAAAGTGGTATAATGTGATTGCAATACTTATTAGGAGGTTACGCTTATGAAATATGACATTAAGGAAGTATCTTCAAGGCTCAAGGCTACGAGAGAAAGCCTTGATTTCACTATTGAGGATATGGCAAATGCCGCAAAAATCAGTAAAGAGGAGTACGAACTGTACGAAAGCGGCGAAAAGGATCTTTCCCTTTCCGTAATCAATGCCTGCGCGGAGGCTATGGGAATTGAAATGATCGAACTGCTTACAGGAATGACTCCTACCCTTCAGACCTACTCGCTCGTAAGAAACGGCGAGGGACTGCCGATTGAACGCCGTATCGGCTTTACCTACCAGCACATGGCGTATCTTTTCAAGAAGAAAAAAATCGAGCCAATTATGGTTCACGCGCCCTTTGAGCCCGACCAGACAAAGCCGATTCACCTTTCCGTACATGACGGTCAGGAAATGGACTTTATTATCAAGGGTAAGCTTAAATTCGTGATCGGCGACAACACCGAAATTCTGAGCGAAGGCGACTGCGTTTATTACGATAGCTCAAAACCGCATGGAATGATTGCTATTGATGGGGACTGCGATTTCCTCGCTGTACTTATCTGATTAAAAGTCTGATTAAAAGAAAGGACAAAGAAAAAAAATGGAACAAGTGAAAGGATACTATAAAAAATTCGTCAACGAAGGATTTGACGAAAACGGAATACTCAACAAATTCGAGCTTAACTGTCCCGATAACTACAATTTCGGCTACGATATAATTGACAAGTACGGTGAGCTTGAACCCGACCGCCCCGCCCTGCTCCACGTTGATTTACAGGGTAACGAAACGCGCTTCTCTTATAAGCAGCTTTCCGAGCTTTCCACAAAAGCGGCTAATCTTTATACAAGTCTCGGAATCCGTAAGGGCGATAAGGTTATGCTTGTCTTAAAGCGCAATTATCAGTTCTGGTACGCAATTATTGGTCTGATGAAAATCGGCGCGGTTGCAATTCCCGCTACTCACCTTCTTACAACTCATGACTTTACCTACCGCTTCACCAGTGCAAGTGTTAAGGCTATTATCTGCACCGGTTACAACCCCGACATCGAGGGATATGTCGAGGAAGCAGAAGCGGAGCTTGGAATAAATATTACAAAGCTTATCGCGAACGGAACACGCGACGGTTGGGTAAGCTTTGACGAAGAAATTGAAAAGCAGCCTGCCACAATGGAACGTGTGCAGACCGACTCGCACGAGCATATGCTGCTCTATTTCACTTCCGGAACAACAGGCTACCCGAAAATGGTAGTGCACAGCCACCGTTACGCTTTATGTCATATTCAGACAGCGGCGCACTGGCTTAACGTTGATCCTGACGGCATTCACCTTACTATTTCAGACACAGGTTGGGGAAAAGCCGCATGGGGTAAGCTTTACGGTCAGATGACTCTCGGCGCATGCGTATTCGTTTATGACTTTGACAAGTTTGTCCCTGCTGATATGCTCAAAATTATTCAGGATTATAAGATCACCTCTTTCTGTGCACCTCCTACGATGTATCGTTTCTTTATTAAAGAGGGACTTGAAAAATATGACCTTTCCGCGCTCAAATACAGCTGTATCGCGGGCGAAGCGCTTAACCCCGAAGTTTATAACCGCTGGCTTGAATTTACAGGTCTGAAACTTATGGAAGCTTTCGGTCAGACTGAATCGACCGTAATTCTCGCGAACCTTAAGGGAATGAACCCGAAGCCCGGTTCGATGGGTAAGCCCACTCCCCTTTACGATGTTGACATTGTTGACGAAAACGACAAGCCGCTTCCTCCCGGCGAAACGGGTGAAATCGTAATCCGCGCAGAACGCGGCAAGGACGGTTTATTCTGCGGATATTACAGAGATGACGAAAAGACGAATGACGCTTGGCACGACGGATATTACCACACAGGCGATACCGCTTGGAAGGACGAAGACGGCTACTATTGGTATGTTGGAAGAAATGACGACGTAATTAAAGCGAGCGGATACCGTATCGGACCGTTTGAAATCGAAAGTATCCTTATCCAGCACCCGTCTGTCCTTGAATGTGCCGTAACAGGCGCACCGCACCCGATAAGAGGTCAGGTCGTTAAGGCAACAATCGTTCTCGCTAAGGGTTATACAGCGAGCGACGCACTCGTTGAGGAGCTTCAGACGTATGTTAAGAAGAACACTGCGCCGTACAAGTACCCGCGTATCATCGAGTTCGTTGACGAACTTCCTAAGACAATAAGCGGAAAAATCAAGCGCACAACAATTCGTGAGGCTGACAGCAACAAGTAAATAAACAATTAAGTAAAACGAGTCGATGCCCGAAATTGGGTTTCGGCTCTGTTTTTTAAAAATTATTCATATTCTACACAACACTCACACAAAAGCACATATATTATAATAAAATCTAGACATTTTTGTGAAAAGCACTATAATTGTAGAAAGGATATTCGCAGACAGGACGGTTTACGCTTGTGTTGATGGAAAATGGTACGCATCAAATACTATGACCAAGAGTACGAAGGCATAAATACGAAGCAGAGTGGCGAAAACCACTCTGCTTTTTTCACAAGAAACTCCCGTCCTTTCATAAGAACGGGAGCATCTTTTATGCCTTATTTTCCAAGCGCAGCCTTTGTGACAGCTACGATGTTTTCAGCGCAGAGACCGAATTCCTTTAAGAGAGCTGCCGCAGGACCGGAGTGACCGAAGCAGTCCTTAACGCCGATTTTGATAACAGGAACAGGGCATTCCTCGGTTACAACATTTGCAACCGCAGAGCCTAAACCGCCGATTACGCTATGTTCTTCAACTGTAATGATTTTACCTGTTTCCTTCGCCGCTTTAATGATAATATCACGGTCGATAGGCTTGATTGTATGAATATTGATAACGCGCGCATCAATTCCCTGCTCAGCAAGAGCCTTACCGGCTTCAATTGCTTCGCCGACCATAAGACCTGTCGCAATGATCGTAACGTCCTTGCCGTCCTTAAGCTGTACGCCCTTGCCAACCTCGAACTTGTAGCTTGATGCGTCATTGAAAATCGGAGCAGCAAGTCTGCCGAAACGCATATATGTCGGTCCAACATAGTCAGCCATTGCAAGAACAGCAGCCTTTGCTTCAACATCATCGGCGGGATTTATAACCGTCATATTCGGAATTGCCGTCATAAGTGCAATATCCTCGTTACACTGGTGAGAAGCGCCGTCTTCACCAACCGAAATACCTGCGTGCGTCGCGCCGATTTTTACGTTAAGCTTCGGGTAGCAGATGCTGTTTCTGACAATTTCAAATGCGCGTCCCGCTGCGAACATTGCAAACGAGCTTGCAAATACAAGCTTTCCGGTTGCTGCAATACCTGCCGCAACGCCCATCATATTTGCTTCTGCGATTCCGCAGTCGAAATGCTTATCGGGATATGCCTTTTTAAAAATACCTGTTTTTGTTGCCGCAGCAAGGTCAGCGTCAAGAACCACTAAATCGGGACGCTTTTCCGCAAGAAGAACCAGACCCTCGCCGTAGCTTTCACGAGTTGCTTTCTTTTCCATAGCTCAAAATTCCTTTCTTACTTCTGTAATTCATCAAGATGAGCCTGAAGCTCGCCCATTGCAATGTTGTACTGTTCTTCGTTGGGGGCTGCGCCGTGCCAAGCAACGTTATTTTCCATATAAGAAACGCCTTTTCCCTTAACAGTTTTCTGAATAATTACGGTAGGCTGATTTGCAACCTTTTCCGCCTCGTTAAGTGCATTTTCGATTTCATCGAAATCGTGACCGTTAATTGAAATAACGTGCCAGCCGAACGCCGCAAACTTTTCGTCAATCGGGTACGGACTCATAACCTGCGTGATAGGTCCGTCAATCTGAAGGTTGTTGTTATCAACGATGTAAACAAGGTTGTCAAGCTGATAATGAGCCGCGAACATTGCCGACTCCCATACCTGACCTTCCTGAATCTCACCGTCGCCAAGTACAGCGTAAACCTTATAGGTGTCGTTGGAAATCTTTCCCGAAAGAGCCATACCGCAAGCAGCGGAAACACCCTGTCCAAGAGAACCCGTGCTCATATCAACACCGGGAATCTTATCGATAACGGGGTGTCCCTGTAAGCGTGAATCAATTTTTCTCAGCGTTTTAAGCTCTTCAACAGGGAAAAATCCTCTGTGAGCAAGCACCGCATATAAAGCGGGCGCAGTATGTCCCTTAGAGAGAACAAGACGGTCGCGATCCGCCATTGTAGGATTTGTCGGGTCAACATTCATTCTCGCCATGTAAAGATAAGTGAGCATATCGGTTACAGAAAGAGAACCGCCCGGGTGTCCCGCTTTCGCGTTATAAACGCCCTCGATAATGCCCATTCTGACTTTTGTCGCAGTTATTTCAAGCTGCTTTTTTAATGTTGCGTCCATATTAGACCTCCTGTATTTTTACCGCTCCTGCGGCGTATTGAAAACAAGTCTTAAAGCTCACATACAAAACCCGTGCAGGGTTCAGGGCTGTCGATATTAGATAAATCGGGTAAAGTTCCCCATGCTCCTGCGATTGCCTGAACATTATCCGCATTTGGAAAACGCGCCGCGTCCCAGTCGCAGTCTGTATCCGTGATAAAATCGGTATAGCCGAGAGAAATTTCTTCGGGAGTAAGAGTTCCCGTGTTAAGATAAACTCCTCCGCTTTCACCAAGCCAGCCGTATCCACGCGTCATTTTCCCGTTTTCGTATTTCGCCCATACGTGCAAGTCGACAGTACTCTGAGTAGCAAAGCACGACATATCGCTCAGCCGCTCAGCCGCCTTGTCAAGCGCGTCAAGTTCCTCTTTTACAGTACGCTTAACACCGAACGGACAATAGCCAATTGCGAGAACATCACCGCCGGCCTTAACAACAAAAACCTTTTTAAGAAAATTTTCATCAATCGCCTTGAACCCGCTTTTCCAGTTTGCTTTCTGTGGATTTTTAAGACCGAGTGCAGAAATAACGTCGTCTGTACCGGCATTTTTTACGCAAATCCAGCCATTGTTGTATGGAAATTTTTTTGGCAAATCAGGAGTTACGTCATAAGGAGATTTTTTTTCGGAATTTGCATTTGCCGATGAAGCATTCTCCTGTGGAATGAACTTTCCAAGCTCCTCCGAAACTACTTCATTAAGCTTTTGTTTTACTGCTCCCGAAACAGCTCGTTCTGCTGTTTTTAGCAGCTGGTCAAATAATCCCACCTGTTTTCCTTCTTTCTTATAATTTATCAATATAATCTATGATCTGGCTTATCGGCGAACTGTTATTATCCCCGACAATCAGCTTTGCTGCGCTTTTTATATGCTCCTGCGCGTTTGCGACTGCAACGCCGAGGTCTGCCGATTTTATCATATCGTAATCGTTTCCGTAATCACCGACTGCCGCCGTAAAGCGTTCATTTATGTCCAAAAGCTCAAGCAGCTTTTTATATCCGCTCCCCTTGCTTATGCCCTCAGGAAGCATTTCATAGTACATCGGCGAAGAATGAACCCAGTTCACATTATCCGCGCAGTTCCTTTTTGTAAAATCAATAATTCTGCCGATTTGTTTGGGAGGATATGCAATAAGCACCTTAAGCCACTCCCCTTTCGGCGTACCTTCAAGGCTGCAGCGAATCC
>CAZAXM010000019.1:31319-37223 GCA_964489095.1 uncultured Ruminiclostridium sp. | reverse complement strand
TACGTTATCGACGGAACAAGCTACGACGCGCAGACAGCGCAGATGATGTACTACTACGGCTACCAGATTACCGACCAGACAAGTATTGCGGAGCAGGAGCTTCTTTCTGCGATCATGTCCGTGACGCGCGTAAATCCGATAAAGGTTGCTTTCGCGACAGGCTTCGGCGAAACTGAAAACGCTGCGCTTGTAAGTCTGCTTGAAAAGAACGCTTACGTTGTCGAAACGCTTGATGTTGATACAGTGGCGGAAATTTCCGACGAATATGAAATTCTCGTTGTAAACGGTCCGACAATGGATTACAGCGACGAGGTCCTCGATAAAATCGACGAATGGCTCAGCAACGACGGGCTTTACGGAAAGAACCTGATGTATTTCGCTTCGGTCAACAACCCCGTTTCCACGCCGAAAATCGACGCTTTCCTTAAAGAATGGGGAATCTCGGTAGATATGGGATATTCTCTCCAGTTTGACGGTAACTACGCTTACTCCGTTCAGGGTATGGGCACTCCGTTCTATCAGAAGGCTGAGATCATTGACGATACGGATTACTACTCGGCTATGGAGCTGGGTCAGAACACTTCCTTCCGTGTAAACGGCTTCAGACCGGTAAGAATGCTCTGGGAGGAAAACTCGAACTACTCCAATACCGCTATTATCCGCTCCTACGGCGAGGATAGCGTTGTAATGCCGTTTGACGCGACCGCGGAGACCTGGAGCGAGGATACCGCGGAGCGCGGACAGTTCAACGTTCTTGTAGAGGCTTCAAAGGTTCGCTTTGAGGGAACGGAAGCGACGTACAGCCGTGTGATCGTCGGCGGAAGCGAGCTGCTCTTCGACGAATACTTCATAACGGCGACCAACTATAACAACGGAAACGCTGCGATTGCGATTTTCAACAAAGTTTGCGGCAATACGGATCAGGCTGTTACCGTAACGCCCAAGAGCTTTACGGCAACCACCTACGAGATCGACAGCGCGCAGCAGTTCGGCATAGGAATTACGTTTGCAGTTATTATTCCCATTATCATTATTGTTGCGGGCATAGTGATCTGGGTACGCAGACGGCATCTTTGATTGAGGATAAAAAATGAGCAAAAACAAGCAGATATTGATTTTTTCGGGCGTCGGGCTTGCGGTCCTCGGCGGCGTTACGGCGGCTTTAATGCTGACCGCGCCGCAGGAGGAGCCTGAAATATCGGACGAGAACGCCGAATCGGAGAGCTTCGTTCTTTCCGCACAGACTGTCGATAATATTACAAAAATCCACGTAAAAAACGCGGACGGTGAATACGACATTATCCCGACGGAAGAAGCTGATGAGGACGGAAACGCAAGCACTATCTGGACAATTGACGGACTTGAGGGCGCACCGCTGCTTAACGATACGATCAAAAGCGCGGTAAGCGGAATTGCTAACGTTGAGGCGCAGCAGCGAGTTGAAGAAAAGCCGGAGGATACTGAAAAGTACGGACTTTCCGACCCGCAGGCGGCTGTTACGATAAGTTACGCGGACGGAACGGAATATAGCTTCTCCTACGGCGACCAGACGCCTATCTCCTCCTCGGCAGTGTACTTTATGGACGAAGCGACCGACACGGTCTACACCTACAAGAAGTCGGCGGTAACGCCTTTTTCGGGCGATAAGTTCAGCTTTATCGACACGAACGTTATGCCAGAGCAGGACTCGGAAAACGGTGAGGAGATACAGAGCCTTACGGTGGAGCGGTACGATCTTGAAGAGCCGCTGACGATTGAGCTTATACCGACGGTCGAGGACGAGATCGCGGTATTCACGTATCAGCTTACAAGCCCGTACACGGTTTACGCCGACCTTACAGACGCGCCGACCTTTATGAGCAGCCTTTTCTCGCTTGAAGCGAAGAAGGCGGTCTGGTATGGCTTAGAGGAGCGTGATTATGAGCTAGCGGGGCTTAACGAGCCGTCCTGCACTGTAACCATGAAAACATCGGAAAAAACGTATAAGCTTACGCTTGGCAATGTACTCGCGGACGAAACTGCCGACGAGAACGGGAATGTCAAACAGGAAATTACGGGGATATACGGAATTTGCAGTGAGAAGCCTGATGTGCTTTACATTTTCGATTACGAGGATATTCCCGCGCTTTCGATCGACCCCGAATCGGTTGTTTCGGAGCTGTTCCTGATGCCGTACATTTTCTCTCTTGACGAAGTTAAGTACAGCGACAGCGAGGGGCGCGCCTTTGAGTTTACGTTTGAAACAATTCCTGCGGAAACCGAGGACGGCGAGGACGTTCATAACTACTATATGAACGGCGAAGCGGCAGACGAAGCGCGTGTCAAGCAGATGTATCAGTTCCTTATATCAGCGTCGGGCAACGAGCTTTACTTTGACGAAGCGCGCGGCGAAAAGCTGGCGGAAATAACCTACACCTACTCTGACAAGTCGCGCGGCAAGGACGTTGTTGCATTTTATGAGAGCGGAATGGACAGAAGCATTATAATAAGCATAAACGGCGAAAATATGTTCAGGTCTAAGCGGGCTTATGTCAGCCAGCTGTTCAAAAACGCGGAAAATTTAATTAGCGGCGGAGAAATTATTCTTACCTATTGATTTTGAGCAATTTATGTGTTACAATAGAGATAGGTGTTATCTAATAAGCGTTCGCCGCGCATATAGGAAAGGAATGGTCGAAAGATGGCAGAAGAATTTTTAATGTACAAGGGCTTTCCGCTTGTACGGAGCAACAAGGAGATTTATTACGGGAATATGAGCGACGAATTTGTCGCGACGATCCGTATTCTTTCAACGCATAAGGAAAACGAGCTTGATATAGCCGATAAGCTTAAGGTAACGCTTATGCGTACAGCGAAGGACATTGACGCTAAGGATATGATCGTTAAAACGAGCGATCGGAACAGCCTTTTTGAAGCGCTTGACGTTGCAAATATCTGGCTGACGAGATAATTTTCAAAGGCAAATACAAAGAAAAAAGGTTACTGTGAGAAATTCGCAGTAACCTTTAATTTTATCCATTTTTACGGTTTAATCGCACTTTTTTCCGCATCCGTCGCAGAACTGTGCGTTAGCGTCGAGAGCCTTTCCGCAGCTTGAGCAGAACTTTGTGTTTGCTGAATCGGGCTTAGCCTTCTTTTCAAAGTTGGGGAGCTGAGTTTCAAAAATATTTTTAACATTTTCGCCGTTCTCGTTCTTCATCTTAGCGTTGATTTCGGTGGTGTTGCGGGTGATGAGAATGAGCATAAGTGCAAATTCGTAAGTAATTCTCGTGATAATATTTCCGAGAATTATCTGGAGAGGACATAAGAGAAGTCCGATAAGTCCCTGTTCAAACCAGAGGAACGAGGTGAGAGTAACAGCGATCGCAGCGAAAAGATATGTAATCTTCATTATCGCTTCGATCGTAAGCACACGGAAGTGAACAAAATCATAAAGCCACTTCATAAAACCTGTGTACTTGCCATCATTTTTCTTGTTGAAAACCGTGAAATAAAGAACAATTCCGCCCGCGAAAGCAATTACGATGAAGATAACTGCGAGAATTGCGGAAACAGCAGCCCCGCCGCCGTAGTAAGAGTAACCGTACATAGTTATACCTCCGAATAATATTTTCTACATTATATCACATTTTACAGATTTAGTCAACCTTTTTTCCGAAAACAACGCGCCCAATTCCCTGTAGATCAGGCAGAATTTCCGTTTCAAGGTCCGCCGCGGAGAGCATTTCCCCGACAGCCTCCGCCTGACCATCGCCAACCTCGAAGGCGAGAAGTCCGCCTGCGTTGAGCCGCTTACTCCAAATCGGAACAAGCGCGCGGTAAAAGTCCAGCCCGTCCGCTCCGCCGAACAGAGCAGTTTCAGGCTCAAACCGCACCTCGCGCTGTAACTCGTCCATTTCCGTTCGCGTCAGGTACGGCGGGTTAGCGGTTATAATGTCAAACGCCTGCTCAGAAACAACCGCGCCGTCAAGCGCGTCGCCGTTTATTGCGCTTATTTTTACATTATTAAGCCCGATATTTTTTTCAAGGTATGAAAAAGCTTTCTCGTGAAGTTCAACCGCCCATATTTCGGCAGTTGTATTTTTTGCGGCTGAGATCGCAATGCAGCCTGTACCGCTGCACAGGTCGAGCATTCTCCCGCCGTTTTTCAGCTTTTTTATTGCCAGTTCAGCCAGAAGCTCCGTTTCGGGGCGCGGAATAAGCACTCCCTCGCCGACAAGAAATGTCAGTCCGTAAAATTCCCATTTCCCGAAAAGATACTGAAGCGGCACTCCATCGGTGCGCTTTTTCGCCAGCGTCAGCATCTCGCCTAGCTGTTCCTGCGTGATTTCGTCAGTGATGATCGGCAGTTTTCCTGTTGTTTCGCGGAATATTTCCTTCGCCTCAAAGGCTGTATCCTCGATCCCGCCGAGTTTCAGCATTGTACAAAGTTCAAATACCGCCTGTCTTGCGCTTACCATTTGTCCTCTTCCTTATTTTCGGGAATTACCCGTTCCATTGCCGCGATTGCGACCTCGATCATACTGTCGTCGGGCTCCTTTGTGGTAATACGCTGGAGAGCAAGTCCGGGTGCGGAGATTATGCGGGTGACGATATTGTCATGACGACCCGCAAGGCGGATAACCTCGTAGGAGATCCCGACGATTACGGGCAGGAGAATAATTTTACAGGAAACGCGAAGAAGCATTGCTATCGTTTCATTTACCCCGAAAGCGTCAATGAAAATTGCGTTTGTTATCGGGAATATCGAGTAAACGAGAATGCTTATAAGAAGCACGAGGAAGATAAAGCTTGTGCCGCAGCGCGGGTGGAAACGGCGCATAGGGCGGACGTTTTCAACGGTAAGCGGCTTCCCCGCCTCGTAGCAGGCTATGGTTTTATGTTCCGCGCCGTGATAGCCATACATTCTTTTCACGTCCTTTGAAACAGCGGTAACTGCCATATATGCTACAAAAATAATTATTTTCAGTATTCCCTCGAAAAGCGACTGGAAAGCGGAAATATCGGTTTCGCCGACAATTGTCTGAATCAGCATAAAAAGCCAGGTCGGAACGAACACGAACAGCACGACCGCGAGCGCAATGCCGATAACCATAGCGATACCCATAACGACGTTCATAAGTTTTTCGCCGAACTTATCGTTAAGCCACTTTTCAAAGCGGGTAAGCTCCTCGTCCTCGTCGTCGTCCGCTAGTCCCGAAACCTCCGCCGAACGCGAGATGTAGTGATAACCCTCGGTGAGCTGAGTCACGAAATTTACCGAGCCGCGGATAAACGGCGCTTTATTGTACCATTTTTTCTCTTTCGCATCGTTTTCTTCGACGAAAATTTCGCCGTCGGTTTTCCGGACAGCCATAGCTGTTTTATTCGGGCCTTTCATCATAATGCCCTCTATGAGAGCCTGACCGCCGATACTTGTACGGTGGATATTATCCTTAATTTTTTCTTTTTTTGACATTTTTCTGCCTTTCTGCGTATTGAGTTGTATACGCTTTTATTATACTACGCTTCCTTTCTTTTGTCAACTTTCAGGCTATGGAAAAATCCGATATATGCCTGCTTTTCGTTTGTTCAAAAATAAGGATAAAATCAACAAAGAACAATCAACGCGTCATTGCTTTTTTGTGAGGTGCGCCATAATTCAGCGAAATAGCAAACAAATGCAGTAAATCATATTGACATATTGCAGACGGGACGTGTATAATAAACGTATAATTCTGCAAGAAAACGCAAGAATAGAAAGGTGTAAAGTATATGAAAAAGTATTTATCTTTATTAGCTGCGGCTGCTCTTATTTTAACAGCGGCAGGATGCAGCGGCAATGATTCTGCTGAAACTACAACCACAACAGCTGCTGAAAACGCAACAGCTGCCGACACTACAACAGCTGCTGAAGAAGCTGCT
>CAZAXM010000019.1:19592-31219 GCA_964489095.1 uncultured Ruminiclostridium sp. | reverse complement strand
GACAGCGAAGCGCCCGTAGAGGAAGCTGCCGACACCACAACAGCTGCTGAAGAAGCTGCTGACAGCGAAGCGCCCGTAGAGGAAGCTGCCGACACCACAACAGCTGCTGAAGAAGTTGCTGACAGCGAAGCACCCGCAGAGGAAGCTGTAATGCTGCTTGACGAAGCGTATATCAGTGCGCTTGCAGAAAAAGCTCCTCTTTATGCCGAATATGCAAGAGTAAGCGCAACGCTTCCTTACACTACCACTCTTGTTGAAGTTGACGAAAGCGGCGCGGAGCTTTCTGCGACAACAGTGTCCATGGGCTCTATGAATGAAATTGCGATGGCCGTTTCCCAGAGCGGTGCAACATCGAGAATTGTAATGGCTGATTACACCTACTATATAATCAGCGATGATACCCAGGAGGGTCTTGTTCAGAAGCTTGACGAGGCTACATGGGATCAGCTTATTTCCGAGTCAACTACTTCCGTTGTTACTCTTAACATTGACGCGCTTGAGGTTACAACAGGCGAGGAAGAACTTTTCGGAACAGTTTACTCTGTTGAGGATCTCAAGGACGATATGATGGCTGTTAAGTGCTATTTTGACGCTGAAACCGGAAAAGCTGCATATATGAGCAGCACTGTTGAGTACGACGGTGCGGAGATCGAGCAGCTCATCAAGATTTCCGATTATTACAACGGTGTTGACGAAACACTTTTTGACATTCCCGAAGCTTACACATACACAGATATGAGTGAGTTGACACAGGGCTAATTTTCACGGGATTTTCAGCTTAAAAATGAAACAATGCCGCTTGTTGTGTTGACTTCCTTATTGTAAGGACAATGCCGCAGGCGGCAGTTCATATTATATCAAGAGAAAGGAAAAATAAAAATGAAAAAGATAGCTTCAATAATAGCGGCTGCTGCGCTTATTTTAACGGTGGCAGGCTGCAATGGCGAAAACGCTGATACTGCCGAAACAACAACAGCAGCGGAAAGTACGTCGGGAAAAGTTCATTCTCAGGTTATATACGGCGACGAGGAGGATACGACTGCGGAAGCGCTCGAATACCTTCGCGACAAGATCCCGCTTTATGTCAAGTTTATGGAAATGCGTATGCAGTATCCGCTTACTTTTGAAACAAGCATAAGCGAAAACGGCGAGAGTCTTGGTTCGGCGGGAATTTATATCCGCGATGAACAGTCTATGGCTGTATCCGCAACAGACGCTAGCGGGAACACAACGAAGGTTATCTATAAGGACGGAATGGTTTATCAGATCGAAAGCAGTGAAAAAGCCGTTTATAGCCGCGATTACTCGGTAGAAGGCGTAAAATCGCTTGTTTCGGAGTATCTCATTAAAATTAAAAAGAGCGATGTTGAAAAATGCTCATTCGTAGACGATTACGAGGACGTTGACGGCGTTACCTATAAGCATGAAATTATTTACCAGGCTGACGGCTCGCCCACGAATTATTACTATGACGAGAACACGGACGAAATCGTATTTATCCGTACCGGCGAACAGATCAGCAAGGTTGAGAAGCTCGAAAACGCTGTTGACGAAAGCGTTTTTGAAGTTCCTGCGGACTATGAAATGAAGGATTTTTCGGAACGTAACGGAAATTCCTGACGTTGACGCATCAGATCGCACAGTATATATCAAAAGGGCTGTTGCAGTTTTAGCTGCAGCAGCCCTGTTTCTTTTTGTCAGACTTTATCGGATTTTCTGACGCACCGTTATTGCTCGTCTGAACTGTCGGAAGAAATATTATCCTCGACCCACTTTGCCGCCATGAGCGGAGTAAGCGTTATATCGAGTTCTTCCTTGCCGGCGTTAAACGTTTCGCCATGGGAGTTGTCGCCCGCGCCTAAAATGTCATAAGTAACCTGCTGGCGGTAGGTTATATGACAGAACAGGAACTCAGGGGGGATTACGTCAGCCTGCTTTATTTCTTCGAGCCAGCGTATTGGGTTCATACCGCCGATACTGATGCTGCTTATAAGCCAGCCGCCTGCCGCAGCCGCGTCGTTTGCACAAAGGTAAAGCGTAAAGCGGAACGGCTTCTCGCTCTCTTCGGTAAGAACCTCGACCTCGAAATTTTTAAGAGCGAAGCTGTTAATAACGCGGGACTCGAAGCCGCACGCGCAGCATGTTCCGCCGTAACCGAACAGCTTAGCGTTTACGTCCTTGGCGAAATAGTTGCGGTAGGACGGGGTTTCGCTGTACTTTTCGATTTCCTTGCATTTTTCACGGAGGTATGAAAATTCCTGTTTTGTGATTGCGGGTATGATTTTAAGATAAGAGGGGATCTGGTCGGGAAGAAGCTTATTCGGTTCCTCCGCCGAGAGATAGCGGCGGCTTAGCTGTCCGCTGTTCGCACCTGTTATAATATATTCGGCAATATCCGCAAATTCGGGCTTTGTGCAGTCGCCTCTGAGCGCAACGTACTTCAACGTTTTTTCGCGCAGTTCAGACGAAATATCCGCGCCGATTTCGATAATCTTTATTATCTTATCATTCTCACCGATAAGCGCAATCCTGTCTACCTTTAAGTCACAGGTATAAAGCTTATCTGCTCTGTCCGCGATATCGTCGGGTGTAAGGCTGTCGTTCGCGAACATTTTAACGAGCATATTCTTATCGAATGAAAAACGGCTCTTGCTGTATGGGAAATCGAAAACACGTCCGTCGAGCATTCCGCATTTTATGAGCAGTCCGACATCGCCGATTACCTCAAGCATATCCGCGTTTGAAACGGACGGCGGGATCATAAACTGCTTATTATATGCGGCAAAGCGATAACGCTTGTTGATATCAAGCTGGAGGGTGACCTGACCGCCCTGCTCCTTTATTTCACGCAGGAACGTCATCGTATCCTTGCCCTGGGTGAAGCTATTTATTATCATATTTACAACTTCGTTGTAATTCTGATGTGTATCGAAACGGTGCTGGCGCTTCTGAACGGTATCCATAGCGTCCTTGAGGTTTCCGATAATCATTTTCGACACTTCGTAGCGCTGTTCGTCCTCGCCGTGGGAAATGTAGAACTGATAATATTTCATAAGGATTTTATAATCCTCGTGATAGATCTCGTCGTACATTGACAGCAGGCGTTCGAGGTCGCGCTCGCTGCGGACAACGTTATCCTCTAAAATTGTTTCGGCAACCTTTTCCGCCGCAGAGCTGAAGCCGAAGTAGAGGTTATTATCGGGACGATTTCCCGAAGCCTTTGAATCGACATAATAGAGTTTATCGCCGTGCGTGAACTCATAGAGGTAAACTCTTCCGCCTGCGCCCTCCTCGTTTTCCCAGCTGTACGCTGCGTAGAGGGTCTTATCGCCGTCGATATTTACCTGCTCGCGGAGGTTTTCAAGCGCGTCGGTTATGTACTGCTTATACGCAGTACCGTTGTGGTGTTCAAGAGCGGGGATATGCTCGACAGACGACTGGTAGCCGGTCTTTTTCAGCTCCGAATACGGAACAGGCGTAGTTTCGCCGGGGTAGACGAGTGAAATATTATTCTGGAAGCGCGCTTCAAGTGTTTTTCCGAACTTGCTAGTATTTATGTAATTCTTGAAGAACTCGAAAGCGTAGGACTTCGGGTAAAGGAAGCAGCGGCGGTCGGTGTCGGGGATTTCCTGCATACCCAGCACGAAATATCTGCTGTACTCCGAAACCATCGTTTCAAGGTCCTTGCAGATCTTGTCGGTGATTTCCTTTTCACAGTCAAAGCGTATACCCGTTCTGTGGGGCGTTATATAATCGTTAGGAACACTTATGAAGAACGCGGAGAGGTGTTCGTCGATAAAAGCCTCGTTATCCTCTTTAAAAAGTCCCGTAAGCTCGTAGGTCGAGAAATAGTTGTACTTTTGTCTTAACAGGTTTACAAGCTCCGCGCGCTTTGTGTTCGCGACAGCATACGGAACGAGGTAAGAGAAGCCCTTATTTTCGTAGCAGAGGAAGTCGATCATACTCTTGTTATTCTGCATAAAACGGATAACAGGGTTCTCGTCGCCCTCTTTCTGGTACTGCATGATCTTGTAGATCGTTTTAAGCTCATCGTTTACTTTTACGGCGATGTTGAAGGTTCTGTCCTTAGCTTCCTCCCACTTCGCGTTTCGGGTATCCATGTACTTTTTACGGTTAAAGGCGAAGCAAAGCTCCATAAGGCTCATATAGTCGCCCTTTTTATCGGTAAGGTTAAGGAAATTATCCATAATCGAGTTAAACTCGTCGCCGCGCACCTTAAAGATAATTTCTGTGCCCTTAAACTGGCTTCCGAAAAGGTCAAGCTCAAGGATTTTCAGATTTCCGTTATCGTTCTTTATTTTAAAGCTGAAATTGTTTGATTTAAGTGAAAGCCATTCTACGTTTAAGAAAACGCTCTTTGCGCCGACGCCGAAGCGGCCTTCGCGCGTTCCCGATTTGTCTCGCTCGCCGCGTCCGAAGCTGAGGTAATAGAGGATCTGCTCCATAGTGAAGCCGACCTCGTTATAGGAAAGGCTTACCTGGTGCTGATTTGTCGAAAAGTTGAAAAGGACCTTTATGTCCTTAGTTTCGTAATGACAGCCGAAAGTGTTCTGGAGAAGCTCGCGGAGAATACTCTCTTTCGGGTAGTCGTTGATGCTTAAAAGGGTGTTAAAAGCGGTACGTCCGCTATATACGTCGTTAAAATAGTCCTTGAACGGCTCGCTGTCTGATGAGCCTGTAAAGAGGGCAGTCTGGATCTTTTTAAGGGCGGCGTCACGTCTTGCGTCGTCCTGTGCGGCATGGCCCTCATAGAAATCGCCTATGTACTGTTTAAGCTCAGCAGCGAGAGCCTCGCGCGCTTTTGTTTCTTCGTAGCTCATTTATATCACCCCTTCGTTGTATGCCTTAATAACCTGCGCGTAAGAGCCGCCCTTACCTTTTTCCTTGTGCAGGTACAGCCACGCGTTATAGAGAACGCAGGCGGTCATTATATCGGAAAGGCCTGCCGTTTCGCCCTTCATATAGGGGAAGCTTTCCGAAGCTCCGATCATTTCGTCAAGCTTTTTCCGTGCCTTTTCCGCGTTCAGGATATACGGACAGCCGTCAACGTGCGCCGCGAGCTTTTTATACCCGTCATTATAAACAGCGGCATTATCAACGGTTTTAAGGTTCATTTTCTCATCGAACGCTGTAAATCCGCCGCGTATCTCACTGATTTTATTTGTTACAGCCGTCAGGAGAGCTTCCTTATCGACATCTTTTTCCGCGAGAAGCTCGGTAACGCCGAATGCAGAAGCCAGGAGAGAAAGCTTATTCTTAGAATATTCGTGTGTACGTGCGGCAGTAGTCAGGCTGCGTTCAGCGGGAATATTGTATTCATTTTTAAAGCGGGAAATAACGTCGAAGCTGGAACCTACCGCGCCTGTATAATCGGAAATGTACTTAATATCTAAAAGCATATCGGCGATCATTTTTTCAACGCCGTCTATATAGAACATGATATTATCGGTGGGGACGTCGCGATGGAACGCCTTATAGAGGTTTCCGACGAGCGTCTTTTCGAGAATGCGCGAATCGAAGCAGCCGTTTTCGTCGATGAAAATTGTAAAGGAAGGCTTATCGCCGCCGAGAAGCCCGCGCCGCATATAGCGCTGGTGGAAAACAGCGGGATTATCGGGAAGCTCGTAGTTGATTATATCGGTAACGCGGCTGTACAGACCGAATGCCTCGTCGAGGCTGTCGGAAGCGAGTACAACACGCACTGCGCGCCCGTCTACGGCTTCGTACCACTGTTTTAAACGGCGGACGTCGAAAAGGTTTTTTGTACAGGTCATAATTTCGGCTGATTTGTCGTAATACACAGCCGATAATATTTTTTCGACATAATTCAGCGTGGCGTCGGAGTCGAAATAGACGATAGCAGCTCGGTCGGAGCTGTTCATGATCGGGTCGATAAGCTTCATAAACGCGCCGAGCTTCTGGTCTGTATTTTTAAGCACCTCGGCTTCAACTCTTGTGTAAGATGGGCGGAGGTATATTTTCCGTGCTTCAAGGTCGTATTCCTCGAAGATATTTCCGCCGTGGATATATCTTCCGTCTGAACGCTGTTCGGGCATTTTAAGCGTATCGGGGATAAGCTGTTCATCGAAGGAATAGCGAACGATATTGATGTCTGCGCCGTCGGCTTTTTTAGGACAATTCAGGTAGGGGGAATTGTCGGAAAAAGCGGAAATTGCGGGTGTAATATCCGCGATGCCGTCCGGCTCTTTATTAAGGAGAGTCTTTACTATATCGTTTACAGGCGCGGGCGATTCCGTATAGAGTGCGGGATAGGGCGCGAAAACGAGCAGTCTTTCGGATTTCATACCGATTTTTTCGGTATAAAGCTGAGCGTTCATATCCTCGGTATTTCCCGAAGCGTCAACTATCATCAGATCCCACACAACGCCGCTTTTCTGCATTTCCTCGAAAATGGAATTAGCGCTGTCGTTAAGTACGTCCTCGCTCACGATAAACAGGTTGGAAAGTTCCTTAGAAAAATAAGCGACCGCATTTTTTGCACCCGAAACGAGCTTAAAGTCCACGCCAAGACCCATAAGGAGTGCGTTATACCAGCTCTGTACGAAGCCGGACGGGCTTATAATAAGGATATTCGGCTTTTCGCTCCGGCTAAGCGCGTCGAATACGCAGAGCTGGGCTTTCTTCGTTTTTCCCTCGCCGAAGCCGCTGAAATCAACGCACCAGCCGAATTTATCCATTTTTTCGGACAGTGCGATATGTGCGGGCTCAGGTGCGGGTGCGTTTACCGATATCCACTTGAGGTCGTTTTCATTCATTTCAGATTAACCCTCCAATCTATCTTAACGGGTGATTTTACTGCCCGTTTCGCGCGAAGCCGCGTATTATTGCAACCTGCGCCTGTCAAAATCGACAATTTCTCAACTTACATTATACTACTTTTTTTACAGAAAAGCAACTGTTTTTTCATTCCAAAGGATAATTTGCTGATTTGAACAAATTTCAACTGCTTTTTTTGGCACACGCGGGGGCAGAGATGACAAATAATGGCAAATTTTCGTCTGTAAATACGCGGAACGGCTGCCGCGGATTCGCAGCAGCCGTTAGTTTAAAGCTTAACCGCACGATCATTGTCGTGCGATTACGCAGCCGGATTTTTTGTCGGATTGCACAAAGGCGACGGGAGTAAGACGTTGATCGTGAAGCTGCGTCTTAATATTTCCTGAACATTTGCACAAAAAAGACAGGCAGAAGCCAGAAAAGCTGATAAAGCGTAATTACGGCGGGGGAGAATACGCGTGTTTTTGTCGAAAGCGCGAGGAAAACCGCGAGGACGGTCGCGAGGAAAATTCCCGCTAGCATTACCATCTGTGAAAGGTTTACGTCCTTTACGATTTTTTTTGCCGCGCAGATGGCGCGTGAAAATCCCGCGAAGCCGCCGTTGCAGGTTATTGCGCCGCAGCCGCTTGAGGTGTACCTTGTCGCCTCGTTAAACTGCTCGTGAAGCCCCGCGTTAAGCACCTTTATCTTTTCGGGGTCGAGGTCGAAGAGGTCGGCAATCTTTCCGACTGTAACGAGGGAATCGGTCGTTTTTACGATAAGCGAAACACCCCTGTCGCTAAGCTCACGGAGTCCGTCGCGGATATGCGGGTTAGCGGTAAGTCTTATAAAGAAGATTATCGTAAGTTCACCGCCGACAGCGAGGTAAACCGCGTCCGAACCGTTTCTGCAATATTTTGCTATTGCCGCCATTTCGGGCACTTTTATGCTGTGATGCTTCATGTGTTCGCGATTGCCCATAATAAGCCGCTTATTTCCGTACCAGCCCATAACGCCCATATTGTCCTCGTAAACGCAGCCGTCGATCTCGGAAAGAAGCTCTTCCTTTCCGCCGATCATTTCGTAGAAAAGGCGGGAAAGGACGGAGTTTGTTTTTATCGCGAGACTTGCGGCGAGGATGATCGCCTGGTCGAGAGAGATGTTATTTATGGAATTCTGAAGCCGACAGGGCTTTATATTGGTGCATTCAACGCTTGACGCGGGGAAAATTGATGAAACATCGGTCATAACGGCATTTGTGCGGCTGAATTTTTCAGCGGTGCTGTAACCGAGGATAGTGCTGCCGCTTTTTTCGAGAGCCTTTGTTGCGCGGCGCATAGGGTTATTCACGAGGAACATTGTCGAAAACGGCACGAATATGCACACAAAATAAATCAGAACGGTACTTGCCCAGTAAATATTATTCTGCGTCATTGAGGAAAGGCTGTGCGGGATAAAGTAGGTTAAAAGTCCCATAAGTGCGCCGCCCGCGAGTGAAATAAGGGTAAGGCTTCTGGAGAGCCTGTCCGCTCTGTCTTCGCAGTAGCTTTTCCGCAGGAAATCGGTAAGGATTTCGGTTTTTCGCATTGTTACGAGGAATGGAAGCTCGGTCACTACGCCCTTGGTGAATGCGCTCATTTCGCTTTCGTCCTCAATAATATCAGCGTAGTAGCAGTTCGCCTCGGCTGAAATAAACCGGAAATTCTTTCGCGCGCGGGAGATCATACTAAGCTTACCGAGCGTGTTAAAAAGCAGACCGGTAAGCGCGGGGAGGACGAAAATGAATGCGTTGCTGCGCTGGAGGTCGTCGGTATTCATGAGGTTAAGCACGCCGCCGAGCAGCGAAAGAATGCTTACCGCCGCAACTGCGCTGTCGCAGTCGCCGCGTCCTCGGAAGAGCTTCGCGATACCGCCGCGGATCGCCTCGGCGCAAAGAGCCATACCGATCACGCCCGCGACAAGGTTGAAATAAATAAAGCCGTTCGGGTCGAATTTTTTATCGAGGAAGTTTATTTCCGCGCCGAATAAATTAAAGGTCACGTTTGCGCCAAATTCCTGCGCGAGGGTTACACCCCCGACAATAAGCGTTATGATCAGCAGCAGAACGAACCGCAGCCGCAGGCTTTTATGTGTTTCGGTAAGGTCCTGCCATATCTGTCCGTCGTCCTCGTCGGCAAGCTCCGGTTCTTCATCGTCGATGCTGTAGTCGAAATCGTCGTCGTCGCGGACATCTTCTAAAACGAAGTCGGAAAGTTTACGCTTACGCTTCGAGTTAAGGTATTTCATTTTCTGTTCGCTTATAACAGGGTTTGTTATCGGGATCGCGCCCGTATGCGGCATTTTAACGCCGTCGAGGTCGGGGCTTATAGTATTGGTCGGCGTTTTATGCTCCTGTTCAAGCTGAGCGGTGATTGCATAGGGGGACTGCGCCTCGATATCCTCTATTCGCTTTTGTTCTAAAGTTTTATTTATAGAAGCGATAAGCGGGTCGTTTTTTTTGCTTTTTTTCACTTCGACGGTATCGACTGAAAAAGCGGCGGTTGCCTTAGGCGAGATAGGCTTTACCTCGTTCGTGCTTCCGAGAACGAACGTTTTTTCGAGATCGAGAGAGGGAGCCTCGTTCCGCAGGATTTCGGGCATTACTCTTGTTTCTCCGCCGACGATTTCTTCTACCGAGCGGTCGTTGTACGCACTTGAACGTGCCAATTCTTTAAGCTCGTTTCCCGCAACGCTGAGCGTGTCGCCGGAAAGCTGCTGGGCGGGGATTGTTTCGATAACTGTCGTAAGGGAAAGTCCGGATTCATTTGGTTCGGCGACGGAGCCTATATCGTAGGGGTTGATAGCGGAGAGAAAATCGTCGGGGTCTTCAAGCTCGATTTCGCGTTCAATGCGTTTTTGCGCCTGAGCCTCAAGTTTTTTCTCGCGCAGCTCCTTTTCGATAGCAAGTTCCTCCTCGGTAGCGGGGGCGGTTTTTTCTGCGGCAGTATCCTCAATTTTCGGAAGCTCAATTGGCGCTTCCTCGAAAACTATATTTTTTGTAGCATATCTGCGTTCGGACTCCTCGGCTTCGCGGCGCTTTTTTGCCGCTTCACGCTCCGCCTTTTCTCTTTCTGCCGCGTCGAGAACGGCGAGCCTTGCGGCTTCTTCCTCTTTACGGCGTTCTTCTTCAAGTGCAAGCCTTCTGCGTTCCTCGGCAGCCTCCGCCGCTTTACGCAGCTTCATTTCTGCCCGGCGCTGTTCCTCGGCAAGCTCCTCGCGTTTTTTACGTTCAGCTTCTTCAAGGGCGCGCTGTCTTTCCTCTTTTTTTGCACGTTCCTCTGCTGCCCTGCGCTCGCGTTCTTCGGCGATGCGTTTTTGTTCCTCGGCAGCCTTTCTTGCGCGTTCTTCTTCCTTTTCACGTGCTTCGCGCCGCTTTTGTTCAGCTATTTCGGCACGTCTTCGTTCTTTTTCCGCGGCTTTCTTCTCCTTTGGGGAGTGTGAGGCTTTAGCTGTGGCATTTTCGCCGAGGGTTTCATTTAAAATGTCATCAATATTAAAATCGGGGGTATAACCTCTCGGCTCGTCGTTATCGCTGGTTTTTTCATTTTCGCGTTTTCTTTCCGAACCGAAGTTATCCGGGCGCGAGTCGCCCTTTTTATTTTCAACCTCCGCCAGTATATCCTCTAAGCTGAAATCGGACATTTCGCCGCCTCCTTTCGTTACCTTCTATACATTTATCTTCTGCTCCGAACGACCTCGTACATAAGTATGCCCGCGCTTACAGACGCGTTGAGCGAATTGACCTTTCCGTACATATCGATAGACAGGATCATATCGCAGCTGTCGCGGACAAGCCTTCCGAGACCGAAGCCCTCTGAGCCGATAACGAGTGCGACTGCGCCGCTCAGGTTCGCCTTATAAAACGGTTCGCCGTCCGCTTCTGCGCCGTACACCCATACGCCTTCTTTTTTAAGTTCCTTTATTGTTTCAACAAGGTTAGAAACGCGCGCGACCTTAAGCCAGTTTGCCGCGCCCGCCGATGTTTTAAAAACAGTCGCGGTAAGTCCCGCGCTTCTTCTTTTCGGAATGATAACGCCGTGTGCGCCGGCAGCCTCGGCTGTTCTGATAATTGCGCCGAGATTATGGGGGTCCTGAATTTCATCGGCGATGATCAGGAACGGCTGTTCGCCGCGCTCCTTAGCGATATTCAGTAGATCTCTTACCGAAACGTATTCGGCAGCCGCCATAACTGCGGCAACGCCGCCGTGTTTTTCGCCGCCGCTAAGTTCGTTAAGCTTATCCTCGCCTGCGTCTTTAACGACAGCGCCCGACTCCTTAGCGAGGGCAACTATTCCGCCGAGACCCTTTGCGTTTTTCTGTACATACACGGTATCTGCGGTTTTCCCGGCTTTAAGCGCTTCCGTAACAGCGTTTCGTCCATATATGATCTGCTCGTCCATTTTTCGTTATTTCTCGCTTTCCTGCTCTATTTTTCAGCAAAATACATTTACATTACATTATAACACATTTCTATGCTCAATTACAAGTCCTTTTTTAAATTTTGCGCGGACAGGCTTTTATTTATTGACTAACTGCGGGAAGTGTGATATAATAGTATGATATAGTAAAGTACCAAATTATAGACAACACTTTCTGGAAAGGAAATGCTATGTTTTGTTCAAAATGTGAGAAACCGCTTCCCGACGAAGCGAGATTTTGCAGCGGCTGTGGTAATCCTGTAAATTCCACCCCTTCCCCCGCGCCTGTTGCGGCTGAACCCGAATCCGCGCCTGTTGCGGCTGAACCCGAACCCGCACCTGTTGCGTCTGAACCCGAACCCGCACCTGTTG
>CAZAXM010000019.1:0-19492 GCA_964489095.1 uncultured Ruminiclostridium sp. | reverse complement strand
CGGCTGAACCCGAACCCGCACCTGTTGCGGCTGAACCCGAACCCGCACCTGTTGCGGCTGAACCCGAACCCGCACCTGTTGCAGTCGAACCCGAACCGCTCCCTGAAAGTTTCAGCGAAGTTGTCGGGGCGCAGGCGACAGCTGTTACAAAAAAGAAAAAGCGTAAGCTCGGACCGATTATTGGCGGAGCGGCAGTCGTTCTTGTCGGAGCTGCCGCGGCAGTCGGATATTTCTGCTTCAGCAACCAGATTATGCGCCTTATAAAGGGCGACGAGGAATACGCAAGGGAAATTGCCGAAAAATCCTATACTGATTATCTCTTCAACGGTGAGGAGATCAATCTTGATGAGCTTGATTACGCGCTCGCTGAAAATATGAACCGCGCGCTGGCTGGAATGAGCGGTAATGACACGTCAGACGAAAATGCTCAGCTTCTTGCGTTGATGAACAGCAGTTCAATGAGCGCACTCCTCAGCAAATACGGCGACAGTGAAATGAAGATGAACGCGAATATCGAGTTCAAGTCGCTTCTTAATCTTGCTCTTGCAGGCAACGACGAGGTCGGCACATATCTTGATCTTCTGAACGGCTTTGAGGTTGTCGCACACGCACAGAGGGGCGAAACCGCCGACAAATACACCTACTCATTCAATTTTGAGCAGGACGAGATAATGCGGCTTGAACAGTACCTCTCCGATAATATTTCTGTGCTTGCTGTTCCGTCCGCTTTTGAGGACGTGTTCTATCTGAACCGCGAGGCGGAGGAGTTCTTCCCGACTGAAGAGGCTAAGCGTATCCGCGAGGAGATCACCGCGATTATCGAAAAGCACTACCCCGAAGCGGAATTTATCTACACGGACGGCGAATTTACCGTTGCGGGAACAACTGTAAAGGGTACGGAGATCAAGACCGTCTTTTCAAATGAGCTTTGCCGCACTATTTATAATGAAATATCAGATTTCTGCAAAAATGACGAAACGCTGCGCGGCTGGTATGATAAAGCCAAAAGCGGCGAAAACGACGAAAATGAACAGGAAACTGACAGCGAAAACGAATTTAACGTCGAGTTTACGTTCTGCAACTACATAGCCCCCCATTCCGAAATTATCGGAAAAACCGTTATAATCAACAATCTTTCCGAAGAAGACGGCGGAAGCGTTGCTGTTGGTTTTGTCAAGGGTGACGAAACCCGCCTTTCTGTGGACACCCCTGAGGGCGGCAAGCTTTCCTTCACAGCCACATCAGATACTGTTTCCGACGCGTTCGGTTCAACCGATGTTGTAAATACCGAAATAACATTCGTTGAGAATAAAGACAGCCTTCCGCTTGTTCTCGACCTCGTTTGCGAAAACCCCGGCGAGATCGTCTACTGCGGTGAAAAAATCAAAACGGGCAGCTACACGCTCAGCCTTTCCGATAAGGATAAGCTTTTCGCGTCATATTTTATCGGAAACGGTGCGGCAAGCGACGAGCCTTCCGGCGATATGATGGAGGAGTTCGGCGGCGACAGCGGAACTGCAATGGTAATGTCGGTACTGAAGAGGCTGAAAATAAAATGGTCGCTTACGGGCGATGAAAATAAGCTGAACGTGGATTTCGGAATACATTCCTCCTCGTTTATCGAACTGTCGATCAGCGCGGAACTTACCCCGTACAACGCTTCGGCTGAGGTTGTGATCCCCGACGTATCGAACGGCATAGATCTTGCAGACGAATTGGACGAAAAAACAAAAAACAGACTTACCATCGCGTCAAGCAAGGCTTTACTTGAGAAAATCCGCGACAACAGCACTCTCAGCGAAATTTCAGAAAAGCTTGACCTTACGGACGGTCTTGAAGAAGAAATCGAGGAACTTAACCGTAAGGAAAGAATGCTTGAAAAGTATTCGGGCTACGCTTCTTATTCAGTCAGTGACGCGCGAAGAGCCGCCGAGCATATTCACGATAAATTTGAATCAGAATTCTGGGAAACGTATATCAGCCTTGACGAATCGGAAATTGAGAAGTACCCCATTCTGAACAACGGTAAAATATACACCGACGTTTTCACGATTAAACTCTACTATAACGAAAACGGTGTTCAGATTATTGACGACGGCGGGTTTGATTTTGTTGATTTCGCCGCGCTTGTAAACAACAGCGAGGAATACAGAAACCTTTACTGTGAACTTACCGTTGACTTTAACCGCGCGCTTGAAACGCGCGGGAGCTATTATGATTATGACAACTTTCCTCTTTTAACGGGCGTCTGCGCGGTTTATACCGACGACCCGAACAATATTCCCTCCTCTCTCCCGGACACCTACAATTATATCGACGGAGTTTTCGAGTGGGGCGGCGAGGAGTATTTTAAGGAAGATTTCGTTGTCGGAACATATCCGGGCCTTGACGAAGGAACGTCAACCTATCTCAATGAACAGGAAAAGTTCGATTCCCGAAAGAAAACGCTTGATAATTACGCGCTTACTGTCGGTAAGGCGGTAACGGTTTACGTTCGCGATAACCCGGAGCTGTTTGATCCGATAGCAGACGAGTGCTTCTCGGTTGTGCTTGATTCAAGCGATTGGAGCGTTAAAACCGGTGTAAACAGCGAGAATAAATCAAGCTATACCATTGCGAACACGTTCAAAAAATCCGGTATTTCGGATTATCTTGCCGAAAAGCTGAAAAATAAGGATCTCGGCGGCGCGGAAATCCAGCTGAATTTCGCTTCCGAAAATCTTATCGACACCTATTCAGCCTTAGTCAACGAAGAAGCCGTCCCCGAACAGACGGACGAACTGCAAATTGTCTTTATCGGCGCGGCGGCTGTCGAAAAAAACAGCGGTATCGACTTCCTGAACGAAAACGTTCCGCAGTTCTACGATTATGTTTGCGGGTACTGCTATTCCTGGTCGTATAACTCGGTCAGCAAGCTCCCGACCGAGGGAAAATTCTATATCAACGAAACCGATTATATCCCGTTCGGAAGCTGGTGCGCCGCAACAAATGCGCCGTTCGGCTCGATTTACGATTATTACGATTGAACATTTTCTGAAAAAATGCACAAAAAGCACTTGATTTTTCTAAAATAATCTGTTATAATATCTTTAGACGGCTATGCCGACAATCTAAGAAGGAGGATACATACCAATGGCTTATAAAATTACAGACGATTGCATCGCTTGTGGCGCATGTGCAGACGGATGTCCTGTTGAAGCAATTACAGCCGGCGATATCTACAAGATCGACCCTGATAAGTGCATCGACTGCGGCGCTTGTGCAGATACCTGCCCCGTAGGCGCTCCCAAGGCGTAATCCGATAATAAGAAAAGAACGCGGTTTCCTTTTGCGGAAGCCGCGTTTTTGTTATATTTTCACAATCCCGATTTTTTCTGTGCCGTATCGTAAAAGCTCGCGCACACAGCTCTTGTCGATAACCTCGCCCGGCGTAACCAACGGCACGCACGGCGGGCATGGCGAAAAAATTTCCCCGCAGATTTTTCCCGCAGCCCTACGTATATCAACCGTTTCGTGCGGCGAAAAAAGAGCCTCACGAACACCCATCGCCTTTTTGGGGTGCAGTATCTCATGCGGTTCGACGCGAACCGGCGGTTTTTGCGGAATGTCCGTAAAGATCCGTGTCAGCCGCTCAAAATCCGCGCCCGGCTGGACAACGGAAAACAGCAGAACGGTATATCTCTCGTCGCACATTTCGCACTCTGCGCCCCTTCTGCGAAGTTCCTCCGCCAGCGAAAAGCCGCTGTAACCGTAAGCTGCCGCGTCAACCGTAACGCGCATAGGGTCGCTGTCGTAAAGTACATAACCAAGCCGTTTTAGCGTTTTTTTCAGTTCCCGCGTTTTCCCGAATGCTTCTTCCGCCCTGCCGCTTTTTTCAGTTATAAATGCATTGCAAAGGTCGAGGCTGTCCATAATCAGGTAGGACGGGCTTGACGTTCCGAAAAGCGACATCTGCCGCTTGCACAAGTCGCGGTGCGCAGGATTTTTTAGGTGCAGATAAGCCGCACCTGTAAGAGCGGGAAGGGTTTTGTGCGCGCTGTCGGCGGTCATATCCGCGCCGAGAGTTATCGGGTGATTTTCCGTGAAAACACGGTAAGCACCGTGCGCGTTGTCAACAAGCAGCAGCACGTTTTTTTCACGGCAGACCTCCGCGATAGCGGCAATGTCAGCTGTTCCGCCGTAGTAGTCCACGCTGTTCAGAAAAACCGCGCCCGTTTCCCCGTCAATTGCCGCTTCGACAGCTTCGGGAGAAATAACTGTTCCGAGAAAGCTGTCGGGATAGAGCCACGTTATATCGAGCCCAAGCAGTCCGCACGCACTCGCCGCGCTTTTGTGGCAGTAGCGTCCGAGAGCGATTCTGCTCCTGCCGGTAATCGGCTGAACCGCCGCAAGCATCGTCTGGATTGCAAGCGTACTGCCCGAACAGGAATAAAGCGTGTCGCCCGCGCCGAAAAGCTCTGCCGCGTTTTTCTCGCTCTCGCGTATTATGCCTGCGCTTTCGTAAAGGCTGTCCGCACCGTCAATTTCAGTTATGTCGAGCGGGCTGTCCAGCCCCTTTCCGCCCGGCATATGACAGCGCACCGCGCCGAGCTGCGAATATTTCAATAAAAAGTTATGTACAGGTGTGTTCACAGAAAATCCTCCGCATAGAATATGTCTTAATATTAACATATTTTCCGCCGATTTGCAAGATTTCGGTTGACTAATCGAGGGTAAAGTGATATAATTATAATGTTAAAATGCAGAATCAGAAAAGAAAGGGAATTTTAAAATGGAAATGCCATTCGTCCCGAACGAGGGAAAAAACCTTACGATAGATACGGATTACGGAACCTTCGCCCGCTATCCGATTAAAACGCACGTCATTATGAAAGAGGACGAAATGACGGACGTTCTCGATAAATACGTCTGCCCCTATCTCGAAAAGGGCGATACCGTTATCATATCTGAAAAAATTATCGCGATCACACAGGGCAGAGCCTTTAAGCTTGAGGACATAAAGGTTTCGCGCCTTGCGAAATTCCTGAGCCGCTTTGTTGTTAAGACAAATTACGGCATTGGTCTGGGTATGCCCGAAACAATGGAGCTTTGTCTGCGCGAAGTCGGTCGTCCGAAGGTGCTTTTCGCGGCGGCTTGTGCGGCAGTCGGAAAGCTGTTCGGTAAAAGGGGCGTTTTCTATAACATCTGCGGAATGAAGGCGCGCGCGATTGACGGTCCCTGTGATTACACTATCCCGCCTTATAACAATTATGCGAAAATGGCACCCGATAAGCCTGACGAAGAAGCGGCCAGACTCGCTAAGCACTGCGGCTGCGACGTTATCATAATAGACGCGAACGACATCGGCGCGAATGTTCTCGGAAGAAGCCGTAAAGATCTCCCCGAAGCGTTCGGCGAACAGGTTTTCCGCGATAACCCCCACGACCAGTGTTCGCAGCAAACTCCGATTTCTATTGTCAGAAAAGTGAATGCGTAAAATCTGCGATTAAGGCGCGCCATTACAGGTGCAATCAACAAAAGATCAAAGGGAAAAGGCTATTGTGAACTATTGATATGCACAGCAGCCTTTTCTTTTATGCTGTTTAAAATCCGTGCCGCAACTGTTCGCTGTCAATTGCCATTCCGAATTGTTCATTTATTTTTCTTTTCCCTATTGCATTTTTCAGCAAGTTGTGGTAAAATGAAAATGAAATAAAATCAGAAAGGACGTAATTCCAATGTTAGTTTCAGCAAAGGATATGTTGAACAAGGCTCGTGAAGGCAAGTATGCCGTAGGTCAGTTCAACATCAACAACCTCGAATGGACAAAGGCTATTCTTCTCACCGCAGAAGAACTCAAGTCCCCTGTTATCCTCGGCGTTTCTGAGGGTGCAGGCAAGTATATGTGCGGCTATAAGACCGTTGTAGGAATGGTTAAGGGTATGATCGAGGAACTTAATATCACAGTTCCCGTTGCTCTCCACCTCGACCACGGCTCTTTTGAAGGCGCAAAGGCTTGCATCAACGCAGGCTTCTCCTCCATTATGTTCGACGGTTCACATTATCCGATTGAGGAAAATATCGCTAAGACAACCGCTCTTGTTCACACCTGCGATGTTCTCGGTCTTTCTCTCGAAGCTGAGGTAGGTTCTATCGGCGGCGAAGAAGACGGCGTTATCGGTATGGGCGAGTGCGCTGACCCGAACGAATGCAAGGCTATCGCTGATCTCGGCGTAACAATGCTTGCAGCAGGTATCGGCAATATCCATGGTAAGTACCCCGAAAACTGGGCAGGTCTCAGCTTTGAAACACTTGCAGCTGTTAAGGAAAAGGTTGGCGATATGCCTCTCGTTCTCCACGGCGGTACAGGTATCCCCGCAGATATGATCAAGAAGGCTATCTCTCTCGGCGTTGCGAAGATTAACGTAAATACCGAGTGCCAGCTCGCTTTCCAGGAAGCTACAAGAAAGTATGTAGAAGAGGGTAAGGATCTTCAGGGTAAGGGCTTCGACCCCAGAAAGCTTCTTGCTCCCGGATTTGAAGCTATTAAGGCTACCGTTAAGGAAAAGATGGAGCTTTTCGGATCTGTCGGAAAAGCTTGATCGAAGTAAAATATTCAGCCGCTCACGGTTTTTCGCCGTGGGCGGTTTTTTTGTGAAATTTGTGCTAATGTATTGCAAAAAAACGTAAAATGGTATATAATATCATTATGGAATGTTGTGTCGGTGAGGGCAGTTCAGTATGAAAAAAATCTTATCCGGTATATGGGATTATATAAAGCGGTTGGACAAAATGCTGCTTACGCTTTGTCTTGCATTAAGCGGCTTCGGCATTTATTTGCTGTATACGCTTAATATGAACAAAATAAGCCCCTATGTTTCCGACAGGCAGTGGAAAATTCAGCTTCTCGCAACCGCTATCGGCGTAGTGATCGCGCTGATTCTTGCCGCCGTCAACTACCGTTCGATCGTCAGGCTTTGGTGGCTGTACGTTCCCGCCGCGCTTATATTGACACTGCTCCTGTTCACGCCTCTCGGAGTCGGCGTTGAGGGGGCGGACGATATAGGCTGGCTTAATCTTGGGTTCGTCCAGTTTCAGCCGTCCGAGCTGCTCAAAGTCGCGTTTATTATGAGCTTTTCGCTGCACCTGCATAAGGTCGGGAACAGGCTTAACGAGCCGCTTAATATGCTCCTGTTGTGTATACACGGGCTTTTCCCCGTCGGACTTATTATGCTCCAGGGCGACGACGGGTCGGCAATGGTCTTTCTGTTTATGTTCGCGGTAATGCTCTTTTCGGCAGGCGTTTCCTGGAAGTATATACTGGCTGCGGGAATAAGCGTTCCTGTCGTCGTGTATGTCGCCTGGAACTACGTTATGCAGCCCCATCAGCTCAAACGCTTTATGGTGCTTTTCGACGAAGAATTGCAGCAAAGTGAGCTTCTCGGAATATATTATCAGCAGTGGCTGGGGAAAAAGGCTCTCGGTTCGGGACAGATGACGGGTCTTGGGCTGTTCGGAAGCGATAATTATACCTACGTTTCCGAGATCGATACCGATTTTATTTTTGCATATATTGGAATGACATTGGGATTTGTCGGGTGTATCGCGGTCGCGGCGGCTCTGGCTTTACTTTGCGTGAAGCTTGTGGCGTGCTCGGCAAACGCAGCGGATAACCTCGGACGCTTTATCTGTATCGGAGTTTTCGCAATGTTCTTTTTCCATTCCGTCATAAATATCGGTATGGTTCTCGCAGTCGTCCCTGTTATAGGAATACCGCTCCCGTTTTTCAGTGCGGGAGGAACCTCCGTTATCTCGCTGTACGCTTCGGTTGGACTTGTGCTGAGTGTTATGGCTCACCGCCGTAAGAAACGCTATATGTTCTATACCGAAAAGGAAGATTGATCATTACGGTTTATCCGTATCATAAAAGGTTCTCGTTTTTCGCAGAACCGCTTATAAATGACACAAGAAAGGACAGTCAACTATGGCTACAAAACCGATTATCGCAAAGCTCGAACAGCTGTATAAAGCGGAAACGCTCGAACAGCAGAAAAAACGCTACGCAAAGGCTATCGAGGATTACAAGGCATATTTCGTTTCCGACGGCTCGGCAATCAGAATATTCTCCGCACCCGGAAGAACCGAGGTCGGAGGCAACCACACCGACCATAACTGCGGAAAGGTTCTCGCGGCAAGCGTTGACCTCGATATCATCGCGGTGGTTGAACCTCTCGACGAAAGAGTTGCCGTTATCAAATCGGAGGGTTTTGATGAAAACAGGATCCTTCTCGACGAGCTTGACATTGTAGAAAGCGAAAAAAACGGCGCGACAGCTCTCCTGCGCGGCGTTACAAAGGGATTTCTGAACCGCGGCTTTAAAATCGGCGGCTTTAAGGCATACACGACCTCAAATGTTCTTAAAGGTTCGGGTCTTTCTTCCTCCGCTGCATTTGAAGTCCTTATCGGAACGATCTATTCTTACCTGTACAACGAGGGCAAGGTTGACCCGATTAAAATTGCACAGGTCGCACAGTATGCGGAAAACGATTACTTCGGTAAACCCAGCGGACTTATGGATCAGATGGCGTCGTCGGTCGGCGGCTTTGTTGCGATCGACTTTAAGGACACCGAAAGCCCGATCATTGAAAATATCTCCGTGGATTTTGACAGCTTCGGACACGCGCTCTGCATAATCGACACAAAGGGCGACCACGCGGATCTCACACCCGAATACGCAGCAATCCCTGCGGAAATGAAGGCAATCGCGGAATATTTCTCTGTTTCCGTGCTTCGTCAGATCTGTAAGGCGGATATTATGCTTAACATAAACCTGCTCCGCGAAAAATTCGGCGACCGCGCAGTTCTCCGCGCACTCCACTTCTTTGAGGAAAACAAGCGTGTGGACAAGCTTGTGAATGCGCTCAAGCGTTCGGATTTCCAGGCATTCCTTGATTCCATCAACGAAAGCGGAAATTCGTCCTACAAGTATTTGCAGAACGTTTACGCTTGCAGCCACGTGGAACAGCAGGGGCTGAGCATTGGTCTTAACGTAGCCGAATACGCGCTTGAACGCAAGGGCGCTTCCCGTGTTCACGGCGGCGGCTTCGCAGGTACGATCCAGGCGTTCGTGCCCTTTGAGCTGCTTAAGGAGTTCAAAATGGAGATGGAAAAGGTGTTCGGAACGGACAGCTGCCATGTTCTCAAAATCCGTCCGTTCGGCGGCTGCGAGGTAGATTTAGCCTAATAAATAGGCTTCCGCGCGTTTTACAAGCGCAATATCGACTAGCGCGTCGGTGACAATACCGTTTTCTGCGTATTCCTCGCCGAAAACCTTCCCCTTTTCGCGTATCTGCGCCGAAAAACCCGCGTCGGTGTACGGAATAAGGAGCTTCATTCTTTTCGCACTTTCGGGCAGGTTTTTCGCGGCAAGCTCCAGTAAACGTTCAAGCCCCGCGCCTGTTGCGGCGGATATTTTTACTGTTGTATCGTCTTCGGGAATGTCGTAATCCACAAGGTCGGACTTGTTCAGCACGTTTACTATGGGGATCTCCTCACAGCCAAGCTCTGCCAGCAGCGTCTGGGTCGTTTCGGTTTTCTCACGCGCTTCTTCATCGGAAATGTCGATAACGTGGAGGATAATATCCGCGCAGGCTGCTTCTTCAAGAGTTGACTTGAACGCTTCAACGAGGTGGTGGGGGAGTCGGCGGATAAGTCCGACTGTGTCGATAAGTAAAAGGCTGCGCCCGTCGGGAAGCTCAACTGCGCGGCTTGTCAGGTCGAGCGTTGCAAAGAGCTTATCCTCCGCGAGAACGCCCGCGCCTGTAAGCTTATTGAGCAGGGTCGATTTTCCCGCGTTCGTGTAGCCAACGATCGCGGCGGTAAGAACGCCGTCCTTGCGCCGTCTGCGGCGGGAAAAGGCGCGGCGGTCGGTCAGTTCGGACAGTTCCGTTTCGAGCTTCTCGATCCTCCTGCGGATATGCCGCTTGTCGGTTTCAAGCTGTTTTTCACCCGGACCGCGGGTGCCGATACCGCCGCCCAGACGCGACAGCGAACGGCCTATTCCCATAAGCCGCGGCAGACGATAGCGAAGCTGAGCAAGTTCAACCTGAAGCTTACCCTCGTTGGTGACTGCGCGCCCAGCGAAAATGTCGAGAATAAGCATTGTGCGGTCGATCACGCGGATATTTACGATGTCCTCGATATTGCGGATTTCACTTGCGGTAAGCTCTGTATCGAAAACCAGCAGTTTCGCTTCAAGCTGTTCAGCAAGGTCGCGTATCTCCTCGATCTTCCCCTCGCCGAGAACGGTTGCACTGTCGGCGGCGGGACGCTTCTGAATAACCTTTGCAATAACCAGCGCGTTAGCGGTGCGCGCAAGTTCTTCAAGCTCCTCGACCGACTGCTCAGCGTTATATTCGCCGTTGTCGAGCGCCGCAAGAATTGTTCTTACGGGTAAATTTTTCTGTTCAATTTCTGTCATAATAATTCATTCCTTTCGGGAGGCTTCTATGAAATTTGAAAAATATGATGTAATCATCGTAGGCTCAGGCGTTTCGGGGCTTTACGCCGCCCTTAACCTTAACCTCAACCTTAAAATCCTGCTCCTGTCGAAAAAGGAGCTTACCTTGTGCAATTCAGCTCTCGCACAGGGCGGCGTCGCTGCCGTAATGGATAAAAACGACGACGACGTTGAGCTTCATATTAAGGACACGCTTATCGCGGGCGGCTACAAGAACGATGTTGATAATCTGCGTATCCTTGTTGAACAGGGTCCTACCGACGTGAAGAACCTGCTCAAATACGGGGTTGAATTTGACCGCAACGATGACGGCTCGATCAACCTTACCCTCGAAGGCGGACATTCCCGCCGACGTATTTCCCACCATAAGGACAGTACCGGCTTTGAGATCGTTACGAAGCTTATTGAGGCTGTAAAAAAGCTCGAAAACGTTACTATTCTCGATAACAGCCAGCTTGTCGCGCTGGAAAAGGACGGCGACGACTTTTATGTCAACACTCTCCGCGGCGGGGACTACTCCTATTATACAACAAAAACAGTCATTCTTGCAACAGGCGGCATAGGAAGAATTTACGATTTTACGACAAATTCGGCAATTGCAACAGGAGATGGCATTCAATTCGCCTATAATCTTGGCGCGCAAATCAAACATTTAAGCTATATCCAGTTCCACCCGACCGCTTTCGCCGACCGCAAGAACCGCGAGTGCTTCCTCGTTTCCGAGGCTGTCCGCGGCGAGGGCGCTTACCTGCTCAACTGTCATAAGGAACGCTTTATGCACAAGTATGAGCCTGAGCGTAAGGAACTTGCCCCGCGCGATGTTGTTTCAAAGTGCATAATGCAGGAGCAGCAGGCAACGGGCAGCGATGAGTTTTTCCTTGATATTTCCTATAAGGACAGCGATTTTATAAAGAACCGCTTCCCGATGATTTACAGCCGCGTTCTCGAAAAGGGATACGATATGACGAAAGAGCCTATTCCGATTTATCCCTGCCAACACTATCTTATGGGCGGTATCGGCGTGAACGGGCACGGCGCGACCTCGATTCCGGGGCTGTACGCGGCGGGCGAATGCGCTCATACCGGTGTTCACGGGATCAACCGTCTGGCGAGCAACTCTCTTCTCGAAGCGCTTGTTTTCTCGCGGCTTATCGCCGAACAGATAAACCAGACAACTGCCCCCGCTTTCGATTATGAGCAAACCGAAAAGGCGTTCAGGAACCCGGACGGAAAGCCGCTTCCGACAGGTCTGCGTACCGAAATCCGCCATATTATGCAGAAGTCGTATTTCGTTGTTCCGAATCTTGATGAAGCGCGGAAAAACCTGCCGCGTGTAAAGGAGATAAAGGAGCTGCTTGAAAACGGCGGCTTTGCGCTTACCCCCGACTACGTAGAGGCTCGTTCTATCGCGACCTGTGCGTACATTATTCTTAGCGAAATTGTGTAAATAAGGAGAATTTTATGAAGCTGCTTCAGTTTTACATTGACGACATTATCAAAACAGCCCTTACCGAGGACATAAACTATATCGACAGCACGACCGACCTGCTGATTGACGAGAACGACCGTTCCGACGCGTATTTTATTGCTAAGGCAAGCGGTATCATCGCGGGACTTGATGTTGCGCTCCGCGTTTTCGAGCTGCTTGACGATACAGTTGAAATAAAGCGGCACTTTAAGGACGGCGATAAGGTTGAAAAGGGCGATGTTATCGCGGAATTCAGCGGTAAAACCGCTGCGCTCCTGAAGGGCGAAAGAACCGCGCTCAATCTGCTTCAGCACATGAGCGGGATCGCGAGCTATACAGGGAAATGCGTTGCGGCGGTTGCGGGAACAAACGCTTCGATCTGCGACACCCGCAAGACCCTCCCCGGACTTCGCGCGCTCCAGAAATATTCCGTTGTTATGGGCGGCGGTCGTAATCACCGCTATAATCTTTCCGACGCGGCAATGCTCAAGGATAATCACATCGATGCTTACGGCGGCATAACCAATGCGGTAAACGCACTCCGCGCAAAAGCGGGGCATATGCTCAAAATCGAGGTCGAAACCCGCAATTTTGACGAGCTTAACGAGGCTCTGGCTTGCGGCGCGGACGTTATCATGCTTGACAACATGAGCTGCGATGATATGAAAAAGGCAGTCGAAATAACAGCGGGACGCGCTAAGCTTGAAGCGAGCGGGAACGTTACTCTTGACAATATCCGCGAGGTCGCGCTGACGGGCGTTGATATAATCAGCCTCGGTGCGCTTACACACAGCGTTTCCGCTTTCGATATCTCGATGAAATGGAAGGTTTAACCTATGCAGAAAATGCTTGGGTATGTCAGGAAGGCTTGTCAGGAATTTGATATGATACAGGACGGCGACCACATCGCCGTCGGAGTTTCGGGCGGAAAGGACAGCCTTGTGCTGCTTGCCGCCCTTGCGGGTTTCCGCCGTTTTTCGGAACACCCGTTCTCTCTCACCGCTATCTCCTTGGACCCGCAGTTCGGCGGAAAGGAGGGGGACTACTCGTCCGTAGCGAAGCTCTGCGAACAGCTCAACGTGCCGTTTGAGCTGGTTCGGACGGACATCGGTCCTATCGTTTTCGACATTCGCAAAGAGCCTAACCCCTGTTCTCTCTGCGCGAAAATGCGCCGCGGAGCGCTTCACGACGCTGCGAAAAAGTGCGGCTGCAACAAAATTGCGCTCGGACACCACAACGACGACGTTATCGAAACCTTTATCATGAACCTGTTCCGTGAAGGACGTGTGGGGTGCTTTGCGCCTGTAACATATCTTTCGCGAAAGGATATTACGATGATTCGTCCGCTTGTTTTCGCGCCTGAGCAGCAGGTTTCCTCCTGCTGCCGCAGAAACGGCTTTGAGATCGTAAAATCCAAGTGTCCTGCCGATAAAACGACTGTACGGCAGGAAACAAAGGAATGGCTTGCGGAAATGGAGCGAAAGGACAACGGCTTCAAGCAGCGCATGTTCGGCGCTCTTCGCAGAAGCGGCGTAAACGGCTGGGGATTCCGCGGTCAAAAGGAGGGCGGCAATGGAGCTGAGTAAAATCAACGAGCTTATTCCCGCGCAGGTTTCCGAAATAACGGAGCTGTTAAAGGCGCATACCTACACTGCGCATCTTGCGGGGGAATGCGTTACAAGCCTGCTGCGCGGAGAAAAGCCACTTGATATAGACATTATCACCGACGCGCAGATGCCGCGTATTCTTGCGATTTTCGAGGACAAGTACAAGCTTAATACCGACCTTGTGGCACGCGGCGAGCTTATCATAATTTTTGGCGGCGTAGGGATTTCGGTTTCGCCGTACAGAAGCGGGATACTCCCTGACGGGCAGCCTATGTACACTCAGAACATTGACGACGACCTGCGCAGGCGCGTTTTTTCGGCGGACGCTATTGCTTTTCACTTAGAGGACGGGCTGTACGACCCGTTTCACGGCGCGGAGTGTATAAAGGAAAATGAAATAGTTCTCCGTGCAATAGGCGAAGCGGAAACGCAGGCGCTTGAAAGGGACGGCGAACGTCAGAAGAACCCGCCGCCGCTCCCCGTTATCCCGACGATCGAGCAGAACCCCGCGCTTGTTCTGAAAGGAATTGAGCGGTTTATGGCGGGCGGAATATCGTTTGGCGAATACACGCTGAAAAACATCTGCGACCATGCCGACCTGCTGAAAAGCCTGTCCGAGTCGCAGAGAAAGCTGCCGCTCACTCTTATCGGGAAACGCGCTTATGACGCGCTTATGCTTTTCGCGCCCGTGCTTTTTGAGTTTTTGCCAAAGCTTGCGGAGGAATTTAACCTCGACCAGCGCAGCGAGCTTCAGGAGTACACGCTTTTTGAGCATACGGCAAAAGCAGTCAGCTATGCTATTCCCGACGAAACGATTCGGCTAGCGCTGCTTTTTCACGGTATCGGGAAATACGACTGCGAAGTTGTCCGCCCCACGCACAACACCTATTTTGGACATTCCGAGCGCGGTGCGATGCTTGCGCGGGATATTTTAGCGGAGTTTGGCTTCCAAAAAGAACAGACCGAGGATATATCCTTTCTTATCCTTCACCACGACGACGAAATAAACGAGCAGAATCTACCCGCGTTTACCGCCGAATACGGTATGCAAAGAGTTAAGCAGCTGCTTTACGTTCAGGCGGCGAATCTCCGTGCGAAATCGTCCGCGCGTGAAAACGAACTTGAAGCGGCAGCTCTGCGTACACTTGCGGACGGAATCGGAAAAGCGGCAGCTGCGCGTTCCCGCCGCAATTCCGTGACACTTGCTGGACTAAAAAAGCTGGTGGACGGGATAGAAATGCGCACTGTGCAGTAAACGCAAATGCAAGCTGCCGGAGGAACTTACGTTTTGCTACGCAAAATGTAAGACGCGCCGTGCCGACTGTGGAATGGCAGAATATATAACAATCGCCTTACCATTACTACAAAGAGCCTTGATTTCTCAAGGCTCTTTTAGTCATATTTTCTTTTCAGCAAACACAATTGCCTAAGCAGGTTCCGGTGCCTATGCAACCACGAAATAAGCTCCATTCTGAGTTGCCCGCTCAAGTCAGAACTTCATCACTTAGCAGCATACTCCCGCTCTCGCTTCGTTATGTGCCCGACAGCTCTTGCCGTCTGCTCAACAGATCTCTCTGTTGCTATCCTTATTATACTCCATAAATCCAATTTTGTCAATACCATTAAATCATCGACTCTTCCCAGCAAGCGGGAGCTTCAAGACCGAGCATTTTTACAACTGTCGGAGCAACGTTCGCAAGACCGTAGCTGCCGTCCTTGATTGTGAACTTTTCGTCCTTATCGTAAATGATAAACGGAACAGGGTTGAGCGAATGAGCGGTACGAACCGCAATTTCGCCCTTCTTATTCTTTTCGAGCATCTCGTCAGCGTTACCGTGGTCGGCGGTCACAAGCATTGTCACGCCGTATTCGTCGCAAACCTTTTTCAGACGGGCAAGACCGAGGTCAACCGCCTCAACGCCCGTAATTGTAGCCGCAAGGCTTCCCGTATGTCCTACCATATCGCCGTTCGGGAAATTGCAGCGGAGGAAATCGTACTTCTTCGACTTGATAGCTTCAATGAGGTCGTCAACGATGTCTGCCGACTTCATCCACGGACGTTCGTCAAAGCTTACATTGTCGGAGGGGATCTCCTTAAATGTTTCAAGTTCCTCGCTGAACTTGCTGCTTCTGTTGCCGTTCCAGAAATAGGTTACGTGGCCGTACTTCTGTGTTTCGGAAACCGCGTACTGTCTGAGACCCGCCTTAACAAGCACCTCGGAAAGCGTGTTGGTGATTTCGGGCGGATTAACAAGGTATCTTTCGGGGAGCTTCAGGTCGCCGTCGTACTGGAGCATACCTGCGTACACAACGTTCGGCTTTGCGCCGCGGTCGAACGCTGTGAAGTCGTCGTTGTCGAAAGCCATGGAAAGCTCAATCGCGCGGTCGCCGCGGAAGTTGAACAGGATAACACTGTCGTTATCAACAATTTTGCCCACGGGTTCGCCGTTTTCAGCGATAACGAAAGCGGGGAGGTCCTGGTCGATCGCGCCTGTTTCGTTACGAAGCGTTTCAACAGCCTCCATAGCGGAAGCGAACTGTCTGCCCTCGCCCTTAACGTGAGTTTTCCAGCCTGCTTCAACCATCGCCCAGTCAGCCTGATAGCGGTCCATTGTGATTTTCATGCGTCCGCCGCCGCTTGCGATCTTTCCGTCGAAGCTGTCGTCGTTGAGTTCCTTTAAGCAGTTTTCGAGCTGTTCAACGTAAATAGGCGCGGAAGTTGCGGGAACGTCGCGTCCGTCGAGAAGAACATGGCAGCGAGCCTTTTTAACGCCGTCAGCCTTAGCTCTCTTTAACATATTGAACAGGTGAGAAATATTGGAATGAACGTTACCGTCGGAAAGAAGCCCGATAAAATGGAGGGTAGAATTATTCTTCTTCGCATTTTCAACGATTTCTTTCCATGTGTCGGAATCATACATTTTTCCGCTTTCGATGGACTCGTTTACAAGCTTTGCGCCCTGCGAATAAATCTGTCCGCAGCCGAGTGCGTTATGTCCGACCTCGGAGTTGCCCATATCGTCGTCGGTGGGAAGTCCGACCGCGCCGCCGTGAGCCTTTAAGCGGGTATAGGGGCATTCCTCGAAGAACTTGTCAAGCGTAGGGGTGTTGGCAAGCGTAACTGCGTCGCCAAGACCTGTTTTTGAAAAGCCAACGCCGTCCATAACTACCAGTAAAATAGGTTTTGACATTGTAAAAATCCTTCCTTTTGTTGATTAGCCGTTGTGAGCCGCCTTGATGATTTCGGTAAAGTCAGCAGCCTTGAGGGAAGCGCCGCCGATCAAGCCGCCGTCAACGTTTGTCTTAGAAACAAGCTCAGCCGCGTTCTTAGCGTTCATAGAGCCGCCGTACTGGATCGTGATCGTTTCAGCAACATCTGCACCGTAGAGCTTTGCGAGGGTAGCGCGGATAAATGCACAAACTTCTTCTGCCTGATCAGCAGTAGCAGTCTTACCTGTGCCGATCGCCCATACGGGTTCGTAAGCGATCACGCACTTTTTGAGGTCATCTGCGGAAATACCTGCGAAATCAAGCTTGATCTGACGTGCGATAACTTCTTCGGTGATGTCGGATTCGCGCTCAGCGAGAAGCTCGCCAACGCATACGATGGGCTTTAAGCCTGCCGCGAGAGCAGCCTTTGTTCTCTTGTTTACAGTTTCGTCTGTTTCAGCGAAGTACTGGCGGCGTTCGCTATGACCGAGCACTACATATTCTACGCCCATTTCAGCGAGCATATCCGCGGAAATTTCGCCTGTAAAAGCGCCGCTCTTTTCAAAGTGGCAGTTTTCAGCGCCGATCTTGATGTTTGTGCCGTCTGTTGCGGCGAGGGCTGTTTCAAGGTTTGTGAAAGGAACGCAAGCTACGATTTCAACGCCCTTGATGTCCGCGACCATAGGTGCGAGTTCGGTTAAAAGCGCCTTTGCTTCGGGGCGGGTCTTGTTCATCTTCCAGTTGCCCGCGATAATTGCTTTTCTAGCTGCCTTATTCATGATTTTTTACTCCTTTTGTCTTTTTTTGCCTTAGCATTTATTTTGCGTGCGATTTTGCAGTCGTTGCCGTTATTGATATAGATATTCAGCTCGTTCGGGGTCGCGGCGAAGGTCAGCGCCGTCAAAACGATAAGCCCCGCTGTACAGCCGAGAATAATTCTGAACGTTTTATCATTTGTAAGCTTTTTTACATCAAGCATAACTGCTCCTTTCACGCGGAAAATGAAACAGACAAGGCGGTATGCCCTGCCTGTTTATATCATTTACTTGTCCTGAATTGCTGCGATTCCGGGGAGGACCTTACCTTCGAGGTATTCGAGAGAAGCACCGCCGCCGGTAGAGATGTGGCTCATCTTATCAGCGAAGCCGAGCTGTACAACAGCAGCTGCGGAGTCGCCGCCGCCGATAATGGTTGTAGCGTCTGTATCTGCGAGAGCCTTAGCGACAGCGATTGTGCCCTTAGCGAGAATGGGGTTCTCAAATACGCCCATAGGTCCGTTCCAAACAACAGTCTTAGCGGACTTAACAGCGTCAGCGAAGAGAGCCTGTGTCTTTTCGCCGATATCAAGACCCATCATATCAGCGGGAATCTTATCGGAGTCAACTGTTGAAACTTCAATAGAAGCGTCGATCGGGTCGGGGAAGCTCTTAGTGATAACGGTATCAACGGGGAGGAGGAGCTTCTTACCGAGCTTTTCAGCCTTTTCGATCATTTCCTTGCAGTAATCGAGCTTTTCATCATCAACGAGAGATGTTCCGACTTCACAACCCTTAGCCTTTAAGAAGGTGTAAGCCATACCACCGCCGATTATGAGTGTATCACACTTTTCGAGGAGGTTAGAGATAACGTTGAGCTTATCCGCAACCTTTGCGCCGCCGAGAATAGCAACGAAGGGTCTTACGGGGTTTTCAACAGCGTTTCCGAGGAATTCGATTTCCTTATTCATAAGGTAGCCAACAGCGGTTTCCTTAACGAACTGAGTAACGCCGACAGTAGAAGCGTGAGCTCTGTGAGCGGAACCGAAAGCGTCCATAACGAAGATCTCGCCGTTTACGAGTTCAGCGAGTTCCTTAGAAAGGTTTTCACCGTTCTTGGTTTCATCAGCGCCGCGGAAGCGTGTGTTTTCGAGAACAACGATTTCACCGTCGTTCATTTCAGCAACAGCCTTCTTAGCGTTTTCACCTACTACTGTATCGTCCTTAGCGAAAACGACCTTAGTCTTAACGAGCTCAGCGAGTCTGTCAGCTGCGGGCTTTAAGGAGAACTTGTCCTCAGGACCGTTCTTCGGCTTGCCTAAATGCGAGCAGAGAACAACTCTTGCGCCGTTTTCGATAAGCTTATTGATTGTGGGGAGAGCTGCAACGATTCTGTTATCGTTGGTGATTTTTCCGTCCTTGAGCGGAACGTTGAAGTCAACGCGCACGAGAACGTGCTTGCCCTTAACGTTTAAATCTTCTACATTCTTTTTGTTTAACTTGCTCATTGGTAATCGTTCCTTTCATTGGTTTTCTGGGGTTGCCCAATTTTGTACCATATACTATTGTAGCAGATTTTCACCTTTTTTTCAATAGGGAAAACGAAAAATTTGTTAATTTTTTTGAGCAGTGAATTTCCGGAGAAAAACTTCTGACGGGAACGGACGGTCTGTCTGACGCTCCATTAAAACACGATGCAGCATAAATGGCGTTCCTTCTTTCTTTTTTTACAATGCGGGCGGCAAACAATAGCGGTTTTTAGAAAGAGTGTTCCTTTATTGAATAATAAAAAAAGAATAATGAATATTGAATAATGCAAATACGTCTTGTTTACATTATTAAATATTCATTATTCTCTGTTCAATATAAATGCGCCCTTGCAATCAACAAGGGCGCATCTGTGTCTACACCCTCTGCTTGATACAAGATACCCGGTTATAACGCAGAGGTGTAT
>CAZAXM010000018.1:0-40488 GCA_964489095.1 uncultured Ruminiclostridium sp. | reverse complement strand
AATGGGCAAGGGCGTTTCTCTTACTGAGGAGGAAATGCTTACTCTCGTTAAGCTTTTCGAGGAGCGCGATGAAGAGGACAGCTTTGAATAAGCTGCGGGCCGCGTGACGCGAAAATGACAATTAAAGCAAAAAGGTTGCTGCGCAGTGCGGCAACCTTTTTTTGCTTACATCGGCTTACTTACTTCCTTTACTAAGCCTACGACCCGAAGTCGGAGCAGATCCTCGTCCTCGAACCTGCGGACGGGATAATCGGGGTTAAAGGAATGAAGCTCGACCCAGTTTTTTCCGTATTTCACCTTTTTTACGACAGCCTCGTCGTCGATCATCACGACTGCGACGCTTCCGCTGTCAACGCTGTCCTGGCGGTGTACAAGAATACGGTCGCCGTCCTCGATTTTCGGGTACATACTGTTTCCCTTAACGTTAATCCAGAGAAAATTTTCAAAATCGGAGGGATTTGAAATATACGTAGGGCGATAATCGACCGCGCAGCTGTCCGCGTATGCGCCGAAGCCTGCGCTTACGCTGTCGAAAACGGGGATACTGTAAATTCTGTTCACGTCGGTAACTTCAACATTCCCGCCGTCCAGTCCGAGAAGAAACTCGACCGTTGTTTCAAGGCCGCTCGCGATAGCCTGAGCGCGTTCAAGCGGGAGTTTATCGATCTGTGATGTTTCATACCGCTGAAGCGTCGATTTGTTTAAGCCTGTGCGGTTAGCAAGCTCCTGAAGGCTTATGCCGAGCTCCAGCCGCCTTGCTCTCATTCTTCCGAAATATACGGAATTATTTTCCGTACCCATAAATAACACTCCTTTCTAAGTGTAACTTTATTATAACACGTCTTTCCCAAAAATGCAACGCTTTTCAAAAAAATATTTTTTGTTGCAAAAATGGGTTGACAAAGTATGAAAAAAGTGGTACAATAAAATCGTCCCAAAAATGCAACAAAAGGAGCGGTGACATATTTACAAATGCAGACAATGCGGAAAAAAACAAGAAACCCCGCTGCGGCAATGGGACAGCTTCGACAATGAAATATACAGAAGCTGCCGTTATTGCGGAGGAAGGGTTTCGGAAAGCGCGGAATGTTGTTATGGGTGCGGCGCGGAGCTTTTTTCAGGTGAAGAGGCTTACGAGGTCGGAAACGGGCTGTACTGTACGGACTGCGTTACCGAGGTAATAATATAAGGGAGAGAAATTATGAATATCAGACAATTTTTAAACCGGCACTTTGAAATCAACAATGAAATAAACTCAAAGCTTGAGCAGGTTGCAGAGCTCAGGCGGCTTGGAACGTCCGCGCCCTCGCCGATTTTTTCGGAAAGTCATTCTGTTGGAACGCACTCCGACAGGGTAGGCAGGACGGCGGCGAAAATTGCTGACCTTGAAAATGAGATAAACGAAGAGATAGACCGTCTTGTGGATTTGAAGTGTAGAATCAGGGAAATTATAGCGGCAATTCCTGAAAGTATGCAGCGCACAATTCTCGAACGCCACTATCTGCTCGGAGAGAGCTGGGAAAGGATCGGCGAAAAGGTCGGTTACAGCACCCGCCATGTTACGCGCCTGCACAATCAGGCGATAGAGACTTTAGAAGCCATTTACGGGGAGCTTGCGGGTTAAGCTTATCTTTTCTTCCCTGTCGGACGGAACTTCTTCATCTCGTTCGCGCTGTACACGACTTCCGCGTAAATTGCGGCTACAACAGAGTACAGTTCGGGCGGGATATGCTCGCCTGAACCGAGCATTACAAGAAGTGCGGCGGTACTGTCGTCGCGGTATATCGGAACGCCGTTTTCGTCCGCGATGTTTACGATACGTTGGGCTAACTCGCCCAGCCCCGACGCGACAACGACGGGTGCGTAGTTAAGACTTGGGTTGTATTTTAAGGCAACGGCTGCCTTCTGACCGTATATTTTACGCTTGGACATTCAGCCCCGCCCTCCTTTCAATAAGCTTCGGGAATATCTGTGTGAGATTATGCGGCGATTTCAGAACGCCTGTTTCAAAACGATTTACATTATAGCCTGCGCCTGCCGCGATGCGGTTTACGCGGGCTATTACATTTTCTATTTTCCGGGCGAATGCGGGCGGGTGGAGCAGGCTTATATCGACCGAGTTTTCTCCTGCGTATACGTCTGCCTCGAAGCGTCCGAGATTATCCACGTCAAATGTAAGGAAAAGGTGATAACGCTTAACGCGCTCGCCTCTTGCTGAAACGCTGTTTTCATCGTTGTTATCGACCCAAAGCTCGCCGAAGGCGCGGGTGTTTTCGACTTGCAGCGGGAGTATAAAGTGTGCAAGCGGCGTCATTACGCCCGGCGCGTTTATCATGCTCTGGAGGAGGTTTGACGCGTTAAAGCTGTCGATAGATTTGAGCGCGGGGTGGTTTATATTTTTTTCGACGAAATCTGTAAGCGCCTGTATAGAACTATGCTTGACATTCTGTGCAGACGCGGTTTCGGAGTGGGCTGTGAACTGCGGCTCTCTTAAAGATTCGCTGTCATCGTTCCGGGGGAACGGGTCATCTTCGGCGAGAATGCTTACCGCCTCTTCAAGTGCGTCGAAAAGCGCGTCGGTAACCTCGCCGTCGGGCATAGCCTCAAGGAACATATTCATAAAATCGACCAGCTCCTGCATAGAGCCGACCTGCGAAAATTCATCTGCGACTGCCGAGCTGAGCGCTTCGTCGGGGATAAGCTGAGTGAACATTTTTTCAACGACTGTCAGCTTATCGTCAAGACCGCTATGAAGGGCGGAAATGTATCCGGAGAAGTCTGCGGCGGCTTCGTCGGGCGGATTTTTGGCAATATAGTCGGAAATCAGATGAAAAGTTTCGTTTTCCTGCCCAAAATTGGAAATTTCTACTTGATTTTTTTGTTCATTTATTGTATAATTAGTAAAAGGTGCATTGTTGCTTTCTACATTCTTTCCCATAAGCTTCGGAAGAAGCTGTTCAAAAGCGGCGGTAAGCTCGCTTCTCAGCTCATACGATGGTATCTGTGAAAGAAGCTGTCCAAAATACTCGCGCAGCATTGAGCTGTTTGTGTTGTACTTTGAAATATTATGCATTATTATTGGCAGCAGGGTCTGTGAATGGCTGTCGCTTAAAAGACTCTCAGAAACGTTCTTTAAGAGAACCGCAGTCTGGTCGCGGAGAACAGGGAAGTTATCTTCCGCTTCTCCCGAACTCCACCGCTCAGCAAGCAGTGAAAGGCTTTCCGACAAATTCTTATTCGGCGAATAATATTCCGCAAGGAATTTAAGATTCGACGAAAGAGCGGAGGTTATCTCGCTTTTATTCTGTGAAAAGTTTATCGCCTTGAGCATATTGCCGATTGCGTCTTTAAGGTCGTCGTCAGCTCCGTCCGCCGCCTCGCGCAGCAGATCGTAAAACGGCTCGTTACAGAATATAGTATTCTGTTTTTCCTGTTCGAGCATTTCTTTTACAAGGCTTTCCGCGGGTATGTAAAGCGAATTATTAAGGTTTTCAAGCTCACCCGCAAGCTCGGTATAACCGTTCAGCTTCGCGGTATTGAGCAGGTCGGCGTTTATAATATCATTTATCGTTTCAACGGCAAGCGTCTGGTTCTTACTAACGGTTACGGCGAGCGGGATAAGATCCTTTTGTCCGATTGTTGACTGTGGGTTATTTCCCGTACTCTTATCGGACGCGGCTTGTAACTGCTGGGGCTTCTGGGTATTATCAACGGTAAATTGTTCACCGCCGTTATTGTTATTCCCGCGTCCTGTATTAAGTGTACTCGAATAGCTTTTTCCTGTTGAATTATTGATTTGTGGAATTTGCGGCACGGTATTCCCTCCCTGAAAAGTAACATAGCGCTGAGTTAATATTATATTATCACAAAATCACGTCTTTTGCAATTATTTTTTCATAAAATCATAAAATTATTTCGCACCTGTTCGTGCGGTGAAAGGAATGGTATAAAACTATGGCTAAGGTTGAACCCGGTATGGAGTCGATGCTCGACGTCTATATTTTTGAAACGACAGGTCTGCTCGACCAGCTCGATGAAATTCTGCTTCGCACAGAACAGGCGAACGAGTTTACGGAGGAGGATATCAACGAGATCTTCCGCATTATGCACACTGTAAAAGGCTCTTCCGCTATGATGGGCTTTGAAAATCTTCAGCAGCTTGCGCATAAGGGCGAGGATATGTTCTTTATTATCCGCGAGGCTCCCGAAAAAATGACGGACGTGGGCTTCGTTTACGACCTTGTTTTCCAGATGTCCGACCTGTTCAAGGCGGAAATTGAAGCGATACAGAACAACGACGACTACGAGGCTACCGACTTCTCCGAGATAATCGGCAAGCTCGAAAACGGCGCGAAAATGCTTAAAGGCGAACTGGACGGCGGAACTGCCGAAGCGCCTGACGCGAACGTTCCTGCGGCAAGCGCTGTTTCGCAGTGGGGCGACGACTGTATGACCGTCCGCGTTTATTTCGAGGACGGCTGTAAGATGGAAAACCTGCGTGCGTTCCTGCTCCTTAATAAGGTTAAGGAGGAAGCGGAGGTGCTTTCGTTCACGCCCGACGATGTTGAATCCAACCCTGATTCCGCGAATTACATAATCGACAACGGTTTTTATATCACTTTCCGCGCGCCCGACAACAACGCTGTTCTTCATCAGATCGAAAGCGCGATCAATGTCGAGTCCTACGAGATAATCGACGGACAGGCTGTACAGGAAGCCGAAAAAGCTGACGAAAAGCAGGAAGAGGCTCCCGCGCAGGCGCCTGCTCAGGATATTGAAGCGGCTGCGTCCGCTCCCGCGCAGACATCAGCTCCCGCTCAGCCGAAGGCTGCACCCAAGGCGGAGCAGAAAAAAGCGCCTGTTGCGGACAACAAGAGCAGCAGCGCAGGCAAGCAGAGCCTTATCAGTGTAAACCTCACAAAGCTTGACCAGCTTCACGATATTGTCGGCGAAATAATCACGACGGAATCCATGGTTATTTCTAATCCGGAGCTTGACGGGCTTCGCCTCGAAAGCTTCTCGAAGGCGGCGAGAGAGCTTCGTAAGCTCACCAACGAGCTTCAGGATACTGTAATGTCGATACGAATGGTGCCGCTTACGGGTCCGTTCCAGAAAATGAACCGAATCGTCCGCGATATGAAGGTCAAGCTCGGAAAGGATGTTGAGCTTAAAACAGACGGCGAAACAACGGAGGTTGACAAGTCTATCGTTGATAACCTTAACGACCCGCTCATGCACCTCGTAAGAAACTGTATGGATCACGGCGTTGAGGATAGCGCAGAGGAGCGCGTTGCGAAGGGTAAGCCCGCAAAGGCTACTATCTCCCTCACGGCTGTCAACTCTTCGGGTGAAGTTATTATTACAGTTGCGGACGACGGTAAGGGAATAGATACGGAAAAGGTTCTTCGCAAGGCGGAGGCTAACGGCTTACTCACAAAGCCGGCGAACGAATATACCGAACGTGAAATCCAGAATATGATTCTTCTTCCCGGCTTCTCCACCAACGAGGTCGTTACCGAGTACAGCGGCAGAGGCGTAGGCATGGACGTTGTTAAAAAGAATATTGAAAAGGTCGGCGGAAGCCTTGCCGTTGAAAGCAAGCATGGCTACGGCACTACCTTTATTATAAAGATTCCGCTTACGCTCGCGATTATCGACGGTATGGAGATCCGCGTCGGCGACGCTATCTTTACCGTTCCGATTTCTACGATAAAGGAAAGCTTTATGGTAAGCCGCGAACAGCTTATTCATGACACCCAGCGCGGCGAAATGATTATGATACGCGGAGTTTGCTACCCGATTTTAAGACTGCACGAGAAATTTGGTCTGCCTACGGATATTACCGAGGTTGAGGACGGTATTCTTATTCTGATCGAAACCGAAAACAGAAGCCTTTGTCTTTTTGCGGATAAGCTTGTCGGCGAGCAGCAGGTCGTTGTAAAGCCGTTCCCAAAGTACCTTTCCCAGTATAATATCAAGGGCGAGGGCCTTTCGGGCTGTACGATAATGGGCGACGGAAGTATTTCGCTTATCATTGACGTAAACACGCTTATAGCGTCGTGCTGAGGAGGATAAAAAATGGCAGGAATGGATTTTAAGGAGCTTCTCGAAAGACAGGAGCAGCTCAAGAAAAACAGCGTTGAGGCAGCCGAGGAAAAGGAACGTGAAATTACGAAAGTTCTTACCTTTAAAATCGGCGACCAGATCTATGGAATTGAAATCCCGAACGTTATCGAAATTATCGGCGTTCCGCATATTACCGCCGTTCCGGGTGTTCCGTGGTACATAAAGGGCATCGTAAACGTAAGAAGTAAGGTTCTCCCCATAGTCAGCATTCGCAGCCGCTTCGGGAGAGAAGAAATCGAATACGACGAGCGCACCTGTACTATTATAGTAGTAGTTGACGATGTTCAGGTAGGAATTATCGTTGACGAAGTTGTCGAGGTTCTCCCAGTTACAAAGAACCGTATTGCTCAGTCGCCTGACCATACGGGTGTAAACAGCAACAAGTTTATCAAGTATCTGCTTGAAATGCCCGATGGTATCAAGCTTATTCTTGACATAAACAAGCTTATTTACGACAACGAGCAGCATTCCTTCGCGTCGGCTGAATAAAAAGGGGATACGTTATGGCAGCTTCAATTTCCGACAAGGATTTTAACCGTCTTGTAGGCTTTGTGCATGAAAATTATGGCATAGACCTGTCAAAAAAGCGTACACTTATAGAGGGACGGCTCGGAAACGTGCTTACCTCGCGCGGTTTTTCTGATTACACGTCCTTTCTGGATATGGTTTTCGCGGATAAAAGCGGCACTGAGGCGGTAAATCTTATGAACCGCCTTACGACGAACCACACATATTTTCTGCGCGAGCCTGAACATTACGATTTTATGCGTGAAACATTTCTTCCGCAGCTTGTAAAAAATAAAAAGAACAAGATCATCTATCTCTGGAGTGCGGGCTGTTCAAGCGGAGAAGAGCCTTACACAAATGAAATCGAGCTGCTGGAATATTTTGGCGCGGAAGCGGCGCAGTGGGACACGAAAATCCTCGCAACGGATATATCTATGAAGGTTCTCGCCAAGGCGCAGCAGGGCATTTACCACCAGGACAGTATGAAAAATCTGAGCGACAGCGTGAAAAGGAAGTATTTCACTTCGGTCGGAAACGAGTGTTTTCAGGTGAACGAGAATGTCCGAAAGCAGGTAGTTTACAAGGTTTTTAATCTGATGGATCCTATTCCCTATAAGAAGAACCCGTTCGACCTGATTTTCTGCCGAAACGTTATGATATACTTTGACGGTCCGACGAAAAATGCGCTTGTACGGCGTTTTTACGATGTGCTTGCTCCGGGCGGCTACCTTTTTATAGGTCACGCCGAGAGCATTCCGCGGGGAGAAACGCAGTTTGAATACATAAAACCCGCAATTTACCGCAAGCCGCTTTAAGCGCGGCTTGCTGTATTTATGTTTAATATAGAAAGGGAGAAATATGGCAGATAATATTAAAGTACTGATAGTTGACGACTCGCCGCTGTTCCGCAGCTTTATGACGAACGGGCTGTCCTCGTCAATTGGAATTGAGGTAATCGGGACAGCTGCTGACGCAGCCGAGGCGCGTGACAAAATACTAAAGCTTCGTCCTGACGTGGTAACGATGGACGTTGAAATGCCGGGAATGAGCGGGATTGATTTTCTACGTTCCTTTCTTCCGACCCATCCGGTACCGGTTATTGTTATAACATCTTCGCCTGTGAGTGCGCTTGACGCAATAAGCGTAGGGGCGCTTGACTTTGTGCGGAAGCCCGCGAGCAATGACAAAAAGGATATAGACAAATTCTTTTTCCGGCTTACGAGTACAATGCGGTATGCGAAAAATGCGAAGATACGTCCTCCGAAGCCTGCTGCGGCAGCTCCGAAAGTTCCCGAACAGCCGATTTCTCTTGCTGTTCAGGCGACGAGTGCGAAAATTGTTGCTCTTGGCGCAAGCACGGGGGGCCCTGACGCACTTGCACAGGTGGTCAAGCGTTTCCCTGCGAATATGCCGCCTGTTGTTATAACGCAGCATATGCCGCCGACGTTCACGAAGCTTTTCGCGGAACGGCTTGACCGGATTTCGCAGATGTCCGCAAAGGAAGCGGAGGACGGCGACAGACTTGTTCCGGGGCTTATAATTGTTGCGGCGGGCGGAATGCAGATGCGCGTGAAGCGTGACGCGAAGGGTTATTACATTACCAGCCGCGTTGAGGAGAAGGTTTCGGGGCATTGCCCGTCTGTTGACGTACTTTTTTCAAGCGTTGCCGATGCCGCAGGAAAAAACGCGGTAGCGGCGCTGCTTACGGGAATGGGCGCGGACGGTGCGGAGGGCTTACTTAAGCTCAGGCAGGTCGGTGCGTTCACAATTGGACAGGACGAGGAAACGAGCGTTGTATATGGAATGCCGGCTGTGGCTCAGAAGATCGGCGCGGTTGCGCTTCAGCTTCCGCTTGACAAAATTGCGGAGCAGATTGTAGCGAAAATATGAACAAAAAAAACGTCATACAATTTATAAAATTCGGGCTTGTTGGTGTTTCAAACACGCTTGTAAACTATCTTGTTTATGAGATATGCCGAATAGCGTTCGGACTTGATATTGTTGTTTCAAACACGCTTGGTTTTCTGATAAGCGTGCTGAACGCCTACTTCTGGGGCTCACGTTTTGTGTTCAAGGAGGACGAAACGAAGGAGAAGCGCGTATGGTGGCGGGTGCTGCTCAAGACTTACGCATCTTATGCTTTAGGCTTTGTGCTTAACACGCTTTTGCTTATTTTATGGGTTGAGCTGCTGAATATCGGTCAGTACTTTGGTTTTATCGGGGAGATCATTGGTTGGCTAAGCGGGACTTTTACCTTCCTGCCGAGCGAGTTATCTGCCGAAAAGCTGTCCGACCTTATTGCGCCTATAATCAATATGGTTGTGACGATACCGATAAATTTTATTCTGAACAAATTCTGGGCATATCGTCAAAAGAGCAAAAGCTGCTAAAGTTTTCAAAATTTCTGGCGATATAACAATTGAGTGAACTGCACGGCGCAAGGATGTACAGTGCTCGAAATAATTACGAAAGGAATGATGTTTATGTTGAGCGTAGGAAGAGTAGCAGAGATGTCAACGGTTACGAGTGCGACTGCACCGAAGTCCTCCGAAAGGGTTACGGAAGAAAAGTCCACGACGCTTGCTTCTGATCACACCGACAAGTTCGTCAAGTCGGAAACAGGCTACACACCCGCCTACACGAAGGCTACGGTTACGGACAACCGTTCAGGCAGCACCAACGAAAATGCTCCTAAGTCGGAAACGGCCGAAAAGTCCAACGGCAGGTATCAGGCTCACTCGGTTCGTCAGATGAAGAACGAGGGCATGAAGGATGTTATTTCAAAGCTTCTTGGCGGGCTTGCTTCGGGCACACCAAAGAGCACGATCAACAGCCAACTCAACTCGATTTTCAAGAGTTTCGGACTTGAAACCATCGAGGACGACGGAACGGACGACTTCTGGGGCGCAGAGGCTACGGCAAACCGCATTCTTGACTTTGCTAAGGCGCTTGCGGGCGATGATGACAAGGCCTTCTCGACGCTTAAGGACGCTTTTGAAAAGGGCTTTGGCGACAGCGAGAAGATCTGGGGCGGAAAGCTTCCGAGCGTTTGCTACGACACACTCAGCAAGGTTCGCGAGGGCTTTGACGAGTGGGAAAAGGAAATTGAAGCGAAGAAGACTGAATCGGCGACCGATTCCACGGCGGCTGAAAAGTAAGGCTATGCAAACGAAGCGGCTGTTGCAGCGTATGATGCAACAGCCGCTTTTTCTTGCACTGCGTTCGGGAGGGGTGGGGCGCGCCCTGAGCCAACGGCTCAGGGCGGCTGCGCGGCGAAGCCGCGCAGCCCATTTGTTTCGCAAAGCGAAACAAATGGCGCGCCCGTGCTGTCCACTTAATCGAGGTTGGGGGGAGGAGAAGCGGCGATTTAACAACAGTACGGGGGGCGGCGTTGGCTAAAGTGTGGAATAAATCAAAGAAGTTAAAAGCCGCGGCGACCGCCGCCGGGTGGCTTAAATCTTCCCCACAGGCGGTCGCCCCAAATGCGGGAATAGGCAAATTTGGTTCAGCTAGGCTTTATGCGTTTTCGGTACGTCTCGATTGAGTTGACAGCACAGTTTTTTGTGGTTTGATTAAGTAAAAATATTTGCTAACGCCGCGTGTCAAATTTTAGTGAAAATTCAATTTGCAGGCAGCCACAGCTTGGCACCCCTCGCTTCGCTCGGGGTACACCGCCGCGGCTGCGGAAATTACTGTTCCTTTTCACGTTGCCACGATCGGTAAGCACAGGTTCTTGTGGCAAATCCTCCGTGAGGGGCAACGCTTAACGCGTCACCCCTCCGTCGGATTTGCCCGCGGCTTTTGTAAACCTCGGTTCACAGAACATCTCGGTTAACGCCGCGCCCGTGATTCTGCAAAAGTGCGGACAGTCCGGTAGAATCAAAACATTCATTTTTTCACCAGTTTGGAGAAATCAATGCCATATTTTTCCGTGCGGTTGTTTATTTTCAGCCGTCTTGTTGAAATTGTGCCGACTTGCCGCTAATTCATTGCAATATCAAGATCTTTCTTAAATCCATGCGCGCCGAAAATCTGCCAGCCGCCCGCGCCAAGTCGCTGCATAATTGCCGCACGCTCGCGCGCGCAAAGCTCCTTGTCCGTGTCAACAGATGTCATAAGAATCGGCGCGTACTTGTTGTAGTGCGCTTGTTCGGGTGTGTAGCCGCGTATATTTACGTAGATGTCACCCGTGAAAGCCAGCTTATGCTCGTAATCTATAAGCGCAAGCTCGCCGCGCAGGTGCCCACCCTTTCCTTCGTACACTTCGAAGTGGAGATCGCCGAAATCGAAAAATCCTGTCTGTACAAGTGGACTGTCGCTGTCCTCGCGCCCCTTGTGGATAACCTTGATCTTTTCAGGTGCGGGCGGGAAGTAGCCCGTCAGAATCTTGCAGATGTTAATGTATGGCTTGTGCAGCCTGTTCGATTCGCGGAAGCCGTCCTCGCCGCGATATTCCGCATTGAGGCACTCCGCGCTTCGCTCGCTGGCGATTATTTCGTCGAAAAAGGGCAGCAGACCGCAGTGGTCAACGTCCGCGTGGGTAATCAGAATGGTCTTTTTCATCGCGTCAAAATCGGGCAGTATACGCTTGAAAATTGCAAGCATTTCCTCCTTATAGCAGGCATAGCCGCAGTCAACGAAAAGCGATTTCTTCCCGTGACGGATAATGGCGGTGTTGCTTCCACAGGGCGGCTCTATCAGAGTAATCGCGGTCTCGTCGGTTATCTTATGCTCGGTTATCCTTGGGAGAAAAGCTTCGCCCTTGCAGGAAAACAGCAGTTCGGCGAAGCGCCCTATGCTGTCGAAGGTGCGGTACGGCGATAAGCCCTGCTCGTCCAGCGTCTGCATCGCCAGATTGGTGTTTATGAGAAGCCTGTCGCGCATTTCGTCGGAAAGACCTGTTTTATCGGCAAGCTCAGAAACGAAGCTGTTATAGAAAATGCTGTTGTCGAAAAATTTTTCGGTGTGGTTATAATCAAGCATTCGGACGCGGCAGAGTTTTCCTGCGCTCTCGATAAACTCGGAGATTTTTCCCGCGTCGTCAACAAAAAGTCCCATCTTGAACAGCTGATAGTCCGTGCCGTTCTCCTGCGAGCTGATATAGGAAATGTTGAAATCAAACTCGTCGATAAGCGCGAGAACGTCGGTAACGCTGCCGGGTCTGTCGGGAAGGCAGAACTCAAGCAGAACAACGCTGTTCCCGCTTTTGTTGGGCTGGAGATAGCCGATTTCCGTAAGCTGCTTGTCCGCCTTTTCAAGCTGGTCGGATGTTCCGTCTGCGTCAATAAAAAGCGTGTGCGAGTCGATAGCCTTATTATAGCTTACCCGCGTTATGTTTATGCCAAGTTCGGCAAAGCAGCGGCTTGCTTTTAAAAATGCGCCGATGTGATTCGGCATTGTCGTAATATACGTTTTTTTCATATCTTTCTCCTTTTCTACACGTTTTTATTATAGCACAACCGTTCTAAAAAAACAATACCGAAAAAATGTAACGTCACAAATCACAGTTGCACTAAACTGCGCACCCGTTTCTGTCAAAAATATACAATTTTACGTAATATCCGCTATGCCCGCTTTACAAATTATCGGAAAAGTGTTATAATAAAAGAAAAACTTTTTACAGAAAGAAGAATGCCAGATGAAAAAAATCAAGCAGTCGTCTAAGGCCAGATTCCTTACTATTACGGCTATTGTGCTTTTAGTTGCAATCGGCTTGTGCAATATTTCGGTAATGGTCGTTAGCGGAGTCGTGGAGAACACACTTGAAACAAAATATAACCTTTTTTCTTATGCTCAGGATTACAGAAACGCCTCGGAGTACCTCTCTACACAGGCGCGCACCTACGCTGTTAAGAACAACGAGGACTACCTGAACAATTACAACAACGAGCGTTACAGCGTTATGCGCAGGGAGAATGCGCTTGCGGCTATGCAGGAAATCGGATTATCCGCAACGGAGCAGGCAATTATGAACGACATTGCTGCTGCTTCCGCGGCTCTTGCCGAACTTGAAAACGAGGCTTTTGCGCTTATTTCGGAAAAAGACATTATCGGCGCGTACAACCTTCTTTTCAGCGAGGATTACATAGCGAAAAGCGATGAGCTTACTGTTCTTATTGACAACTTTGACGCGGCGATTGATGAGCGTATGGAGACGGAGGTTGCGAAGTGTAATCTTTACTCGATTATTGCTGATGTTATAACGTTTTCCGCGCTTATTATCACGCTCTGTTTCCAGGTTGTCGTAATGGTATTTGTTACGAAAGAGCTTATTGCGCCTATTATTAAGATCAAGGACAAGATGAACGACTTTTTAAGGGGCGATATGCACGAGCCGTTCGAGGTTGAAGCTGACGATATTACAGAAATCGGTCAGACGGCGGCTGCGATTCAACAGTTCCAGACCTATCAGTCGGAAATTATCGACGACATAAATTATCTGCTTGGCGAGATGGCAGGCGGAAATTTTGTACTTAAAACAAGATGTGAAAATCACTATATCGGCGATTATAACAACATACTTCTTGCATTAAAGAACATAAACAGAACCCTTAGCAGCACCCTTTCCGAGATACACACTGCTTTTGAACAGGTCGGAAGCGGTGCGGGGCAGGTTTCTGACGCGTCATCGACGCTTTCGCAGGGCGCGACGGAACAGGCGGCTTCTATCGAGGAGCTTTCTTCCACCATCAACATAATTTCGCAAATGATAAACGAGAACGCGGAAAATTCGTCCGAGGCTTCTGAAAAGACAAGTGAGGCGGGGACGGCTCTCGCGGGAACGAACGAGATAATGAACGAGCTTATTGCTGCCATGGAAGATATGAGCCGAATGTCAGATGAAACGAGAAAGATCATCAAGACGATTGAGGACATTGCGTTCCAGACGAATATTCTTGCGCTTAACGCAGCCGTTGAAGCGGCGAGGGCTGGCGAAGCAGGTAAGGGTTTTGCGGTTGTTGCCGAGGAGGTACGTAACCTTGCGGGCAAGTCGGCTGAAGCGGCAACGCAGACAACGACTCTTATTGAGGGTACAGTTTCAGCGATAAAGAAGGGCAATTCTATTGTAAACTCTGTTGCTGAGAATATGACTCACGTTGCTGAGAGCGCAGGACGGGTGGCTGAAATCAACGAGCGGATTGCCACGGATTCGGTTAAGGCGGCTGACTCGGTTAAGCAGGTTACGATTGGAATTGAGCAGATCTCGACTGTTGTGCAGACGAACAGTGCTACTGCTGAGCAGACGGCTGCGGCGTCGGAGGAATTAAGTGCGCAGGCTGAGAACTGTAAAAAGCTTATTAACCGGTTTACTTTAAGAGATGACGGGTAAAAAACGAGCTGATGCAGCATTTGCTGCATCAGCTTTTTGTATATTTTGTATAATAAAAAACGGTATGACTTTCGCCATACCGTTTTTGTTGTGTAAGAGAACTTACTTGAGTTCAACAGTAGCGCCTGCTGCTTCAAGCTTTGTCTTGATTTCTTCAGCTTCTGCCTTAGAAACGCCTTCCTTAAGAGCCTTAGGAGCGGATTCAACGAGTTCCTTAGATTCCTTAAGACCAAGACCGCAGATATCCTTAACAGCCTTAATAACGTCCATCTTCTTTTCGCCGAAGGAAGCGAGAACTACGTCAAATTCTGTCTTTTCTTCAGCAGCTGCTGCGCCAGCGCCTGCTGCGGGACCTGCTGCAACCATAGCGGCAGCGGATACGCCGAATTCTTCCTCTAATGCCTTTACTAAATCGTTGAGTTCGAGAACTGTTAATTCCTTAACGTCTTCTACTAACTTTAAAACCTTTTCTGAAGCCATTTTAATGTTCCTCCATATTCAATATTTTGTTAATTATGCAGCCTCACGCTGCGTTTTTGCATAATGTCTTATGCAACGTCTTCGCTCTCCTGCTTCTTTGCAATTTCGCTTGCTGCGATAGCAAGTCTCTGCATAGGAGACTGGAGCATGAAGAGAAGCTTGGAAACGAGGGTTTCCTTGTTGGGAAGCTTTGCGTATTCCTCAACGACTGCGGGAGCGATTGCTTCCTTACCGATGAAGCCTACCTTAATGCTGAACTTTCCGTTAGACGCTTCAACCTGCTTGAAGAGAATCTTAGGAGCAGAAATGATATCGTCTTCGTGGATAGCGATAGCAGTTGTACCTTCGAGGTGTTCATCGATACCGGTGATGCCTGCCTTTTCAGCTGCTCTCTTTAACAGGGTATTCTTTACAACGAAGTATTCAACGCCTGCTTCTCTGAGCTGCTTACGAAGTGCGGTATCCTCGGCAACAGTGATGCCTCTGTAATCAACGATTACACCGCCGGCTGCCTTTTCGAGCTTTGCGGCGAGTTCGTCAACGTACTGCTGCTTGGACTGTAAAATCTTCTCGCTTGCCATAATTTTTCCTCCTTATTGAATTTCGCTGTCCGAAAACAAAGCAGGAAATACAAAAAGTCCCGCCGCTAAAGACGGCAGGACGATAATTTCATATCTTCCCATTCCTCGGCAGGCGGTTTCCCGTTAGCGTTCAGTGAACGACCTGCTGTCTTTAGAACAGCAATAGTATTATAACACACGACTGACGGTTTGTCAAGTCTTTTTAAAAAATTATTTTCCGAGGATTTCAAGGTTTTTCTTTATAAGCTCGCAGCGCTGTTTTACGCAATCGACTGAGCGGTGGGGGTCTTCGGGGGTATTGAACGTATAATCCATAAGCTTTTCGATTGTTGTAGTTGCGACGTGGAGACGGGTATCACTGGAAGCGTAGTAGATGTAAACTGTTCCGTTGTCGTCAACGATTGCGCCGTTGGTGAACACGACATTTGAAACGTCGCCGACGCGTTCCTCCCCGTGGGGAGCGATAAACAGACCTGATGGTGACGCGATGAGCTTAGAGGGGTCGTTGAGGTCGGTTGCGAAAACGTAGATGACGTAGCGCAGACCTGCGGCTGTATTGCGAACGCCGTGTGCGATATGAATCCAACCCTTGGGGGTTTTGATCGGGACAGCGCCCGCACCGTTTTTGACCTCGGTAAGGGTGTGGTAAACTCTGGGGCTGATAACGACCTCTTCGGTGCAGATCTCGGGGTCAGTTATATCCTCGCAAAGACCGAAGCAGACTCCGCCCCCGCTTCCTGTCTGAATAAAATCGTCCTGCGGGCGGGTATAGAAGGCGTATTTTCCGTCCACAAATTCGGGGTGGAGGACAACGTTTCTCTGCTGAGGCGAGCGGGATTTGAGGTTAGGGAGTCTTTCCCAGGTAACGAGATCCTTTGTGCGGACGATTCCCGCCTGAGCGACAGCGGCGGAGAGGTCGGGGTTTTCTGTATCCTTGCTCTCGGAGCAGAAAACGCCGTAGATCCAGCCGTCCTCGTGCTGCGTAACTCGCATATCATAGACGTTGGTTTCTTCGGGGCAGGTGTCGGGGAGCTGGACGGGGTAATCCCGGAAGCGGAAACCGTCGATACCGTTATCACTTTCGGCTACTGCGAAAAAGGATTTACGGTCGTTTCCCTCAACTCTTACGACGAGGCAATACTTATCGCCGAGCTTTATTGCGCCCGAATTAAGGGTTGCGTTTATGCCGAGCCGCTCCATAAAACAGGGATTTGTTTCGTAATTAAAATCGTACTTCCAGATAAGGGGGGCGTGAGCGGCGGTCAGTACGGGGTACTTATACCTGTCGTAAACGCCGTTATAGAAATCTGTTTTTTCATTTTTTCTGTTTACGAGAGCCTCGTACTTCTCGGTTTCGAGTTTGATTCTGCTCTGAAATTCTTCCTTTGTTGGCATAATTGTTCCTTTCATTTTCTGTTTATTTTAGCCGATTGTGATAAAGTCTGTCCGCTGCGTACACCGAACGTGCCTTCCGCATAAACTGATAAAAAGCAGAAGAGAGGCGCGGTAACAGCTCTGCTGTTCGTGAATAGCCGTGCCGGATTCTTTTCTGTTTTGAATAAATCGGCGGAATGGGTAAGACTATTCCGCCTGATTTATTTTACATCTCTTTGATTATATCACATTTCATCTTTCTTTGCAACATTTTTCCTCCATTTTTTACATCAGCTCCGGGGCGCGGCGTCGGTGGGGCGTTATTCTTAGCCGGGGATTTAGAAAGCCGCGGTGAACGCACGACGGGGGCGGCGCGCAGCGGCGCCCTCTATAGGGCGTTCACACGTGAACCGAGCCTGTCCGATTAGCCGAACGTTTCCGCTTTATGCAAAAATTACCACTTAACCAAACCGAATATTGCCGCGCTCTTCGTCAATACTTTTCCTGAACAAATTTTCGGGGAGTGAGCGGAATGTACTACGGGAAAGTTGAAATAAGCGGTATCAATACATCAAAGCTGAAGGTGCTTACGGAGGAGGAGAAAACCAGGCTTTTAAAGCGGATTGCGGACGGCGATCAGAAGGCGCGCGAGGAGCTTATAAACGGTAACCTCCGGCTTGTGCTGAGCGTTATCCAGCGTTTTCAGGGCAGGGGAGAAAATCCCGACGACCTCTTTCAGGTGGGCTGCATCGGGCTTATTAAGGCTATCGACAATTTCTCGCTTGAGTTCGGCGTTAAATTTTCAACCTACGCCGTGCCGATGATTTTAGGTGAAATAAAGCGGCATATACGCGATTCGGGGCAGATTCGTGTAAGCCGCTCGCTCCGCGACCTTGCGTATCGTGCAATGCAGGCGAAGGAACAGCTTTTAGCTGAGAAGAAACGTGAGCCGACAATTGAGGAAATCTCCGCCCTTGTCGGTTCCAGACGTGAGGACGTTGTGATTGCGCTTGAAGCAATTACCGAGCCGATCTCGCTCTACGAGCCTGTTTTCTCCGAGGGCGGTGACACCATATACGTAATGGATCAGATAGGCGATAAAAACGACGATACGAACTGGCTTGAAGAAATTGCCCTTAAAGAGGCTATCGCCGCACTAGGCAGCCGTGAAAAACGCATACTCAACCTTCGCTTTTTTCAGGGAAAGACGCAGGTCGAGGTTGCTAACGAAATCGGAATAAGCCAGGCGCAGGTGTCGCGGCTGGAAAAAGGCGCGCTCAATAAAATTAAAAGACAGATATAATGACAGTTAAGCCCCTTATTGAATGAAAAAAAGCACAATTAGCAGCGATAACAAAACTGCTAATTGTGCGATTTTTTATTTCATCAGATAGTATCTCGCCGAATATCGCGACATTGTTATTTCGTTTTCCGCGGGGAAGTCTTCGGGTTCATGTTCAGTGCCGCCGTAGTTGTCCTTTTCGGACGACAGGAGCAGCTTACACGGCTGGGGAAGCCAATACTTCTGCTCGCGGTCGGAAAGATTGAACACCGCAAGAATTTCCTGCTCCCCGTCGGTTCGCATAAATGCGTAAACCGAATCCTCGGTGCGGTTGCACTCCGTCCAGCGGAAGCCGTCCTCCCGGTAATCCCTTGCCCAGAAAGCGGGATTGTTCAGGTACAGCTTGTTCAGGTCGCGCATAAAGTGCAGAAAAGCGTCGTGGATAGGATATTTCAGCAGGAACCAGTCCTGCGCCACCCGCTCGTCCCATTCGCGGAGCTGTCCGAACTCATTTCCCATAAAGTTCAGCTTCTTTCCGGGGTGCGCCATCATATACATATAAAATGCGCGCGCCTGCGGGAATTTTTCGGGATATTCGCCGTTCATTTTCTGCAGGATCGTCGCCTTGCCGTGAACGGTTTCATCGTGAGAGAGCGGGAGCAGGAAGCGGTCGCTGTAATAATATATCATCGAGAATGTGAGCTTATGGTAGCAGCCGCGCCGCTCGGCGGGAGAACGCTGGAAGTACTCAAGCGTATCGTGCATCCAGCCCATATCCCATTTGAAATCAAAGCCAAGTCCGCCGCTGTTTACAGGCGTAGTGATTTTAGCATACTGGGTCGAATCCTCGGCGATAAGAACGCAGTCGGGGAACATATCGCGCAGGCGGAAATTAAGTCCCTTTATAAAGTCAACAGCTGACTGATTTACGCCGCGCTTTTCGTCGCCCATCCAGTAGATCATTCTGCTTATCGCGTCGAGCCGAAGCCCGTCAAAGTGAAATTCCTTAAGCCAGAACTTGGCTGAGGACTGTAAAAAGCTCTTTACCTCGCCCTTGCCGTGGTTAAAGTTACAGCTTCCCCATTCGCTTATGCAGACGTCTTTACCGTCGTACTCGTAAAGCGGTGTTCCGTCGTAATCGGCGAGTGCGTAATTGTCAACCGCGAAGTGAACGGGAACCCAGTCGAGGATTACGCCTATGCCGTTTTTATGCAGGGTATCAACGAGATACATAAGCTGTTCGGCTGTTCCGTAGCGCGAGGTCGGGCTGAAATAGCCTGTGTTCTGATAGCCCCACGACTGGTCGGAAGGGTGTTCGCAGATCGGCATAAGCTCAACGTAGTTATATCCCATTTCCGAAAGATATGAAGCAAGCGGAACGGCGATTTCTTCGTAGTTGAACCAGCCAGTTTCGCTGTCGTTGTCCTTTTTACGCCACGTTCCGAGGTGCAGCTCGTAAATGTTCATCGGCTTTTCAGCGATATTTCCGCGGTTTTCCATCCACCTGTTATCGTCAAATTCGTATTTGCTAAGGTCGCGGATATACGAGGCGTTATTCGGGCGGAGTTCCATTCCATAGCCGTAAGGGTCGCAATGGTCGATATATTTTCCGTCGTAGCGATAGATACGGTATTTATACATCATACCGTTTTTGGCGCGCGGACAGACCGTTTCAAAGAATTTCCCGTCAACAACGGGGAGCATTTCGTCCGTTTCCTCCCAGCCGTTCCATTCGCCGATAACAAAGACCTTAACGGCGTTTGGCGCGTATGTGCGGAATGTCGTTCCCCACTTTCCGACATGTGCGCCGAGATACTCGTATGCTTCAAAGCAGCCGCCTGCATAGAAGCTTGTAAAATCCATCATATCAGTCTGTCCTTTCAGTTATTTTTGCCGCAGCTCAGCTTCGGCTAAGCGACGGCGTCAGTTTTTGGGAATTTTTTTCGCATAAATATATAGCAGATAAAGTGAACGAGAAAAGTAATTGTCCAGGAAACGGGATAGGAAACAAACAGCCAGAACTCAGTATGAAATTCGGGGAGCTGGAAAACTGTAAAAATCCAAAGGATACGGAGTCCGCAAGCACCCAGCAGTGATACTATCGTAGGAGTAACCGCGTAACCCATTCCGCGTATTGCGCCAACGATACAGTCCATAAGCCCGCAGGTGAAATACAGCACGCAAACGAGGCTCATTCTTATAAGACCCGGTTCAATAATTTCGGGACGCGGGTCGTAAATCCCGATAAGAAACGTGCCGAAGAGGTACGCGAGGTTTCCGAAAACAAGTCCCGTTACGGCTGCACAGCCGCAGGCGGTAAGCGCGATCTTGTTTATGCGGCTGTATTTTCCCGCACCGATATTCTGACTTGTAAAGGTGAGCGCGCCCTGTGAAAAAGAGTTCATTGACACCCACACAAAGCCTTCGATGCTTGCCGCAGCCGCGCTGCCCGCCATAACGACAGGACCGAAGCTGTTTATCGAGGATTGGATAACAACGTTGGAGAGCGAGAAAACTACGCCCTGAAAGCCGGCGGGGATACCTATGCTGAAAATCTTTTTCATAATAAATTTGTCGATACCAAGCTTATGGAAATCGAAATGGAAGGCGTCGGTTTCCTTATACAGGCAGCGCACGACCAGGAATGCGGAAACGCACTGTGAAATAACAGTCGCGAGTGCTACGCCTGCAACGTCCATTTTGAAAACAATTACAAAAATCAGATTAAGGATAACGTTTATAACGCCCGCCAGAGCGAGGTAATAAAGCGGTCGCTTTGTATCGCCTTTTGAGCGCAGAAGCGCGCTTCCGAAGTTATAGATCATCATTGGGATACTTCCGCAGAAGTAAATCCGCAGGTAAAGCGCGGAAAGGCTGAGAACCTCGGCAGGGGACTGCATCCAGATAAGCATCTGTTCGGTAAAGAGAACGCCGATAACGGTCAGGACAAGTCCGCTTATAACGCTTATGAGTAGCGAGGTATGTACGGTTTTACTTACGCGCTCATCGTCGCCCGCGCCCATATAGCTTGCGGAGAGGACGTTTGAGCTTGTTGAAAGACCGAGAAAGAGGTTCGTAATAAGATTTACCAGGGCGGAGGTTGAGCCGACGGCGGCGAGGGAATTATCGCTCGCGAAATTACCGACAACGATAATATCGGCGGCGTTGAATAACAGCTGCAAAACGCTTGAAAGCATAAGCGGGAGCGTAAACTTCAGCAGCTTCGGGAGGATTTTCCCGTTACACATATCAATTTTGTATTTATTATTTTCTGTTTTTTCGGTTGCCATTTTCTGATATCTCCTTTTTGTACACATATTTATAATACTACATTTGACGATTTTTTTCAACCCCTTACAGAAAATTTTGTGAAACATTTTCTTTAACCGCCGGGGGTGGGTGAATTTTCCGCAAAAAACTTGTAAAAAAATATAAAATATGGTATAATAAAACATACGTTTAAATAAAGTAGTTAGGAATGGTGAAATGAGCAAAAAGAATTACGATGATAACAGTCTTGTATCCCTGAAGGGCCCGGATCAGGTTCGTAAACGCCCCGCCGTTATTTTCGGTTCGGACGGCGTTGAGGGCTGCCGTCACTCGGTTTTTGAGATTCTCTCAAACTCGATAGACGAGGCGCGCGAGGGCTACGGAAATACTATAACAATTACGCGCTATCCTGACAACTCGATTGAGGTTGCGGACGAGGGGCGCGGTATTCCAATCGACTTTAACAGGAACGAGGAAAAGTACAACTGGGAGCTTGCGTTCTGCACGCTTTACGCGGGCGGAAAGTATGACAACAACAGCGGCGACAATTACTCCTTTGCGCTTGGTCTGAACGGCTTAGGCTTATGCGCAACGCAGTTTTCCTCCGAATATATGGAGGTTGAGGCGGACAACGGGACTTGGCATTACTCGCTGCGATTTGAAAAGGGTTTTAATGTTACAAACGACAAGGAAGGAAAAGGCTTTATCCGCAGTAAATCCACGGGGAAAAGCGGCACTGTTATCCGCTGGAAGCCTGACCTTGACGTTTTTACCGATATAAATATCGGCGACGAATATTTTGACGACATACTCCGCAGGCAGGCTATTGTAAACGACGGATTACTGTTCGTTTACCGCACGGAGCGCGAGGACGGGACGTTTGACGAGAAGCGGTTATGCTATGAGCATGGCATTACCGATTATCTTAAAGAAATCGTGGGTGAAACGGCTATCGGAACTCCGCAGGACTGGAGTACGCAGCGGCAGGGACGCGACCGCGAGGATAAGCCCGAATACAAGGTAAAGCTGCACGTGGCGATAGCTTTTTCCAGCAAGGTAAAGCTGATCGAGCATTACCACAATTCCAGCTGGCTGGAACACGGCGGAAGCCCTGATAAGGCGATGCGGCAGGCTCTCGTATCGCAAATTGACAGCTATCTTAAAGCGAACAACAAATACAACAAGGACGACGCGAAGATAACGTTTGCGGATATTGAAGAATGTTTGGTTTTCGTTTCGTCCAATTTTTCGACCCAGACGAGCTATGAAAACCAGACGAAAAAGGCAATCACCAACAAATTCGTGTATGAAGCTATGACGGAATGGCTCAAGCACTCGGTTGAGGTTTATTTCATTGAAAATCCCGACGAGGCGTTAAAAATCTGTGAACAGATCATCATTAACAAGCGCGCGAGAGAAAATGCCGACCGCATACGTCAGAACGTCAAGAAAAAGCTGACGGGAACGCTGGATCTAAGTAATCGCGTTGAGAAATTTGTTGACTGCCGCAGCAAGGACACGTCTAAGCGTGAAATCTACATCGTGGAGGGCGACTCGGCGTTAGGCTCGGTAAAGCTGGCGCGCGATTCGGAATATCAGGCGGTTATGCCTGTGCGCGGAAAGATCCTCAACTGTCTTAAAGCGGGTTACGACAAGATTTTCAAGAGCGAGATCATTACAGACCTTATTAAGGTGCTTGGCTGCGGGGTTGAGGTCAAGGCTAAGCAGAACAAGGATATTGCGGGCTTTAATCTGGACGCGCTGCGCTGGAACAAGGTCGTTATCTGTACTGATGCGGACGTAGACGGATTTCAGATAAGAACGCTTATCCTGACGATGCTCTATCGCCTTACGCCGACTCTTATTGAACAGGGCTATGTTTATATTGCGGAGTCGCCCCTATACGAAATAAACACGAAGGACAAGACGTATTTCGCGTACACTGAGCCTGAAAAGACGAAAATCCTTGCGGAAATCGAGGGTCAGAAGTACACGATCCAGCGTTCTAAAGGTCTGGGCGAAAACGAACCCGAAATGATGTCGCTTACGACAATGAACCCTGAAACGCGCAGGCTTATAAAGGTTTTACCGACTGACGCGGAGAAAACGCAGGAGATGTTCGACCTGCTTCTTGGCGACAATTTACAGGGGCGCAAGGATTTTATACAGGAATTTGGCAGCAAGTATCTTGACGACCTTGATTTAAGCTGAAAGGAGAGGACTGAAAATGAGAAAAACACCGAAAAAGCCCGAACGTTCCTCCGTGAAGAAAATGGACGCTTACATCGAGGGCGCGGGAATTGTCGAACAGAAAAACATTGTAGAAACTCTCGAAACGAACTATATGCCATATGCTATGAGCGTTATCGTTTCGCGTGCGCTTCCTGAAATAGACGGCTTCAAGCCCTCTCACCGCAAGCTTCTTTACACGATGTACAAGATGGGGCTTCTTACGGGGGCTAGGACGAAATCCGCGAATATTGTCGGTCAGACGATGAAGCTGAACCCGCACGGAGATATGGCGATTTACGAAACGATGGTACGTTTAGCGCGCGGCAACGAGGCTTTATTACACCCGTTTGTTGACAGCAAGGGAAACTTTGGTAAGGCGTATTCGCGTGATATGGCTTTTGCCGCCTCGCGTTACACCGAAGCAAAGCTTGACCCGATCTGTGCGGAGATCTTCGGGGATATTGACAAGGACACGGTTGATTTTGTCCCGAACTATGATAACACGATGACTGAGCCGTCGCTGTTTCCTGTACGGTTTCCGACTATTCTTGTGAACAACAACATAGGCATTGCGGTTTCGATGGCGAGTAACATTTGTTCGTTCAATCTCCGTGAAATATGTGAAACGACGATCGCGCTTATGAAAGACCCTGAACATGATGTTTCGACGACTTTACAGGGCCCTGATTTTCCGGGCGGCGGGTATATTCTTTACGACGACGCGGAAATGCGTAAGATTTACAGCACGGGGCGCGGCTCGTTCAAGGTTCGTGCGAAGTATAATTACGACAAGAGTGAAAACTGCATAGAGGTAACCGAAATTCCGCCGACGACGACTGTTGAAGCGATAATTGACAAGGTGCTGGAGCTTGTAAAGGCGGGAAAAATCAAGGAAATATCCGACCTGCGCGACGAAACCGACCTTTCAGGTCTTAAACTGACATTTGACCTTAAAAAGGGCGTTGACGCGGAGGCGCTTATGAAAAAGCTGTTCCGGTACACGCCGCTTCAGGACAGCTTTTCTGCAAATTTCAACCTGCTTATTGCGGGAACTCCGCGCGTCCTCGGCGTTTACGACATTCTCACGGAATGGATAGCTTTCCGTATGGAATGCGTTAAGCGAATGGTATTTTTTGAACTGAACAAGAAAAAGGACAAGCTGCATCTTCTTCTCGGCTTGCAGAAAATTCTGCTTGATATTGACAAGGCTATCCGTATTATCCGTGAAACAAAAGAAGAGGCGGAAGTTGTTCCGAATCTTATGATAGGCTTTGGAATAGATGAGATCCAGGCGGAGTATGTCGCGGAAATAAAGCTTCGCCACATAAATCAGGAGTATATTTTAAAGCGCACAGACGAAATCGGCAGCTTAAAGGACGATATTGCGGACATGGAGGAAACGCTTGAAAGTCCGCGTAAGATAAAGCAGCTTATTATCCGTGAGCTTACGGAAATTGCTGAAAAATATGGTCAGCCGCGCCGCACGAAGTTTGCGGAAATTGAAGCAGACGCGGAGGAAGCGGAGGAGGAAATTCCGGATTATCCGCTTAACATTTTCCTTACGCGCGAGGGTTATTTCAAGCGTGTTACGCCGCAGTCGCTTAGAATGAGCGGCGTACACAAGCTGAAAGAGGGCGACTCGCTCGTTTTCGCGGAGGAGCTTTCCAATCGCACGGAGCTGTTATTCTTTACGGATAAATTCCAGGTGTACAAGTCGCGCGTAAGCGATTTTTCCGATACGAAGATAAGCACGCTCGGCGATTATATCCCTGCTAAGCTGGATTTTGACCCTGACGAAAAGATAGTTCAGCTTATCGCTACGAACGATTATCACGAAAACCTTATGATGTTTTTCCGCAACGGAAAGTGTGCGAAAGTACCGCTCTCGTCCTTTGAAACAAAGACGAGGCGAAAGAAGCTTTCGGGTGCGTACTACGACGGCTCGCCGCTTGTTGCTATGTACAAGGTTGACGGGGACGCGGACTTTATTTTACAGTCGGACGCGGGGAAGCTGATGATTTTCTCGACTATGCTTGTTCTTCCGAAGGCTTCGCGCGACACCCAGGGCGTTCAGGTAATGCGGCTTACGAGGGCGCAGCTTGAAAGTGCGCGGCTGTATACGGAGGGCGCGGTCAAGCACCCGGAGGAATATGTTACAAAAACAATTCCTGTTGCGGGGACGGCGGTAAAATTCAATCTTGACCAGCTTGAATTTGAATAATTCTATTGTTTTTTTTTTACAGACGTGATATAATGAAGATACAACGATAACCTATAAGAAAGGACATTTGCTATGCTTACCGACATTGAAATTGCCCAGAACGCAAAAATGCTGAAAATCAAGGACGTTGCCGAGAAGCTCGGTATCTCCGAGGACGAGCTTGAACCCTACGGACACTATAAGGCGAAGCTTTCGCAGGCTTGTATCGACCGCTGCTCCGCGCTGCCGGACGGGAAGCTTATTCTTGTTACTGCTATCAACCCTACCCCCGCAGGCGAGGGTAAAACGACCACGAGTATCGGTCTTTCAGAGGGAATGCACAAAATCGGCAAGAACTCCGTGCTTGCGCTAAGAGAACCGTCTCTCGGACCTGTTTTCGGCGTAAAGGGCGGCGCTGCGGGCGGCGGATACGCACAGGTAGTTCCCATGGAGGATATAAACCTTCACTTTACGGGGGATATGCACGCGATAACTGCTGCGAACAACCTGCTTTGTGCGTTGCTTGACAACCACATTCAGCAGGGAAATGCGCTTAATATTGACCAGCGGCAGATCCAGATAAAGCGCTGCCTTGACATCAACGACCGTGCGCTCAGAAGCTGCATTGTCGGACTTGGCGGACGGCTTGACGGAGTTCCGCGCGAGGATCATTTCTGCATTACCGTAGCGAGCGAGATTATGGCGATACTCTGCCTTGCGGACGACCTTGACGACCTTAAAATGCGCCTTGGAAACATTCTTGTTGCATACACCTACGACGGCAAGCCTGTTTACGCGCGCGATCTCAAGGCTGTCGGAGCAATGGCGGCGCTGCTTCGTGACGCTATTAACCCGAACCTTGTTCAGACGCTTGAAAACAACCCTGCCATCATTCACGGCGGACCTTTCGCTAATATTGCTCACGGCTGCAACAGCGTAAGAGCGACAAAGCTTGCGCTTAAACTCGGCGATTACTGTATAACAGAAGCAGGATTCGGAAGCGACCTCGGCGCAGAGAAGTTCTTTGATATAAAGTGCCGTTTTGCGGGACTGAAACCCGACTGTGTTGTACTTGTTGCAACGATCCGTGCGCTTAAATACAACGGCGGCGTGGCTAAGACCGAACTTTCGGCAGAAAACTTAGCGGCACTTGAAAAGGGCATTGTGAACCTCGGAACGCACATTGAAAATATGCAGAAATACGGTGTTCCCGTAGTTGTTGCGGTAAATCATTTCTACACCGATACAGACGCGGAGATTGCGTTTGTTACGGACTACTGTAAGGCTAAGGGCGTTGAAGTTGCATTCTCGGACGTGTTCTTAAAGGGCGGCGAAGGCGGCGTTGAGCTGGCGAAGGCTGTCGTTAAGACGATTGAGGAAAAGGAAAGTCATTTTGCGCCGATTTACGACGAAAAACTGTCGATAAAGGAAAAACTGAACAAAATCGCAAAGGAAATCTACCGTGCGGACGGCGTTATTTTCACGGCAAAGGCGGAAAAGGAAATCAAGATAATCGAGGAGCTGGGCTGCGGCGGCATTCCTGTTTGTGTTGCGAAAACGCAGTATTCGCTTTCCGACGACCCCTCGAAGCTCGGTAAGCCTGAGAACTTTGAAATTACGGTGCGCGACGTTAAATTGTCGGCGGGCGCGGGCTTTGTGGTTGCGCTTACGGGCGATATTATGACGATGCCGGGGCTTCCGAAGATTCCTGCGGCGAACAACATTGACGTTTCGGGTGACGGAACGATTTCGGGACTTTTCTGATGATTTTTGAAACAAATTCGGTTGAGGAAACTCTAAAGGCGGCTGAACAGTTCGCGGAGCAGCTTAAAGCGGGCGATGTCGTGTTGTACACGGGAGAAATGGGCGCGGGCAAAACGCATTTCACAAAGGGGATCGCGCGGCATTTCGGCATTGAGCAGGGCGTAGCAAGCCCGACTTTTGCGCTTGTGAACGAATATCACGGCGATAAAATGAGTGTTTTTCACTTTGACCTGTTCAGAATAGATACTTTTGACGACCTGTACGCAATCGGCTTTTTCGACTATCTTGACAGGGGCGGTATTCTTGCGGTTGAATGGAGCGAGAATATCCCCGCGCTTGCGGATGAACTGGAGAGCGTGTGGACGGTTGACATTGAGAAAATCGGCGAGAACAGCCGAAAATTTACCATTTTAAAGAAGTGAAGCTATGAAAATTTTAGGAATCGACACCTCGGCTGCTGCTGCTTCCTGCGCGGTCTGTGAGGTCGGCGAAAATCCGCTTGTTATTGCGGCTGGGCAGCTTAACACAAAGCAGGTGCATTCGCAAACGCTCATACCGTTTATGGAGAATTTACTAAAGAGCGGTAATATATCTCTTGCGGACATTGACGCTTTCGCGGTTTCGGTAGGTCCGGGGTCGTTTACGGGGCTGCGTATCGGCGTTTCGGCGATAAAAGGCATTGCTTACGCGCTTAAAAAGCCGTGCCGCGCGGTTTCTACGCTGCTTGGTATGGCGTACAATTTCACTGTTGCGGACGGAGTTGTCTGTGCGGTTATGGACGCGCGGTGCAGCCAGGTCTACAATGCGCTTTTCCGCGTTGAAAACGGCATGGTCGAGCGGCTTACCGAGGATCGGGCGATGTTTATTGACGAGCTTGGCGCAGAACTGGACAAAATCGGCGGGAAAATCATTCTTGCGGGAGATGGCGCGGAGCTTGTACACAATAGGCTCGGCGAAAACGGAATTTTAACGCTTGCGCCCGCGGGACTTCGCTATCAGAGCGCGGTCGGGGTTTGCTTTGCGGCGGAAAATCTCTCTGACATTGATCCAGCTGCGCTGATGCCGACATATCTGCGGCTTCCGCAGGCGGAGCGAGAACGGTTGGAACGTGAACAGAAAAATGGAAAGAAGGAGTAAAAAATGATTTACGTAGGTTGCGACCACGGCGGTTATCAGCTTAAGCTTGAGCTTATCAAGTATCTGGAGGCGAACGGATTCGCGTACAGCGATCTCGGCTGCGGCGGGGAGAGCGTTGACTATCCTGACATTGCCGAAAAGGTGTGCAAAAAGGTACTTGAAAGCGATGAAAACAAGGGTGTTCTCGTCTGCGGGACGGGGATCGGCATTTCGATGGCGGCGAATAAGATCAAGGGCATTCGTGCTGCTCTTTGCGCGGACTGGTACTCGGCGAAGTACACGCGTCTGCACAACGACGCGAACGTTATCTGCTTCGGCGGAAGGACTACGGGCGCGGGGTCTGCGGTTGAGATGCTGGACGTTTTTCTGCACACTGACTTCGAGGGCGGCAGACACGCGGTTCGCGTTGGGAAAATCGCGAAGCTTGAAGAAAACAACTGAAAACACGAAAAAGCCGTCCGTGGGAAATCTGCGGGCGGCTTTTGATTATGTGCATTTATCCGAGCTGGAGAATGGGAGCAGTTCCGACGTGGTAACCGTCGCTGTTTATTCCGGCGGTTGCGCCGTCCCATGCGTAGTTGCTGCTGCTCCAGCCTGTTCCGCCGAACGTCTGCATAGTTATCGGCGTGGAAGTTTCGCTCGTGTAATAAAGCGCGCAGCAGTCGCCCGCGAGGAGGTAGAAGCCGATGTAGCCTGTTTTAACATCGGGAAACTCGTTAGCAAGTTTCGCTGCGAGGAGATCCTCGGCGTTCGCGCGGTTTGCGACGGGAGCGCCGAACTGCCCCGATCCGGAGCCTGACCACGTTACATCTGTACCCTGAACGAAAACGGTCGGGTCGTTTACTGTAAGCGTCCAGACGCCGTTTGCGATTTCAATTGTGCCTTCCGTGTTTTGCAAACGTGACTTAAACATTCCGTAATCCTGTGCATTTGCCTCGGTAAGGAAGATATTGATTGATTTTTTTATGCTGCTTGCGGTGCTGTTTGCGGAAGTGATCTGTGAATCGGAAACGTAGCCGAGCATTACCGGTATGAGGATTGCGGCGAGAACACCGATTATTGCGATTACTACAATCAGTTCGACCAGTGTGAATCCGAGATGTTTCTTTAGTTTTTTCATTTTTATTCCCCCAACATTATATTTTTAAAAAATTTCCCCTTACGACGTCAGCCGTAAAGGGAAAGTATTTAATAAACGAACATTTTCTCACCTGCTGAGCATCGGATAACGGGATAAGAACAGCTGTAATAGCCGCCTGTAATATAATCATCGGTAAAAGACAGGTCGCCATTTCCGTCCACGATGTCGTCCCAAGAGCAATCTGTCCAATAAGCAGTCTGAACGCGGAACTCGTTATCTACGAGTGCGTAATATGTACAATTGTATTCCGCATCGACAACATAAGACTTAAGGTCATTTTCAAATTTAGACATAAACTCCTTGAAATCAGAAGTATATGAGCCGGAAGAGGTTATCGCTGCGCGGGTGATCTTATCGGAAGCGGAATATGTACCGCCGTTCCGGTAGGTTATGATACCTGTATCGGTAATACCGTCGTTGGGATTTGATTCAGCATATACGATGAAATGATTATTAGAAACAACGGAGTTAAGAACAGGTGAAGAGGGGTTGTCGGCAACGCGGCGGCGGCTCATAAAGTCCTGTGTTTTATAGAAAAATTCTTTTGCGTAGCCCTTACCCTTTGTGTCCATATTACTTCCTAACAGACCGGGAAGAACCATAGCCAGGAGTACTCCGATAATAGCAATAACGATAATAAGTTCGACGATTGTAAAACCCTTACGGTTTTTAAGCTTTCTGATTAAATTCATAACGTTATTCCTTTCTTACAAAGCTCTTTTTTCAGCCTTGCGCTCAGCAGGGCAGGAAGAAAAGCTTTATAATCACTAATTTCCCCGACGGTTTCCCGTCGGGGAAAAGTGGTTATTAGCTTTAAGCTAAGCTATCAGTTATTAGCCGATGTTGAGCTTAGGAGAAGTACCTACGGTGTAACCGTCGGTGGAGATACCAGCAGTATTGCCATCCCATGCGAAGGTTGTAGATGTCCAAGCACCGTTTGTGAGGTGTGCACCATTGACAAGGTCAGTAACCTCGCCAACAGTATCAGTATCAGCAGTGTACCAAACAGACTTGCAGTCGCCGCCTACAACAGAAGCTTCGAAGCAAGCGTTCTTAAGATCAGGGAAGAGGTTAGCAAGTTCGATGGTCATAAGTTCAGCAGGGTCTGTAACGTTGCTCTTAGGATCGTTTGCAACGTGAGCAACGAGGTTAGCAGTCCATGTGTTTGTACCATTGCTCTTGAACTGACTAACGTCGTCAAGAGTGAGAGTCCATGTACCGGTAGAGTCGATAGAACCGGTAATAATAGCAACTGCGGAAGCAGACTGCTTCATGCCGTAGCCCTTTGTATCGCAGTCGGTAAGGAAGTTGTCGATAGAACTTTCGATAGACGACGCGGTAGAGTCAGCGGATGTAACTCTGGAGCTTGTTACGTAACCTAACATTGTAGGTACGAGGATTGCGGCAAGTACACCGATAATCGCGATAACTACGATTAACTCAACGAGTGTAAAGCCTTTTTTTGCCTTGAGCTTCTGGAAAAACTTAATCATTGGTTTTTTCCTCCTTAGATAAAAAATTTGTTATGTATAACCCCTCGGGGTTATATCCATTTTCAGCTTGGAAGCGTTCTGATATAATTCAGGTACAACTTTCCTTTGCTGTGATTACAGTATATCGCATTTTGAAGAAAAATGCAATAGGTTTTTTAAAAAAAATCTTCCAAATATATGATTTTTATTCAAGATTTACAAAGAGGACGCTTGTTGTTGTACAAAATATTGGTTTAATAGTTACAATTTGAGTTATATTCTGAGTAAAATCGTGCTTTTTCTCAGATTTGCCGCGTTTGTTGTGGGAAAATGTAACTAAAAAGATATATGTAACGTGCGTTACATGTGCAAAAATGTCAAAAATCAGTATATATGGTACAAACCGAAGGCGCCGGGGCTATATTTTGTGTTACGGATATGATTATAAATATGTACAAAAACGGCTTCACGGGCGAACCCGTACAGCTGTTCTGTTGTCGTGTAATTGATTTAGTTCTGCGCCATTCTTTCGCGGTATTCGTTAAGGATACCCTCGACTAAGTTATAGTTTTCCTCGCGGAGCTGTGTGTAGGAGATGTTATAGAAGATAGGACCGTCCATAAGGGACTGTTCGCCCATTCCCTCGAAGTAGTTGGACATATCGCTGTTGAAGCCCTTGCAGTTGTCGAAAAGGAAGGAGAACTTGCCTCTGGAAGGCGTAGTAAGATCCATAAGGACTTCATACTGTTCTTCGGAGTAGTAGGCGTTGAACTTTTCCTTTCTTGCCGCGCCGCATTCGGGACAAACGGTAAGGTCTTCGGTTTCGTGTTCAACGTAGCTGTACTTACAATCGGGGCATTTAGGGTAGTATTTTGTAGAGGAATCGGTAGCGTTAAATTTAGCTTCTGCGACATTTTCCTCGTCGGTCACCTCGATACGGTTGAGGGTGATCCAGTCGATAGCGCCCTTTACATTCTTAGAGCCGGAGGGAACCATATAGCCGAAGGAGTCGTAGCCGTGATAATAAGCGTCAGCGGAGGGGTCGCGCGGGAACGGAACGAACGCCATATCGTATTCGATCTTGTTCTTATAGAGGCTGGAGCAGGCTGCGCTGTACGCCCATGTAGGTTCCATACCGAGGAAGAGGAGGTTTCCGTCTACGAAAGCCTGTCCGGGGTCGATATAGCCTTCGCCGGTAAGGCCCTCGCGGCAGAGTTCCTCGACGTATTCCATAGCTCGCTGAACGTTTTCGTTCTTGAGGTTGTTGGTGATTTCGGTATTCTGGACGTCGATAAGCTTTGTACCGGTTGTAGTAACGAAGCTCATTGCGCTTACGCCTGTATAGCCGATATGGTTAGGATCGGCGTTGCACCACTGCATACAAAGGTCGCGGAACTTATCCCATGTCCATTCGCCCTTCTGATAGAGGTCGAGCGGATCTTCCATACCGTATTCCTGCAGGCAGAGGCGGTTATAGTTGATAGCGAAGTTAGATGTTACCTTATAGGGGACGTAGTAGTGCTTTCCGTTATATACGAACTGTTCGGCGATATCTTTCATACCCGACCAGAGGTCGCTGTCGAGGTCGATATACGAATCGAGTGGGGTGTACATATTTCTTGACATACCGTGGGGGAAGGACATCCACTCGTATCTTACGATATCGGGCGAGGAATCGGAGGCTACGAGTGTTCCTAAACGTTCAAAGTAAGCTGCGCCGCTGGAGCACTGTTCCTGTTCGATCGTTCCGCCGTATCTTGTTTCAAAAAGGTCTACCATATCGGCGTCCTGAGTTACGAGGTCGTAATATATGAGGATCTTGACCGTACCTGTTTCCTGATTTTCATCGATATCGACAACCTCGGCTTCTTCCATTACAACGTTGGCTGCGTTTTCGCCTGTGGTTGTCGTTGTTGTGTCAGCTGCGGGTGTACTGCCGCGGTCTGAATTACCATTACAACCTGCCGCGCTGAGCAGTGTTGCTGCGGCGAGTACTCCTGCCGCAATTTTTCTTAACTTCATAAATACTCCTTTCTTCTTCGGAATTACCGAAGAGTTCACGCCGGGCGTGAATACGTTTACATAAACCACATTCTAATTTTAGCAGAATGCAATCGATTAGTCAATTGCTAATGCGCTAATAAAAACGCTTAAATTTTGTTTATTTTTGACAAATAGACGGTGGAGTTGGCTGGTTGCCGTCCCCGCCTTTTCGCGCTATCGCGCGAAAAGGCGATTCTGCGGCAAAGCCGCAGAATCGCCGCGCCCGCGCAGCGGGCGCGGCGCTGCGCGCAGCGCCGCGCCGCTTTTTCCGCGACAGCGGAAAAAGCGGTCGCCTGCGAGCCCACCCCCGCGCACAGCGCGGGGGTGGAGTGAGCGGGCGACATTGGGATTTAGCCGTGGTGTGCCACTTAGCGGACGCTTATCTCCCGCCTGTCACAAATCAGGGCGGGAGATAAGGTATAAACGGACAGGTTTGGTAAAACTATATATAAGTGAAGAAAAATTTTATTTTTTTGTGAAAAAGGTATTGACATTTTCAAAAAAAAGTGATACACTACGTTTAGCACTCAAAGATAAAGAGTGCTAACACTCAGAAGAAAAGACTGCTAATCCGGAAAAGGAGGTTTCGTGAATGGAAAGCAGGGCGATGAAAATACTTGAGCTTGTCGTTGACGAGTATATCCGCACGGGCGAGCCTATCGGTTCAAAGGCGGTTCAGGAGCTGCTTGATATTCAGGTTTCGTCCGCTACTATCCGTAACGAAATGGCTTTTCTCGAACAGCAGGGCTATCTTGAACATCCGCATACCTCCGCAGGAAGAGTTCCGACCTATAAGGGACTTCGGCTTTATATCGAGCGTCTTTCGGGCAGGCGGGAGCTTGATGAAGATGAAAAAATTGTTATTGATAGTATGTTCGAGGGTTCTCCCCACCAGACTGAGCAGGTGATAATCGAGAATGCGACCCGCGCGCTTGCGGATTTGACGAAATGCGCTATTGTTTCAACAAGCGACGCGAACAGGTTTTCCGTTATTACTAAGGTAGACGTTATCCCGACGGGTAGGCGTATGTATGTTTTACTGATGATAACGTCGGGCGGAAGTATCCGGAACCGCGTCTGTCGCCTTTCGTTTGACCTTACCAATGAGCAGATGGACTTTTTCCAGAAGTTCGCTGAGGAAAACCTGACGGGCATAAACCCCGAAAATGTTTCGGAGGATTTCTTTAAGGGGCTGTCCGCTGCGCTTGGGACTTACGTTATGTCACTTTCGCCTTTGCTAAAAGGTGTTGCCGATATGTCGGCGGAGATGATGAACGAAAAGGTGAGAATAGAGGGCGAAGAGAACCTTATAGCCTGCTCCGAATTAAAGGGGACGGAAATAGCCGCTGTTTTAAGGCAGCGTAACGAGTTTTCGCGGTTTCTCGATTCGACTTTCAGCGGGATAAATGTTATGTTCGGAAAAGAGGACGATACTTTCGTTATTTCAAATTCAAGCATGATTGCGGGAACATTTTCCAAGGACGGAGAACGGGCGGGAAGTATCGGCGTTATTGGTCCGCTAAGACTTGACTATAAGAAGATCATACCTTATATAGAATATTTTACCGATAAGGTTTCAAGCCTTTTATCACAGGCTGATGAAACCGACGTTGTGACGCAAAAGGAGGAAACAGATTTTGAGCAAGAATAAGCACAAGGAATGTCAGGAACAGGAAGAGATTAAGCAGGAGGCGGTTGAGGAAAAGGCTGAACAGGAATCGGCTGAAAACGAAGCTCCGAAGGCTGATCCGAAGGACGAGGAAATAGCGAAGCTTAAAGATCAGCTTCTCAGAAATATGGCGGAGTACGACAACTACCGTAAGCGGACCGCTAAGGAACGCACGGAACTTACTCCCGACATTACGGCAAGGGTTGTAACGGAATTTCTTCCCGTTATTGATAATCTCGAAAGAGCACTTCATACTGACTGTTCGGACGAAAATTACAAAGCAGGCGTTAAGATGATTTACGATTCTTTCGTTTCGGCACTTGAAAGCCTCGGTGTTGAAAAGGTTCCTACCGAGGACTTCGATCCGAGTGTTCATCAGGCAGTTCAGCAGGTCGAGAGCGACACTCTCGAAAGCGGAAAAATCGCTTCCGTTTTCCAGAACGGCTATCGGCTTGGTTCAAAAATACTTCGGTTTGCAATGGTTACCGTTGTAAGCTGAAAAAACTGCAAATAAGCTAAAAATTTCTTTTATATATTAAGGAGGCAATTATTATGGGAAAGATTATAGGTATTGACTTAGGTACAACAAACTCTTGCGTTGCGGTTATCGAGGGCGGCGAGCCTGTCGTAATCACAAACAGCGAGGGAAGCAGAACTACACCTTCCGTTGTAGCATTTACAAAGGACGGCGAACGTCTTGTTGGTCAGCTTGCAAAGAATCAGGCTGTTACAAACCCCGACAAGACCATCATCTCCATCAAGCGCCACATGGGTAGCGACTACAAGGTTGACATCGACGGCAAGCACTACACCCCCCAGGAAATTTCTGCAATGATTCTTACAAAGCTTAAGAATGAGGCGGAAAGCTACCTCGGAGAAAAGGTTACCGACGCGGTTATTACTGTTCCTGCTTACTTTACCGACTCTCAGCGTCAGGCTACAAAGGACGCAGGTCAGATTGCGGGCTTAAAGGTTCACAGAATTATCAACGAGCCTACGGCTGCTGCGCTTGCTTACGGCGTTGACAAGGAAAATGAACAGAAAATCGTTGTATACGACCTCGGCGGCGGTACGTTCGACGTTTCCGTTATCGAGATTGGCGACGGTGTTCAGGAAGTTCTTGCAACAGCAGGTAACAACCACCTCGGCGGCGACGACTTCGACCAGAGAATCATCAACTTCCTCGTAAGCGAATTTAAGAGAACTGACGGCACTGACCTTTCTAACGACAAGTTCGCTATGCAGAGATTGAAGGACGAGGCTGAAAAGGCTAAGATTGCTCTTTCCAATACAACTTCTGTAAACATCAACATTCCTTATATTACTGCCGACGCAACAGGTCCGAAGCACATGAACACAACTCTTACAAGAGCTAAGTTCAACGAGCTTACCGCAGACCTTGTTGAAGCTACAATGGGACCGTTAAAGCAGGCGGTAAGCGACAGCGGACTTTCGCTCAGCGAAATTGACAAGATCCTTCTCGTAGGTGGTTCTACACGTATCCCCGCCGTTCAGGAAGCTGTTAAAAATTATCTCGGAAAAGAACCGTTTAAGGGCATCAACCCCGATGAATGCGTTGCTATCGGTGCGTCTATTCAGGGCGGTGTTCTTAATAAGGAAGTTACCGGACTTCTTCTTCTTGACGTTGCTCCGCTTTCCCTCGGTATCGAAACCGCAGGCGGTATATGCACAAGAATGATCGAGCGCAACACCACTATCCCGACCAAGAAGTCGCAGATCTTCTCCACTTACAGCGACAATCAGCCCAGCGTTGATATCAACATCTTACAGGGCGAGCGTGAATTTGCAAAAGACAACAAGTCGATCGGTACTTTCCGTCTTGACGGTATCGCTCCCGCTCCCAGAGGCATTCCCCAGATCGAAGTTACCTTCGATATTGATGCAAACGGCATCGTAAACGTATCCGCAAAGGATCTCGGTACAGGTAAGGAACAGCACATCTCTATCACTGCTTCTACAAATATGAGCAAGGAAGATATTGACAAGGCTGTCAAGGAAGCGGAAGCATATGCTGCTGAGGACGCAAAGCGTAAGGAAGAGGTTGATACCCGCAACGAGGCTGACCAGATGGTTTACCAGATCGAAAAGTCTATGAACGAATTCGGCGATAAGGTTACCGACGCTGACAAGGCAGCTGTAAACCCGAAGCTCGAAGCTCTCAAGGAGGCCCTTAAGGGCAGCGATGTTGAGAAAATCAAGTCTGCCAAGGACGAACTCCAGAAGGCTTTCTACGACATTGCCGGCAGAATTTATCAGGAACAGGGTGCTGCGGCGCAGGCTGCGGATGTTCAGGGCGCGGGCAATAACGCGGCTCAGGGCGGTAATGACGACAACATTGTTGACGCAGACTATACTGACGCCAACTAAGGTAAGTAAAGGCAGTGCTATCGGCGGGAAACTGACGATAGCACATACCTGTTTAAAAGAGGAAGAATTTTATGGCAGAAAAACGTGATTATTACGAGGTGCTCGGCATTTCCAAAAATGCTACGGACGATGAAATAAAAAAAGCGTACCGTAAAATGGCGAAGCAGTATCACCCCGACCTTCACCCCGATGATCCGGACGCGGCGGAAAAGTTCAAGGAGGTAAACGAAGCTAACGATGTACTTTCCGATCCCCAGAAGCGTCAGCGGTACGACCAGTTCGGCCACGCGGGCGTTGACCCGTCATATGGTGCGGGACAGGGCGGCGGATTTGGCGGTTTCGGCGGTTTCTCAACAGGCGATGGGATCGACCTCGGCGATATTTTTGATTCGTTCTTCGGCGGCGGCATGGGAAGCTCGCGTTCCGCCAACCCAAATGCCCCTAAAAGAGGCGCGGATATTTCCATCAATCTCGATATATCCTTTATGGAGGCGTGCAAGGGCATAAAGCATTCCGTTGAGCTGAACCGTGCGGAGGTATGCGACGGCTGTAACGGAAGCGGCGCGAAATCGGGAACGACCGCGAAAACCTGTCCCGACTGTAAGGGTACAGGCTCGGTTCGCTTCCAGCAGCGCACTATCCTCGGTTCGATGACCTCGACAAGACCGTGTACGAAGTGCGGCGGAAAGGGTAAGATCATCGAAACTCCCTGCCCGACCTGCCACGGCAACGGACGTGTTCAGAAGAAAAAGAGTATTCAGATAAATGTTCCCGCGGGTATCGACGACGGGCAGATCCTGCGCGTTGCCGGCGAGGGTCATATCGGCACTAACGGCGGCGGAAGGGGCGACCTTAACGTTCGCATTACTGTAAGAAATGATTCGCTGTTTGAGCGCAGAGGCTTTGACGTCTGGACGGAAATCCCGATTACTTATGCACAGGCGGTCCTTGGCGCAGAGGTGACTGTTCCGACTATCGACGGAAATGTCAAGTACAACATTCCGGAGGGAACTCAGCCCGATACAGTGTTCAGGCTTAAAGGAAAGGGTATCCAGCGGTTACAGCGCGACGGGCGCGGCGACCAGCTCGTAAAGGTTATTCTTGAGGTCCCGAAAAATCTTTCTAAAAAACAGAAGGACGCGCTTATGGAGTTCAGCGACCAGCTTACCGAAAAGAACTATGAGAAACAGAGCGGTTTTTTTGACAAGCTTAAACGCTTCGGCGAGGACCTTAAAAAGAATTTCGGTGGTTAATCGAGGATATATAAAGCGGCTAAATCAATATATAGTTGATTAAGCCGCTTTTATTTGTCAAAAATGCACAAAAAAATAAACAATTTTTAGGGCGAGGCTACAAATTGTTTTTGGGTCATTTACATTTTGAGAAATTTGTGATATGATATAAGAAGCGAGCTGCGGCGAAGAGCGCCGGAGCTCAGAAATAATATGGAGCGTGGGTATCAGATATGAAAGTTAAAAATTCACTTATAGTCGTTACGGCAGTTCTTTTAATCGTAACAACAGTCGCTTTCAGCGTTTTTATCGGGATTCAGCTGAATTCGACGGCAGACTCTATGTATAAAGCCTATCTTTCCGACCTTTCAGCAGGGCAGGCTTCAAATCTCGACAACTATCTCGACGACGTTTCCGCGCGTCTAAAAACAGTAGCTCAGCTTCCTGAAATCCAGGATTTTACTTCCGGTAAGTCCGCAAGAAAGAGCGATGTTGAACAGCTTTTTAACGCTTTAACGGAAACCAATACTGTTTCCGCAGCGATCGTGTATGACAGGGACGGTAAAATTGTCATCGGTTCGGGCGTTAAGGAAGGCGAAACGCTTGCAAACGGGGTTTGCGAGGTTGACGCGGGCGACTACATACCTGTAATTAACGAGGTTGATTCGCAGGATAACAAGGCGCATTATACCATTTCTGTCCGCGCTGCGGTAAACAATTATGATGTTGCTCTCGTTTTCGATCAGGAAAATTCGGGCGTCCGCAAGATCCTTAAGCAGGCTGATACAGGATTTATTGTAGACCCTCACGGTGTTATTGTTATTCAGGCTACCGTTGCGGGATTTATAAGCAATCCTACGCAGCTTTATGCGCCGTATGTTGACGCTATAAATAACGCGACATCTACGCCTGCCGAATATTCGGTTGACGACGCGATCTCATTTGTTACAAAGAGTGCTAACGGTTGGGTAGTAGTTACCTCCAACCAGATTTCAGCTGCTTACCACTACTCATACTCGGTAAGAGATTCGGTTATCGGAATCTGTGCCCTTCTTATTATCATATTCCTCGCAGCAGGTATTGTTCTTATAATTACGACCATGAAGCCACTCAGCAAGATCGAGGAAACGCTTCTTAAAATCCACCGCGGCGACCACGACGCGCGTATTGACATTATTGCGAAGAATGAATACGGCGATATTGCGCGTGTTTTCAACGATATTATGGATAATATTATCGTAAGTGAAACACGTTACAGAACCATCATTGAGATGTCGGACAATATCATATTTGAATGGAACTTTGTGAACAACGAGGTTGTTTTCTCGAACAACTTCAATAAGAAGTTCAGCTATCGTGCGCCTTCCGACCACTTTGCTGATAGCTTCCTGCTCAAGTGTAAGGTACATCCCGATGACGCTGAACGTTATCGCACAGACCTTGAAAAGCTCGCAAAGGGTGAAAACTTCAAGCATAACGAATACCGCTGGAAGAATATTTACGGCGACTATATCTGGGTTCTTATCCGTACCGCGACAATCGTTGATAAGGAAGGCAATCCTATTAAGTGCGTAGGTGTAATTGTTGATATTGACCGCGCGAAGAAGAGTGAGAATATGCTTACCGCGCGCGCATCTTTTGACTCGCTTACGGGTGTTTATAATCGTGAAACAATTGAAAGCGCAATCAATAACGAGATTGAGCTCATCGCAGCAAGAAAGAATCAGTTTGCAATCCTGTTCGTTGATATTGACGACTTTAAGTTCTACAATGACAATTACAGCCACGCGACGGGCGACCAGGTTCTGCGCTTTACGGCTACTACTATTAAAAATGCAATCGGCGATAACGGTATGGCGGGACGTTACGGCGGCGATGAATTTATTATCTGCCTTCGCAACTCCGACCAGAACGACCCTGCACTGTTCGCCGAGCAGATTCTTAACACGCTCAAGGACGGCTTTGACAGCGATTCCGGCGATCACCTGACTGTAAACGTAAGTATCGGTATTTCTATTATTCACGACGATTCCAAGCGTGTTGATGAAATTATCGGTATGGCTGACGACGCGATGTATAAGATAAAGAAGAATGGTAAGTCGAACTTCGGTTTCCTTGACCAGTAAATTGCTGCTGCGCTCTTGTAAACAGAGCGCGGCATTTTTGTACACTTGCTTTGGTGAAAATTGCTAAGCAATGGTGCCAAAAAGTGAAATAAACTATCCTAACAGCCAAAAAGGAAGAAAAGAGTAAAAATATG
>CAZAXM010000017.1:0-41010 GCA_964489095.1 uncultured Ruminiclostridium sp. | reverse complement strand
TAATCTTGCAAAACGACACTATACTCTCCAAAACAGGTTTTTCAACAAGCTGAAATTCTCTCATGAGAGAATTAATATGATTGAGCATTGGATAAATAATTATCCGAGGAGAATCTTCGGCGGATTGTCATCTAATATGGTAAAAATAAACTTGTTTGTCACTTGATTTTTGTGGACACTTTATATTGCAATTTACATAATTTCTGAAAAAGAGCAATTTCTATTGACAAAACAGAACGCTTGTGTTACAATAGTAAACAACAAAATGTATCCTTATCAAGAGCAGCGGAGGAACAGGTCCTATGAAGCTGCGGCAACCGTTCGGCAAGCCGAAAATGGTGCCAATTCCTGCGCCAAAAGGCGAAAGATGAGGGAGTATGAAAATATGCTCCCGAAAGGGAGCTTTTGTTTTATGTTCAATTGAAAACCATATGAGAAAGGAAACGAAAATGGCTAAATTTTTATTCACATCTGAAAGCGTTACCGAGGGTCACCCCGATAAAATCTGCGACAAGATCTCCGACAGCGTGCTTGACGCGCTCCTCGCTCAGGATCCTATGTCCCGCGTTGCCTGCGAAACCTGCACAACAACGGGTATGGTAATGGTTATGGGCGAGATTACCACAAAGGCGATCGTTGATATTCCCGCGATCGTCCGTGAAACGATCCGTGAAATCGGCTATGACAACTCCGAATACGGCTTCGACTGTAACACCTGCGCGGTTATGACCACGCTTGACAAGCAGTCCCCTGATATCGCGATGGGCGTTGACAACGCGCTTGAAGGCAGAGCGGAAAACGCGATGGATACGGGTGCGGGCGACCAGGGTATGATGTTCGGCTATGCCTGCAACGAAACTCCCGAACTTATGCCGCTTCCGATTTCGCTTGCACAAAAACTTGCTAAGAAGCTTACCGACGTAAGAAAGAGCGGAGAAATAAACTATCTTCTCCCCGACGGAAAATCCCAGGTTACGGTCGAGTACATAGACGGCAAGCCTGCGCGTGTTGATACGGTTGTTATCTCCTCACAGCACAAGGCTTCCGCAACTCTTGAACAGATTCGCGCGGACGTTATTGAAAGGGTTATCAAGACAACGATCCCTGCAAATCTGCTCGACGAAAACACAAAGTATTACGTAAACCCCACAGGTCGTTTCGTAGTAGGCGGACCGCAGGGCGACAGCGGTCTTACGGGAAGAAAGATCATCGTTGACACTTACGGCGGCTATGCCCGTCACGGCGGCGGAGCTTTTTCGGGTAAGGACCCGACAAAGGTTGACCGTTCTGCTGCTTACGCGGCACGCTATGTTGCGAAGAACATCGTTGCGGCGGGTCTTGCTGACAAGTGCGAGGTTGAAATTGCATACGCGATCGGCGTTGCTAAGCCGGTTTCCGTTCTTGTTGACACATTCGGAACGGGTAAGTATTCAGACGATAAGTTAAGCGAAGCGGTAGCAAAGGTGTTCGACCTGCGCCCCGCAGCGATCATCTCCTCTCTTGACCTCAGAAAGCCGCAGTACAAGCAGCTTGCCGCTTACGGACACATGGGACGTGAGGAGCTTGGAGTAGCCTGGGAAAAGACGGATAAGACGGACGCGTTAAAGGCGGCTCTCGGCGAATAAGTTATACCTTCCGGAGGATCTATAAATGAAATTAAAACAATTAACCGCCCTGTTTCTTTCAGCGGCAATGCTTTTAAGCGCGGCAGCTTGTGATAACAGTTCAAATGTTCAGGGCGACATAATCGGCGGTGCCGACGAACCGCAGAGCGTTGTGGTTGCCGAAAAGGCTTCCGCTAAGGTGACGATCTCGGACGGGAAGTTTATGGTGAACGGTAAGGAGCTGTGGATAAACGGCGTAAACACGCCCTGGTACAGCTGGAACGACTTCACGGGCAATATGAACGAGGAAGTCTGGGAGGAGACCTTTGCGCAGCTTGCCGCGGACAACATAAACTGCACGAGAATCTGGATAAACTGCAACGGACATCAGATCTGCCGCCCCGACAAGGACGGAAAGGTAACGATTTTTTCCGAAGGACACTGGGACAATCTCGAAAAGCTGTTTGCGCTTGCGGAAAAATACAAGGTTTATGTTATGCCGACACTGCTGTCGTTCGACCATTTCAAGGGGAACGGCTCGGATAACTGGCGGAAGGTTCTGACCGACCACGAGATGGCTGACCGCTACGCCGAGGTATATGTCAAGGAGTTCTGCGACCGTTACAAGGACTGTGAATATATTTTCGGAATTGACATTATGAACGAGCCTGACTGGGTTCACGAAAACGAGGAATGCGGGCAGCTGAGCTGGGACGACCTCTCGTACTTTTTCGGAAGATGCGCCGCGACAATTCACGAAAATTCCGACTTTCTTGTAACAGTCGGACTTGGGATCATAAAGTACAACTCCGACAAATATGAGGGCAACAAGATTGCTGACGAATATCTGAAGGAACTTACGGGCAGTGAAAACGCTTATGTTGATTTTTACAGCACGCACTACTACGCCTGGCAGAAGAGCTGGTTCGGGTTCCCGTTTAATGTAACTCCCGAAGAGTTCGGGCTTGACACGGACAAGCCTTGTTTGATCGGTGAAACATCGAACGATAACGAAGCGGAATATAAAATGACGCTGACCGAGCTGTATAAGACTTCTTATGATAAGGGCTGGAACGGAATTATGGTATGGATGGAGCCGAATGAGGAAACGGGCTGGTACCGATACGACCTCACGAAGCAGGCGACCAACGATTTCTACGAATATCAGCCTGAAAAGGTTAAGCCGATAGGTTAAAATCGATTATTTAAATCCCCGTTTTGCGCAGCTGCAAAGCGGGGATTTGTATAAAGGAAAATCTGTTGAAAAAGTTTCAGTTTTAACAAAAGATACTCCGGAAAACTGTTGAAATGTAAAAAAATTTTTTCCAAAAAAGCTACCTGAAATCGGGGTCGTGAATTGTATTACAGGTGAAGCGAAAGAGAGGGTTCAAAATGAAAAAAACAATAAAATATCTTGCCGTATGTGCTTTCTTATTTTGCGTCACGGGGTGCAGCGAACAGACGAAAATCGAAACAACTACCGCTACCAAAGCCGTTGTTACAACAAGCGTTGTATCAGAAAGTATTACGGAAATATCCGAAACGCCGGATTCTGACTGCAAGATCATGATGGACGGAGATATTTACGGGATTCTGTCGGCTGCGCCTGATGATCTTATTCTGAAGCGCGATGGAAAAAATATGAGTATATACGGCGGGGAAAGCAGATATGCGGGCTTGGTTGCCCCGAAAAATCTTATCGGAAAAACCAAAAAGGTTTCGGGTAGCGGCGAAATCAAAAACAACTTTGAAACGGATTTTTATGATGGAGTCGGCGTTTATTCCGACGGTAAAAGCGCGCTGATACTGGTGGAATCGGCTAAGTATAAGGGGCATGTCAACGACGCGGCTGAGCAGTTGGGGGAACTGCGCGAAAACAGCCCTGATGAATATCAGCGGCTCGATTCGGGCGCGCTTTCCGTCGAGGATTTACAGTCGGCGGATATATGGTATGTGTTTCCAATCGATACGGGAAGGGTGATTTGTTACGATTATTATGGAAATGCTGTGGACGTTACCGAGTTAAAGGACGCTGTTTTTATAGGCGATCCAAGAGTTACGACCGACGACTATGTTTATGCGGTCATAAGCGATGGAAAAGGGTGGGATTCTCAGACTTCGCCGGAGGTTTTCGGGCAGGACGTAATTGACGCAGGAACAGCTGAACAGGACGACTACTCGAAACTGACAGTTAATGACAGTTTCGGTGATTTAGTTTTGCGCCGTACTCAAACCGAATATGCTTATGATCCGTATGAGAACGCGGTCTGGATCGCAGCTTCAAGCGCGGAATTTGATGGGGAATTGTCTATGGACGGTTATGTTACACTTGACGCGGACGATTCTATTCTGTTTTTGCCGAAGGACGGAGAGTGGGAGGGACTGCCCGTGCTTTACTATGACGGTCAATCTTTTTTGGCGCGCGACAACTATGAGGTCAGGTCTAACGCTCCGGTTATTTCGCTCGGAAAAACAGACGATTATAAGGACAGCGGTTTTACGGTAACGGCGGATAAAACGCTTCGCAGGGCGCGTGTAACATTTGATGACCTGACGCTTTTCTGGCTTGACAGCAATTACGGAAGCGGGAGAAGCACAGCGAGGTTAGTTGACTTTCTGCTTGATAAATAATAGGCGCATTGAGTAATTGACAATTGTGATATTGGCTTCGCCGATAGATTGAAAAATGAATAAGCGGAAAAGAGTGTTTTAAGGCAGCACTGCGCAAAGACCGCGCACGTCTTGCTTGTATCTTTTCCGGCAAATCACAGCCGCTCGTCATAAAATGGCGGGTGGCTTGACAATCAGACAGGAATATGTTATAACAAAATAAAAAAATGAAAGGAAATGAAATGATGGAACTGGAAAAACGTATGTGGGAAGCAGCGAAAAACGGCGATAAAGATGCTTTTTTACAGCTTGTTTCGGAGGAAGCGGTTATGGTCTGCGGCGGATATCGCTGTACGGGAGCGGAATACGGCGGGTTGATCGCGGATTTCGGTATTTCGGATTATGAGATCACAAACTTTGAAATTGTACACGAAACAGCCGATTCCGTTCAGGTTCACTATATCGTGAAAACGACAGCTTCCGCGCCCGAAAATGCGGATCTGGCGGGAACATTTCACGTTACGTCAACGTGGGAAAAACGCGGAGGAGCGTGGAAATTGGTGTTCAATATGGATTCGAGGGTTGTGGGGCTGTCTTAGGGCGGGCGTTTTTCGGCCACGCTTATAAAATGATACGAGTAATTAACGAAAGTATGCGATAATATGAAAGGGGTCAGAATGACTGAACAGGAAACAATTCAGCGCGCGGCGATGTATCTCGAAAGGCTTTCCGAGGGGATAAATCCGCTTAACGGCGCGGTTATTCCGGAGGGGGAAGTTGTTCGCGAGGAGAGGATAATCCGCTGTCTTAGATACGCGGCGGGGAAGCTGGCGGCTGCGAATGTACAAAACGAGGAGAAAACCTCCGCTAAGCACTTTTTTATTCTTGATGTTCAGCTTGAAGCGCTGGAGCCGTCGAAATTGAAGCTTTCGACAACGAATCTGGTTGAAAAAATCAACCGTGTTACCGAGGAAAACGAATCGGGAAAATTTCAGACGAAGTGGATTTTAGACTGGCTTACGGAACAGGGCTTACTTGAAACGCGCGGCTCGCGGCGGTTTACGACGGAGAGTGGGGAACTGCTCGGAATAGTCGTTGACAAGGTAACAGGTCCGGCTGCACAGATCCCCGTTCCCCGCGTTTCATTTTCGACCGAGGCGCAGTTATTTGTTTTTGAACATCTGCGCGAGATGATACCGCAGAAGCAGGCTGAAAAGACGGCAAAGGCGCGCGGGGAAAGGTCGTCAAAACGGCGCGCTTCCTTTTTTATTACAGATTTACAGAAAGGTCAGCTCGCGCCGCTGGAACAGGACTGTTCAATATCGCAGCTTTGCGCTGTAATAAACAGTGTTACCGCCGAAAACGAAACGTATAAATTCAAGGCGTCGTGGGTCAACCGCTGGCTGATTGAAATTGGAATGTTGGAGGAGGCGGACGGGAAAAAGCGCGCTACGCCTGAGGGAAATGAGCTGGGGCTCACATCAGCGCTGCGGGTTAAGGACAACGGGGAGGAGTACATCGCAAACAGCTATACTCCCGAAGCACAGGGCTTTATTCTCGACAATATCGACGCTATACTCGCTTTTGCCGCGGATAATGAAGCGTAATTGCCGGCAGCAGAAATGTATGATAATAAGTTGACAAAAACGGGAAATTGTGGTACAATTACAATGTTATTTTATGCGGTTATCCCGCATTTCAATATTTGTATTTTTCGGTTGAAAAAGGAAAGGACAGAGTATGTCAGTTTATCGGATTTATGTCGAAAAAAAGCCGCAGTATGCGGTAGAGGGTGAGGCGGTTCTCTCCGACCTTCAGACCGCGCTCCGTATGGAATGCGTAACGGTGGTTCGTATTATCAACAGATATGACGTAGAGGAAATTTCCGAGGAGAATTTTAAGCGTTCTATCCCGACGGTTTTTTCCGAGCCGCCTGTTGACGACGTTTTTGAACAGCTTGAACAGCCCCGCGAAAATGAGCGTATGTTTGCTGTTGAATTTCTTCCCGGTCAGTTCGACCAGAGAGCCGACAGCGCTGCGCAGTGTATCCAGATGCTCTGTCAGGGCGACCGTCCGCTTGTAAAATATGCAAAAATTTATGTTTTGAGCGGAAATATCAGCGACGCCGATTTCGCTAAGATAAAGCATTATCTTATAAATGCGGTTGAATCACGCGAGTGCGGCTTTGAAGCATACGAAACCCTCCGCGTTAAGTATGACATTCCTACCGAGGTCGCGGTTCTTGACGGATTCCTTGACCTTGACGAAAAGGACCTTGCAGATTTTATAAAGAACTACGGACTGGCGATGGACGAGGGTGACATCAAGTTCTGTCAGGACTATTTCAAAACCGAAAACCGCAATCCTACCATCACCGAAATCCGTATGATCGACACCTACTGGTCTGACCACTGCCGTCACACCACGTTCGGTACGATTATTGACAAGGCTGAAATTGACGCGCCTTATATAGCCGATACATACCGTGAATATATCGCGGACCGCGACGAACTTGGCCGTGCGGGCAAGCCGATTTGTCTTATGGACATTGCTACGCTTGCGGCGAAGAAACTGAAGGCTGACGGCGTTCTCAAGGATCTCGACGAGAGCGAGGAAATCAACGCCTGCTCCGTAAAAATCACTGTTGACGTTGACGGTAAGGACGAGCAGTGGCTTCTTATGTTCAAAAACGAAACTCACAATCACCCGACCGAGATCGAACCTTTCGGCGGCGCGGCGACCTGTCTTGGCGGCGCGATCCGCGATCCGCTTTCGGGACGTGCCTACGTATATCAGGCTATGCGTGTAACGGGCGCGGGCAATCCGCTTCTTCCCGTTTCCGAAACCATTGAGGGCAAGCTCCCGCCGAGAAAGATCACTACAACTGCGGCTGCAGGATATTCTTCCTACGGAAACCAGATCGGTCTTGCTACGGGACACGTTGCTGAAATATATCACGACGGCTATATGGCTAAGAGAATGGAGATCGGCGCAGTCATCGCGGCTGCTCCCGCCGATCACGTAAGACGTGAAAGACCCGCAGCGGGCGATATTATCGTGTTGCTCGGCGGACGTACCGGACGTGACGGCTGCGGCGGCGCGACAGGCTCGTCTAAGTCGCACTCCGTTTCCTCGCTTGAATCATGCGGTGCGGAGGTTCAGAAGGGTAACGCGCCCGTTGAGAGAAAATTACAAAGACTTTTCCGCAGACGCGAGGCGACTGTTCTTATAAAGCGCTGCAACGACTTTGGCGCAGGCGGCGTTTCGGTTGCGATCGGCGAACTTGCGGACGGTCTTACGATCGACCTTAACGCTGTTCCGAAAAAGTATGACGGTCTTGACGGAACAGAGCTTGCAATTTCCGAATCGCAGGAAAGAATGGCGGTAGTTGTCGATAAAAACGACGTTGAGAAGTTTATCGCGCTTGCGGGCGAGGAAAACCTCGAAGCGACCCCCGTTGCTGTTGTTGAAGAAGAAGCGCGCCTGAAAATGAACTGGAACGGAAAGACGATCTGTGACATTTCGCGTGAGTTCCTTAACTCCAACGGTGCGGAAAAACACACGGATATTGCCGTTCCCGCTCCGAAGGTGTCGTACAGCACAGGCTATAAGAACACCGCTGAGGACTGGGAAAAGCTTATGACAGACCTTAACGTATGCTCTCAGCGCGCTCTTGTTCAGCGTTTCGACTCGACTGTCGGCGCGTCAACTGTGCTTATGCCATTTGCGGGAAAAACTCAGCAGACGCCTGTTCAGGCTATGGCTGCGAAGATCCCTGTACCGGAAGAAAAGACGAATACGGCTTCTCTTATGGGTTGGGGCTATAACCCTGCCGTTGCGGTTCAGTCCCCGTATCACGGCGCAATGCTCGCGGTAATCGAGAGTATTGCGAAAATTGTAGCGGCGGGCGGAAGCAGCGAAAAGTGCTGGCTTACTTTCCAGGAATATTTTGAAAGAACGCAGGGTACACCCTCGCGCTGGGGCAAGCCGTTCAGTGCGCTTCTCGGCGCATACAAGGCGCAGCTTGAACTTGGCTGCGGCGCGATCGGCGGCAAGGACTCGATGAGCGGCACATTTGAGAAAATCAACGTTCCGCCTACGCTTGTTTCCTTTGCGGTTTCTACGGCTAAGGCTGACAAGGTTATTTCCGCCGAGTTCAAGTGCCCGTTCAGCAAGCTTTACTATATCGCTCCGAAGTACGATGAAAATATGCTTCCCGATTTTGGGAGCGTTAAAAAGGTGTTCAGAATCGTTGAAAAGGCTATCGCCGACAAAAAGGCAATTTCCGTTTGGTCGCTCGCCAACGGCGGTCTTGCAGAGGGTATTTTCAAAATGTCGCTCGGAAACCGTATCGGCGCGAAGCTGAACAAGCTTGATGATGAAAAACTTTTCGGACTTTGCTACGGTGCGTTCGTAATTGAAGCTAACGCTGAAATTACCGAAGCTGAGCTTATCGGTGAAACAATTGACGAATATAAAATTATCAGCGGAGATGTTGAAATTGACGTTGCTGAGCTTGAAAAGAAGTGGGACAGCGTTCTTGAACCGATTTTCAAGGACAGCGTAAAGGCTCAGCCCGCTCCCGAAAAAATCACCTGCACAAAGGGCTGCGCGACTGTTTGCGCGCCTGCGAATAAAATCGCAAAGCCGCGCGTGCTTATCCCCGCTTTCCCCGGAACAAACGGCGAGTACGATATGGCTGACGCTTTCACGCGCTGCGGAGGAAAGGCTACCCAGTTTGTTATCCGCAATCTTGACGCGAAGAGTATGGAAGAGTCGGTTGACGCTTTCGCGAAGCTGATTTCCGAGAGCCAGATCATCGCGGTTCCCGGCGGCTTCAGCGGCGGCGATGAGCCGGAGGGTTCAGGCAAGTTCATCAACGCATTTTTCCGCAACCCGAAAATTAAAGAAGCAGTTCACGAAATGCTCTACAAGCGCGACGGACTTATGCTCGGTATCTGCAACGGCTTCCAGGCTCTCGTAAAGCTCGGACTTGTTCCGTTCGGCGAAATTGTTCCGCTTACCGAGGAAAGTCCTACGCTTACTTTCAACACTATCGGCAGACACCAGTCGCAGCTTGTCAGAACCAGGATCTGCACCGACAAGACTCCGTGGCTTATGCACTGCAAGCCCGACGAAGTTTATACTATCCCGATTTCTCACGGCGAGGGTCGTTTTGTTGCTCCCGAAAATGTTATTGCAAAGCTTATCGAGAATGGACAGATCGCAACGCAGTACGTTGACCTTGACGGTAACCCGACAATGGATCTGCGATTCAACCCGAACAGCTCCATGCACGCAATCGAGGGTATTATTTCGCCCGACGGACGTGTATTCGGTAAAATGGGACACAGCGAGCGTATTTCGGATAATTGCTGCGTAAATGTTGACGGCAAAAAGGAACAGCCGATGTTCAAGGGCGGTATCGACTACTTCTCATAAGGAGTATTCTATGAAATACAGATTAAAGCTGTTCGGGCGGTATATGAAAAATATTTTTGTAAACGCGGCGGCGATATGGATAATTGAGCTGATCGGATTATTGATATGTGTAGTTAACATTATAGACGGCAGCTTTGACCATCTTGACGTTAGCCTGCTGATAGCGATGCTTGTAATGCCCGTGCTGATAGTCACTTCAGGTATTGTCAACGCGTTTCAAATTGCGCCGTATATGGAAATATTCGAGAAAAAGGGTTTTTGCCGGGAGTACATCGAAGCGTTTGAGCGGGTATGGATCAACGGTAAGAAAAAAACACCGAATATGCAGCTTGTGCAGCAGGCGGAGACTTACCTTTTCAGCGGAGATGCGGCAACCTGCGCGGTGCTTTTGAGCAGGCTTCGCGTGCCCGAATCCGAGGAATACGCGCGGGCTTGGTATCTGATAACCTATATAAAGCTGGCGATTGCAACAAAGGACGCCGCGCTCGCTGTTGATATCTGGAACAGGAACTACAATTTCATAAACAGATACATTTCAAAGACCCGAATCACCGCCTTCAACACGCCTGCAATCGAGCTTGACTGCTGTTACGCGAAAATGCTTTGCTTACAGGGCAATTACACCGCCGCGCTTGAAGCAATAGGAAGAGCCATTCCAAAAAAACATACGAACAGCGCAATTTCAGGATTTTACATTTTACAGACGTATATTTATCATCAGCTTGGCTCGCCGCTTGAACAGCAATCTGCTCTCGATACGCAAAACTTTATTATCCGCAGTAAGTCTGATGAAATGTCGCGAAAATACGCATTTGACGCTCTCGACAAGGCTTGCCGCGGGGAAATGTCGATCTGGTAGCCGCGGCGGGGTTCGCAGTTGTGCTAATGAACGGCGTATAAATTGAAAATTGAAAACCGGCTAAAGGTAAAGGCTACTGTTCAATTGAACGGTAGCCTTAGTTTATATAACTCTGAGTCTTTTTGCTAAAATCTTCAGCTTGGCAGGGGTTTGGGGGCGGCGTCCCCGATCTCATTATCTCATTCGCACGTTTAAATTTACCAATTTTTCTTATCTTTTGTGCAGTCGTGCTGTTTTTTGCGTTCCTCGACCATTTTTACGAACCATTCCACCATATTCGGGTCGGTGTGCGAGAAGAAGCTGCTCTGTTTTTTATCAAGAGCGGCGATTTCGTTCATATCCTCGTCAGTGAGCGATAAGTCAAAAACGTTGAAATTCTCCTCCATACGCTCGATATGGGTTGATTTCGGAATAACGACAATTCCGCGCTGTAAATGCCAGCGTAAAATTACCTGCGCGGTAGTTTTTCCGTATTTTTCAGCGATTTTTTTCAGTTCGGGCAGCTCGAACATCCCCCCTCTTCCTTCGCCGAAGGGTGCCCAGGCTTCCATCTGAACGCCGTACTTGTCGTGCCATTTTTTACTTTCGGTTTGCTGATTGAGGGGGTGGATCTCGACTTGATTTACCATAGGCTTTATGCGGTTAAATGACGCGAAATCGACCATACGGTCGGCATAGAAATTGGAAATTCCGATAGCGCGGATTTTTCCTTCGTCGTATAGATCTTCGAGTGCGCGGTAAGCGCCGTAAGTGTCGCTGAACGGCTGGTGGAGCAGGCAAAGGTCAAGGTAGTCAACCTTTAACTTACGCATAGATTCGAGAACAGACGCTTTCGCCGCTTCGTAGCCGTAATGCTCGATCCAGACTTTAGTTGTAAGGAAAATTTCCCCTCTCGGAATGCCGCTTTTAGCGATAGCGTTTCCGACTTCTTCTTCGTTAAAATAGCTTTGGGCGGTGTCGATCAAGCGATAACCGACCTTTAGTGCGTCGCTTACGCAGCGTTCACATTCGTCCTTTGTTACCTGATAGACTCCGTAGCCGAGCTGCGGCATTTTTACGCCGTTTGAAAGTGTGATATAGTTCATTTTTTCTCCTTATCCCTGATATTTTACTGCTGAAAAATACTCCTCGTCCGTTAAAGGTTCCAGCCATTTGTTAGAGGTTTCTTCGCCGCTTACCTCGACAGCCAGATGTGAAAACCAGCTGTCGGGTGCTGCTCCGTGCCAGCGTTTAACACCTGCGGGGATATTTACGACATCTCCGGCGCGCATCTCGATTGGTTTCTTACCCCATTCCTGGTAAAAACAGCGTCCTGCGACACAGATAAGGATTTGCCCACCGCCGCTTTTTGCGTGGTGGATATGCCAGTTGTTGCGGCATTTTGGCTCAAAAGTTACGTTGAAGATACCGACCTGTTTCTTAGAGATCGGAGCGAGGAAGCTTCGACCGCTGAAATATTGCGCAAAGCCCTCGTTAGGCTGTCCGACGGGAAAAACCATTGACGCGGCGTTTTTTTTCATTTCATCGGTTTCGCCTGTTGTTTGTGTTATTTCCATAGCTTTTTCCTCCTGTTTTATGCAGATATATTCTGCCTTACTACTGATAATAACACATAAACCTTACTTCAGGTCAATAGCTTTCGAAAAAATTGCTTAATCTTAATGAGTTACGCCGAACCTGTCTATTTCAACCTTACATTCGACTTTGAAACCGGCATTTTTCAGGAGCGCGCCGTAATTATCGTGTATAGACCGCCAAAGCGGGAGATTTTTTATCATAATTCCGTGATAAAGACCGACAGGGTCGGTTCCGAACCGGTTAATTGCGGAATTTACCGCGCCGTTTATACGTTCGGCTATCAGTTTTTCACATTGGTTTTCGACAGATTCGCTGTAAGAGATGCCCTCGTCCTGAAGCTGACTGTCGATATATTTTCCAAGCGCGGTTACATTAACGCTGAAGTTCAGCTGCTCGCCGTCAAAATGATAATCCAGTTCGGTTCTTGTACTATAAAGCGAAACTGTTATATTGCGGTCATCGGCGGTGGCTGAAAATGAAGTGCTGCTGAATGTTCCGTTTAAAAATTGCAGTCCCGAAATATCCGAAAGGGAAATTACGCCCGCGAGCTTTCTGTCGGCGAAAAGCGCGCCGCCGCTTATTTCGACAATCGCTCCGTCGTCTGTTGCGGAGCTTTCGGTCCGGGCAGCTGAGAGAAGCGGGAGAACGGTACTGCCTGTCGGGTGCCGCAGCTCGTACATCACCTTATAAAGCGGCTTAGCCTCGCTTATTCCGAGCTGCTGGGCGTGGATCAGGAGCTGACGTAAATGATCTACGGAAACAGCGCCGTCCTTGAATCTTACGTCCATAATATCGCCCGCTTTCCCGTCGGCTACCGCGATAAGTGTTTTCGGGTTGCTTTGATAGTAAGTTTCCGCGAAGCTAAGGCTTTTTATAAGGTCGAGCTTCGCCGCAGTTTTTCCGAAAACTATTGTGGCGATCGTACCGAACATAAACGGTCTGCCGCATTTTGCCGACGCGCTCTCTATTGCGGTCTGGATCTCCTCCCCGCGTCCTTTTACTATTGTAACATTTGCCTTTGTTGAGTCGATAAGCGTTGAGCCGCCCGAACCCTCCGCGTTAAAATACTGTATGCTTACTTCATATTCTCCGTCTGAGTAGTCAATACCTATCGCTTCGACTATTGCCTGTTTATCAAGCTCCGTATGTGGGAGGCAGCCCGAAAGGCTTAGCACTATTGCAATGGTCATAAATACAGCCGTTATTTTCCGATACATTCTTTATGCTCCTTTCGGCACTTGTTCAGAACAAGACATATAAGAGGGATTATCGCAGCGGGGATCAGAAGTGCGGCACCTGTTCCGGTGAGCGAGGAGAGAACTATAAAATCAACAGTGTTATGGCTCAGGAAAAGGGCGGCTATACCTGATAATACAAGAGTGCCTGCCGCGATTATTACTGCGCTCCGCCTATTCCTGAATGCGCCCATGCATACGCTTTCAACAGCAATTGTAAGCAGAGAAAGGCGGATTATTGCCGCCATTACCCAGACTATAACATCGATCCCATCAAGCCGCTGGAAAAGGCTCACATCGGACAGCGAGGCCAGCATATAAAACGGGAAGCTCGTTACGTCGAGATATTCGCCCAGCACAGTGTTATAAAGAAAGGTCATAATAAGCAGAGCGGGGAGCGTCAGGCAAAAATACAGAATGAGGCTTCTGCCTGCGTTGGAACGGACGCGGTGAAAAAGTGCAGCGAAGGTTACGGCTTCAATGTTTTTTGAAAATTCGCGTAAAACGTCCGAAAGGAGTGTTTCGGGCGAGTCGATGAGGGCGGGATAAAGGTTTCGGAGAGATATGCTCCCGCCTATACCTGATATTATAAGAATAAGAAGAAGGACGAACCCGCCCGCGGCGATTACGCCTGTTCTTACTGTTGCGGGAAGTCCCTTAAAAAGGGCGTAAATGCATACGATCAGTGTGAAAAGTATTATAAGCCACGCGGGAGAAGCGTCGAAAATTGTACTGGAGGTATAAAATTCAAGCTGAACCGTTACAGATGTCATCATAGTGAAAATGAAAAAAACAAAGATAACGGCGAGAATTTTTGAAACGGGCGAGCCGGACGAAAAAAGGTTTTCGTTCGGACATTTTTTAACAAGCAGCATTATCGGAACAAGGGTTGCGGCGAGAAGGACGAATGAGAGAATAATTACCGTAAAACGCTGCATTCCATAGGTTATATCGTCATGCGGGAAGTTAGCCGCCTCTGCAAAGATGCGCGAGAGCGAAAGGACGATTCCGAGCTGTCCCCAACCGATCTTATCCATTTTTTATCTCCTCGCTTTCTGCATTCGCGCCGTTTAAGCTGCCTATTTTCATATCTCTCTTAGCAAGCGTGCGCCATCCCATACGCAGCACGGTGTCGCGCATTCCGCGCAGTGTAAACGGCGAAACGGGAGATGTGAACGGGATACCGTAAGGGTTCAATGAGCAGATTTTAAGCAGGTAAAGCATACCCACCGCCGTTATTCCGAAAAGTCCCCACATTCCTCCCGCGAGGATAAATGAAAAGCGCATTACGACAATGCTGTTATAAAGGTCGGGGACGATAAAGCTGGCGATTGAAGAAACCGCGACAATCAGCACGAGAGGGGCGCCGACAAGCCCAGCTGAAACTACGATATCGCCTATTACGATCCCTCCGACTATGCTTACTGCGTGACCGAGATTCGAGGGCATACGGAGTCCCGCCTCACGCATTATTTCGTAGAAAACGTGGATAAGGATACATTCCGTAAGCAGGTTATACGGCGTTATCTGGATTGACGCGGCGAGGTTAAGGAGGAGCGAATTTGGGATAAGTTCGGGGTGGAAATTAGCCAGCGCGACGTAAAATCCCGGAAGAAGAACGCTCATTGCAAAAGCGAGGAAGCGCAGCGCGCGTATTATTGTAACGTAAACGGGCTTTTCGGTATAATCGTCGAGGGTCTGGAAGTTTTCTGTAAAAAGGCGCGGGATTATGAGTGCGAAAGGCGTTCCGTCTACGAGTATGCCTACGCGCCCCTCATAAAGCTTAGCGGCTAATGTGTCCGGGCGTTCGGTTATGCCTGTTTCATCGAAAATAAGCGTTCCGCGTTCCTCGAGAAAGGGCTGGATATACCCGCCCTCCAAAACTGTCGTAAGCGGAATATTTTCCAGTTTTTTTTCGACATTTTCGAGGAGTGCGGGGCTTACCTTTCCCTCGATATAGCAAAGGCAAACGTCCGTATTGGACAGGCTTCCGACCTTACTTAGCTTAAACACAAGATCCGGAGATTTTATCCGCCTGCGAAGCATAGACATATTTGTTCTTACCGCCTCGACAAAACCCTCGCGTGAGCCGCGCAGGTTGACATGAGTAGAAGGCTCGGAAACGCTTCGGGTTTCAAAGCCCTGGACTCCGATAGCAATACCGTGGGTAACACCATCGGCGAGTATCACGCAGAAGCCGTTCATGATCAACTCGGTAAGGCGGTTATAATCGTCAACCTGACGCTGTTCACCGGCTAGGAGAAGCTCGGACTGAATTATTTCCATAACGCGCGCGGGGGGAAGATTTTTTTCATTTCCAAGGCTGTTGATTGGGCGGAAGATCAGATTCGCCATCTGGTTTGTATCCGTTTGTCCCTCACAGAAAAGTATACATAATTTTACCCCGCCGGCTTTCGCGTATTTTATATTGAGGTCGCTTGAATTACGCATTATAGCGCGGATATTCACGGCGTTTTTTTCAAGGTCTTTTTCAAGACTGCCTATTCCCATTTTTTCAGTTCCTTTCTCGCAGAATTATAGATCGCAATTATTTTAACCGTTTTGAATAAAAACATTCTTTCTGAAAAAAATAAGGGTAATACTGCACAAGGATCATGTGCAGGGCTGTCTAGGAGCGAAGCGAAAAAAGGGGGAAGAAAAATGCTTATAGTTGTTATCCGCTCGGTGATTCTGTATGCAATTATTATAATAAGTCTGCGGCTTATGGGAAAAAAACAGCTCGGCGAGCTTCAACCGAGTGAACTTGTTACAACGATTCTTATTTCAAATATAGCTACGCTGTCGCTTGAGGATCCGTCTATGCCGATGCTGCTCGGTATAGTTCCGATTCTTATGATTGTGTGCATTGACGTACTTGTATCGGGGCTTATGCTTAAAAGTACAAGCTTTCGGCGGGTTGTTACGGGGAGTCCGAAGGTTATTATTTCCGGCGGTAAAATTGATCAGGATCAGATGAGGGAGCTTCGGTATACGATCGACGATTTACTTGAGGCGATGCGCGATTCGGACATATTCGACATAAATATGATACAGTACGCGATGGTCGAAACAACGGGAAAAATCAATTTCTATCAGAAATCCGATGGAACTTCTGACCCGCCGACTGTTATAATAAAAGACGGGCTTTTAATTCACGAGGGGCTTGTTCAGGCGGGACTTGGCGAGGAATGGCTCAGCAGCCTGTTAAAAAGTAAGGATATAAAGCGCGAGGATATTTTTCTGCTTGCGGCGAGCGGAGATGGTTCATTTACGCTTATTCGCCGTGAAAAATCCTCAAAGAAGGAGAAGAGAAGATGAAACGGATTGTTATTTGCGCGCTTATAATGCTGGTGCTTGTTGCGGTCGGGATCGTCAGCTTATTTTATACAGAATCGGTTGTTGAAGAGGCGGCGAGAAATGTTGATGAAATAAGTGCGAGCTATGAAAACGGCGATTTTGAGCGGGTGCGCAGGCTTACGCGGACGCTTAGCGACGAATGGGAGAATTATTATCAGGGGCATATTTTTATGGTTGACAAGGATCACGCTATGGAGATAACAATGGCGATAGGGAGAATATGTTCGATGGCGGAGCAGGGGGACGATGACCTGCCGACGGAATGCGGCGCGGCTTCGGAGCTTATACGTCTTTACGGGCGAAAGCACGATGTTACGCCCGAAAACATTTTCTGAAATACCGGCTGCCGATCGGCGGCGCGATGGGGACGGTGCATGACAAACGGGCTGTCACAGCACACGCTGCAACAGCCCGTTATTATCCTGTAAAAAATCCCGCCTTATTCGTCCCAGATGAAATGTACAGCGTTTATAAACGGGAGCTTATGCTCCAGGCAATACACGATTTTTGCGTCAAGCGGGCGTCTGACATAAAGTTCGCAGCGCTGAGCGAGCGTTAAAAGGCGCTGGGTCTGTTCAAGGGAAAACTGAGAAAAAAGGGCGATTTTAATTATATTTTCGCGTGTCGGGACGCGCGTTCCGTTAAGGATCTGGTAACCGTAGCTCCTGTCGAGGTTCAGGACATGGATAAGCTTAGAACGATTAACTCCCGCTTTTTCAAGTTCTTCGTTAAGATAGTCGCAGAACGGCGGCGCATTATTGCTGCGGACAAGTTCGTCGTTAAAATCCTTCATTCTGCGAAGCTCCAGCTCGATATCTACGGTTGTCATTTTTTCTTCCATATAAAAAACCTCGTTTTCAATAGTATAATTCAAAATCTCCGTTAAGTATAGTAAGAGAGAGTCGGGAAATCTCCGCGTCGGTAAATCCGTTTCCTTCCATACATACGAAGCCGTTTACGGTAATACCGCGGAAGGAATCTGTATTTCCCGAAAGCTTGTTATTGTCAATATATAGCTCGGCTATATCGCAGCCCGAAAGAGGGGAGAGGTCGGAAAGGTTATTTCTTCCGAGATAGACGTATTTAAGCTTATTACATTCTCTTAGCGGCTCGATACTTGTAAGCGAACAGCCCGTAAGGCAGACTTTTTCAAGCGAAGTTTTATTTTCGAGCGCGTCGATATTTCCTATCTGCGCTTCATTGAAGCCGATTTGTACAAGCCTGCTGCAATTTTTTAGCGGGGAGATGTCTGTAACGTAATTATCGCCGATAAAAACGTTTTCGAGAAGCTCTTTGTCCGCCAGAACCGAAATATCCGAAATTCCGCAGTTCTCGGCGATAAAGGAACGCAGTTTCATCATGTCCTGAGCGAAGCTTATGTCCTGAATATTATTATTTGAAAAGGAAAGCGTTTCAAGTTCGGTAAGTCCTTTTATATATGAAAGGTCGGTAATGTAATTTCCGCTCACGTCTAGATAGGTCAGTTTTTTCATGTGAGACAGATTAAAAATCTGCTGATTTGTAAGCTCACGGTTCGAGAGGTCGAGAGATGTCAAATCGACTGAAAAAAACTCACCGCCGATTTTTACCATTTGCGGCTGGTTGTGTGATAATGCAAGCACGCCGAAAATTGTTGTAAGCGCGGCAGCTGCTCCAACGAAAACAAGCGGCTTCTTACCGCCTTTTTTCCCCGTGGATATTTTCTGCTCGGAATCGTTCGGCCTGCAAAGTTCAGGGTCGATGGGCTGGGGCGCAATTCCGCACGCCTTAACAGCGGTAAGCATTTCGTCCGCGCTTCGGAACCGATTTTCAGCCTTAACCTCGCCGCCTTTTATGATTGCGGCGGAAAGCTCCTGCGGAACGGATTTAAGTTTTTCGTGAATAAAGCTGTCATCATCGAGGCGGGAAAGGGAATCCTCCGGCTCTTCGCCTGTCAATCCGAAAAAGAGGGACATTGAAAGAGAATAGAGGTCGGTCCAGCTGCCCTGACCACCTTTTCGGCGATACTGTTCTAAAGGCGCAAAGCCGGCTTTTAAAATAATGGAAAGGCTTTTAGTTTCATCGGGAATTACACGCGCCGAGCCGAAATCTATCAGTCTGACTGAGCCGTCGGGACAAAGCATTATATTATCGGGGGAAATATCCCTATGTAAAACATCTTCGCTATGGATAATTTTGAGCGCGCCGAGAAGTTTTTCGGCGATAAATACAGACTGCGCCGGAGTCAATACGCCGTGTTCGCTCACCAGTCTTTTCAGTGAAACGCCCTTTATATAATCCATTGTATAATATACCGTTCCGTTCTGACGGAAAACGTCATATATACCGAGAATTTCCGAACTTTCCCAGAAGCGCGAGATAAGCTGTGCTTCCTGCATAAATCTGTCGGCGCCCATGGTAAATTCCTCGCTATGGGCGGCGGTTATCGGCTCTGTGTCAATATTGTTATGCGCGCGGACGGCTATTCTTTCAGGAAAATATTCTTTAACGGCGGCTGCGCGGTCGTTCTTTTCATCGTAGACGAGATAAATTATCCCGAATCCGCCCCGTCCAAGCACACGTCCGACGATGTATTTATTATCAAGCCTTGTGCCGAGCGGGAGCGCGTCGTATTCGGCTGTGGTTCTCGAAAGCGGTTTCCCACAGAACCGGCAGTTTTTTCCGCCGGAGGCGTGGAAACAGTAGCCGCAGATTTTCTTTGCCAACGCAATCCCTCCAAAAAGCAAGATACAATATTATTTTACAGCAATATTCAGTCTTTGTCAACGTTCCTCGAAAAAATTTGCCTAAAATAAAAATAATGCATTTTTGCACACCACTTACGGTGAAAAATATGTTATAATAAAAATTTATTATCGCAGTCCGCTGCAGGCTGACGTAGCGCATGATCTTTGCACGGTTTCAATCCGGATGTTGTCCTTTTTTTGGTACAAAGGGTTTGTTAAAATAAAGGCAGTAAGTTGAAAGGACGGCGATAATTATGGAAACCTTAATTTTAATTTTTATGATGACGGGCTGGGTGACTCTTTTCTTTGCAGCAGGCTGCGCGCTTGAATCGGCAACCAGAAAGCTGAGAAGAAAACGTTCGGCGACAAGTACGAAAAACAGCGCCGTTTGTCCCGAAAAATGACAAAAACACGAAAAAAGGAAAAATTTTCGGTATTTTTAAAAAAAAGGCTTGCAATTCCTTAAAAAGTATGATATAATACAACGTGCTAATGTCAGACGGGCGTAATGCCTTAACATAATCGTTTTAAGGAGAAATATCAATGAGCATTATCGAAATTATTTCAGCAGTTTTACTTATCCTCGCTTGTGTTTTCGTTGTTGCAGTCGTTATGATGCAGGAATCCAAGCAGGGTATGTCCAACGTTATCACGGGCGGAAGCTCCGATAACTATTACCAGAAGAACAGCGGCAGAACCAAGGAAGCTAAGCTCGCACGCGCTACCAAGACTGCGGCGATCGCAATCTTCGTTATCGCTATCGCTGTAAATGTTATTACAGTTTATTTCGGAGGAAGTTCGGACGACTCATCGGTTACTCCTTCCGTTGTTACCGATGAAATCGAAGATGTTGATTTCGAGGTTGAGGATTCGGACGCTGATGTTGAAGATGAAGCGGACGTTGAGGCTGAGGAAACAACAGCCGCTGAAACGGAAACTCCTGCTGAAGATACGACTGCTGGATCCGAAGCAGCTGACGCGGAATAATTGCAGGAAAATAAGAACCGTAACCCCGCAGGCAGCAAGTCTGCGGGGTTTTTCATTGAAAGGAAGTTAAGATGGAATACAGCTATGACCGCTCGCGGCATTTTGAAATCCCGAAATACTTCTATTTTGAGGTCGGGAACGGGACCGTCGGGAGCAGGAACACTTTTAATTATCAAATCGTTCCGAAAGAGGTCGGAGATGGCGACGATAAAAAGAAGGTGCTGCGCTCAAAGGTGTGGTACGGTGAAAACTGCTCCGAAAAAAGCGAGGCGGCTGCCGAGCAGGATTTTGAGCATTCCGAGGACGGTTACAGGCAGATGATTTACTGGGTTGACGAGCAATTCGACAGCTACTGCGAAAAGCTTCGCAATGGCGAGGTCAAGGGCCGCAGGACCTTTATTGGCGATCTTTAACGGCAAATATTTTGTATCCCTCGGCGTATGGCTTCACGATCGCGGGATTTTTCTCTGCCTCTGCAAAAGCAAGCGGTGCGAGTTTTTTTGCAAATTGCTCAAGAATAGCGTCGTCAAGTCCGTTTACAGCTTCACAAAGAGGTGCGAGTGTGAGCGACGGCGCGCCGTTGTGTTCCATTATGCGGAATGGCCAGATTTTGCAGTCGAGCGGCTTGCTTTCGCGCAGCGTACAGCCGTTTTCCGACAGTGCGGGGCAGTACGCAAGCCCTTCGGAATCGAATTCCATTTCAAATACCCAGCCGCCGTTGTCAACCGCTCTTAGCGTGGCTTCGGGCATTTCTTTCAGGAGCGAAGCGCGCGTTTCCTCTGAAAAAACAGGGATTTCCCACACGTCATCGCGGTCGAAAACACAGCACATACGGCAGCTGCGGCAGGAATCCGGCGAAAGTATTTCTTTAAGCATATTTATTTCCTCCGTTTCGGGGTGTTGACAAAAGTTCAGTTTTGGTGTAAAATAAAATCGGTCGGGGCTGTTCAACGCCTAGGGCAATCGGAGCCCCTGACACGGAAACATGTCCCGACTATTATTATATCACATTTTGTCGAAAAAGAAAAGTGAAAAAATTTTTCAAAAACCCTTGACAAATTGATAAAACAGTTGTATAATAATCAAGTAATTTATAAACAGAAAGCAGAACTTCTCTCACCCGTCGGCGCTTAAAGCAGCTTGGCGCGGTTGTTTATTAAATTCATTGCAGAAATGTAAGAATTTTTTAAGCGCAGGAGTTCCTTGCGCTTTTTGTTTTGGCTTTTTATTAAGAAAGGGAGTGTATACTATCAGCGCAAAAGAACTTCTCATCAACGACGAGATTCATGAAAAGGAAGTCCGTGTTATCGGTGCGGACGGGGAACAGCTCGGAGTAATGTCCTCAGACGAGGCGCTTAGCCGTGCGGAAGAGGAAGATCTTGACCTGGTGCTTATCGCGCCGCAGGGTAATCCGCCCGTTTGCCGTATTATGGACTACGGAAAGTATCGTTTTGAACAGTCGAAGCGTGAAAAGGAATCTCGTAAAAATCAGAAACAGGCAGAGCTTAAGGAAATTCAGATGTCGCTTAATATCGACACTAATGACTTTAACACAAAGGTCAATCAGGCTCTGAAGTTCCTGAAAAACGGGGATAAGGTACGCATAAAGGTTCGTTTCAGACGTATGAGAGAGCTTTCTCACATAAATATCGCCGAGGATCTTATGACAAAGTTCATGGACGCTTGCGCCGAGTATGGCGCTTCCGAAAAGCCTGCGAAGCTTGAGGGCAGAAACTATATGGCGGTTATCGCGCCGAAGGCTGCTCCCGCAGGTAATAAAAAAGCTAAACCTGCTGCCGAGGAATCGGCAGAGTAATAAAAGGAGGACGAAAAAATGGCTAAGAACAAGATCAAAACTCACAGCGGTGCGAAAAAGCGCTTTAAGTTTACAGCAACAGGCAAAATCAAGTATCAGCGTACCAACCGCCGTCACAGACTTACTCAGAAGGATACAAAGCGTAAGAGAAGCAATCGCGCAGCAGGCTACTGCGATAAGACAAATATCGCTGAAGTAAGAGCAATTATGCCCTACGCTAAGTAAGAAGAGAATAAAAGGAGGACGAAACAATGGCACGTATTAAAGGCGCATTAGCAACACGTAAGAGAAGAAATAAAACATTAAAGCTGGCTAAGGGCTACTGGGGCGGTAAGTCCAGACTTTTCAAGACCGCTAAGGAAGCAGTTTGGAAGTCGGGTCAGTACGCATATATCAGCAGACGCTTAAAGAAGAGAGATTTCAGAAAGCTCTGGATCACAAGAATTTCCGCAGCCTGCAAGCTCAACGGAATGAACTATTCGACATTTATCAACGGTTTAAAGAAGGCTAACATCGGTCTTAACCGCAAGATGCTTTCCGAAATCGCTATCAATGACGCAGCAGGTTTTACCGCACTTTGCGAAAAGGCAAAGGCTGCCCTTTAATCAGAAAAATATCACGCCTGCGTAATACGGGCGTGATATTTTAGCATATAGCTTTATTTATTTTTTTCGCTCTTTTCGTCGATTTTTTCGGTTTTAGTCATTTCGTCGGGGTGCTTGCTGAAATACCACAGGCAGTTTAACAGCGAAGCGAAAACTGAGATTACAACGCTTGTGAGGAGATAACCGCCGCCTGCTGAGGCAAGGTCGGGTGAAAGCTCGTAAAGCTTATCGAGATTTGCAAGCGCGGCGAGAGCGGAGGTTCCCGTCAGATATGCGAAGCTTTTCGCGGTCGCGAGAATTGCCGCAAAAACCGAGGAAACTACGGAAATAACAGGGCATGCAATTACCCCGAAAGCATCCAGTTTCCGCGCGAGAAAACGATAGTCGAAGAAAATCAGCGTTGCTGCGGCTGCGGAAAGAACGTAGCTGCCGATTTCGGTCAGCGTTGAGGCTGCGTCTTGTTCGGTTTCAAACGTTACCAAGGCGTAAGTGATGAACACCATCGCTGCCGCTCCGATCAGCGCGCCGAAAAGTCCCTTTACGCTGCCGAAATCAAAGCTGAGTTTTATGCGGCGCGCCGGCTTTTTTTCGGGAGAAATGTTCTGAGCTGCCGTTTTTTCGGGAATTACAGGGTCTTTTCCGACAAGTCCCAGAGAATTTAAATATTCCGTAAGCGTTTCTGAAAATGCAACAAGCAGGGCGAGATTTTCCTGCAATAATGCGCTTTTGCGCAGGTAAATTTCGCAGTTGTCAGTATTGCAGCACTGTCTGTTGATTGTATTTTTAGGCATACTTTCGGAAAGTGTACAGATTTCGCTTTTTATCGCTTCCTCGAAGCGATACGGTTTTTCGGCGGAAATCCGTAGAATATATTCATCTCCGCGTTCAAGAATCACAACGCCGAGATTGTTCATAAAGCCGACAAGCGCTGCCGACTCCTCATTGTAGGTAAGACCGCAGTCGTGCGCGGCAAGGGAAAGTTCGGAAAAAATCATAGGCTTCTCCTTATAGGGGTTTTCCGCAAAAGCGGTGATGTCTATATTTTATCACAACGGAGGGATAATGTCAAATGGTTGTTACTTCGAGAAAGAATCCGTCCGCTGTACACTACCGCTGCCTTGTCCGCGAGCGTTCGTACCGCCGCGAAAAGGGGGAATTTCCCATTGAGGGCGCAAGGCTTTGCGGAGAGGCGGCGAAAAACGGGGTTGAGATAACTTCGTTTCTTGTTACAGACGGTGCGGCGGAGAAATATTCGGAGATTTTTAACATTCTTCGCGAAATTACCGAGCCGGTTTTCATTTCCGACGAGATCGCGGCATATATTTCGGATACGAAAAGCCCGCAGGGAATGTTTTTATCCGCAAAAATGCTTGACAAGCCCGCGCTGTCGGGTAAAATAAAAGATGGCGGACGGTTTCTGCTGCTTGACGGATTACAGGACAGCGGAAATATCGGCACAATCATACGTACTGCAGACGCTTTTGGGCTTGACGGAGTTGTTCTGTCACCTGATTGCGCGGATATTTATTCGCCGAAAATCGTTCGCAGCGCGATGGGCTCGCTTTTTCGGCTTCCGATTATGGAAACGGAGCTTACTGAATTTATCGGAACACTTAAACACGCGGGATTTGAGGTTTACGCGGCTATGCTCGACAGCGGGGCAAAGCGGCTGGACAATGTAAAATTCGGCAAAAAAACAGCTGTTATTATAGGAAACGAGGGAAACGGCGTGAGCGAACAGGTATACCGCGCCGCGGGACAGAAAATATATATACCGATAGAAAACGCCGAATCGCTTAATGCGGCGGTTGCGGCTTCTGTTATCGGCTGGGAGCTAAGCAAGAAGAAAGGAACGGAATAGCTTGTCAAATTTAGTTATTGTGGAGTCGCCTACAAAGGTGAAAACTGTAAAAAAAATACTCGGAAAGGATTACGAAGTAGTAGCCTCCGCAGGGCATATACGCGACCTTCCGAAATCCAAGCTGGGCGTAGATATAGAGAACAATTTTGAGCCTTGCTACGAGAACAAGCGTGACAAATCCGCGCTTATAAAGGAACTTAAATCGCAGGCGAAAAAGGCTGATACGGTTTATCTCGCAACCGACCCGGACCGCGAAGGAGAGGCGATCTCGTGGCACCTCGCGCATGTTCTGAAGCTTGACGACGAGCACGCGGTACGCGTCACGTTCAGTGAAATAACGAAAACGGGGATCGAAAGCGGAATGGCGCACCCGCGGAGCCTTGATATGGATCTTGTAAACGCTCAGCAGGCGCGGCGTATACTCGACAGAATCGTTGGTTATAAGCTCAGCCCGTTCCTGTGGAAAAAGGTCCGGCGCGGTCTTTCGGCGGGACGTGTCCAGTCGGCTGTTGTCCGGCTTATCGTTGACCGCGAAAAGGAGATAGAGGCGTTTGAAAGTCAGGAGTACTGGACGATTGACGCAAAGCTTCGCGGAAGCAGCTCGAAAAAGCAGTTCGCCGCAAAGCTGACCGAGATAGACGGAAAAAAGGCGGAACTGTCAAATAAGGAGGAAACCGACGGTATTCTCGCTTCGCTCGACAAGGAAGATTTTATCGTAACAAATATAAAAAAGAGCGTTCGTAAAAAGCAGCCTGCGCCGCCTTTTACGACCTCGACTCTCCAGCAGGAGGCTTCCCGCCGTCTTTCGTTTAATGCAAGAAGAACGATGAAAACCGCGCAGGAGCTTTATGAGGGCGTTGACGTTGACGGTTTCGGAACAGTCGGTCTGATAACCTATATGAGAACGGACAGTCTGCGCGTTTCGGAGGAGGCGCAGAAGGCTGCTGCTGAGCTTATTACAGAGCGGTTCGGTAAGGAGTATCTTCCCCAGAAGCCGCGTGTGTTCAAGTCGAAATCCAACGCGCAGGACGCTCACGAAGCGATACGCCCTGCTAATGTTACGATTTTCCCCGAAACGGCAAAGGCTACGCTTACGGGTGACCAGTATAAGCTGTATAAGCTGATATGGGAGCGATTTATGGCGAGCCAGATGGAAAACGCGCTTCTCGACGCGGTTGCTATTGAAATTACGGCAGGAAAGTGTTTATTTAAGGCGTCAGGCTTTACAGTCAAGTTCGACGGCTTTACGAAGCTGTACGAGGAAAGTACGGATGGCGGCAGCGACGAGGGCGGCGCGCTTCCGAAGCTCGAAAAGGACGAGAAGCTTACCGTAGTTTCTATCGCCGGAAATCAGCATTTTACCCAGCCGCCGCCGCGCTACAACGAAGCAAGCCTTATCAAGGCGATGGAGGAATTCGGAATAGGACGACCGTCCACCTACGCGCCGACAATTTCGACGATCCTCGACCACCACTACGTTGAACGCGAGCAGAAGCAGCTCAAGCCTACCTCGCTGGGGACGGTCGTTACGGAGCTTTTAAGTGACCATTTCGAGCATATCGTTGATACGAAATTTACCGAAAAGATGGAGCGTGAGCTTGACGAAATCGAAGAGGGAAAAATCAAGTGGGTAACGGTTCTCGACAGGTTTTACAAGGATTTTGCGAAAACGCTTGAAAAGGCTGAACATGATATGGAGGGAAAGCGCGTAAAGGTTCCCAACGAGATGACCGATATAATCTGCGAGCAGTGCGGAAAGCACATGATGATAAAGATAGGACCTTACGGTAAATTCCTTGGCTGCGAGGGCTTCCCAGAATGTAAGAACACGAAGAAAATCGTGAATGAAACGGGCGGAAAGTGCCCGAAATGCGGAGCAAGAATGCTTGCGCGGAAGAGCAAGAAGGGAAAGCCGTTTTTCGGCTGTGAGAATTACAAGGAATGCGGTTATATGACATGGGATACGCCCGTTGCGGACGTCTGTCCCAAGTGCGGCTCAACTCTGTTCAAAAAGGTCGGAAAAAAGGGCAGGCTTTACTGCGCCAAGGAGGGCTGCGGATACGAAGGCGACGCGGCGGAACAGGAAAGCGGCAATGAGGATTAAGGTTATAGGAGCGGGACTTGCGGGAACAGAGGCGGCGTGGAGGCTGGCTAACAGCGGCTACGGCGTTGACCTTTATGAAATGAAGCCGAAAAAGTATTCTCCCGCGCATCATTACAGCGGCTTCGCGGAGCTTGTTTGCAGCAATTCTCTCAAGGCGTCGAGGCTCGGCAGCTCGGCGGGAATGCTTAAAGCGGAAATGCGGCTTCTCGGTTCGCTTACTATGGAAGCGGCAGCTTCCTCGGCAGTCGAAGCGGGCGGCGCGCTCGCGGTAAACAGGACTGATTTCTCGGATTACATTACTGAAAAAATAAACAGCCACCCGAACATAAACGTGATTTCTGAAGAGGTGACCGAGTTTCCCGAAAAAAATACGATTATTGCAACGGGTCCGCTTACGAGCGACGCTTTTGCGGACGTGATTTACAGTAGACTCGGTGCTGCGCTGAGCTTTTACGACGCGGCGGCGCCTATTGTTACAGCGGAAAGCATTGATATGAGCAAGGCTTTTGCCGCTTCACGATACGACCGAGGAGAGGCGGATTACATCAACTGTCCTTTCACGCGCGAGGAGTATGAAACGTTCTACAATGCGCTTGTTGCGGCGGAAACTGCTCCGCTTAAGGAATTTGAAGATCTGACTGTTTACGAGGGCTGTATGCCTGTCGAGGTACTTGCGAAGCGGGGTATCGACAGCGTTCGTTACGGCTGTATGAAGCCGGTCGGACTTACCGACCCGCGCACGGGCAGACGTCCGTATGCGGCGGTTCAGCTCCGTAAGGAGAACCGCGAGGGTACGCTGTACAACATAGTCGGCTTTCAGACGAACCTTAAATTCGGGGAGCAGCAGCGGGTTTTCCGCATGATTCCCGGAATGGAAAATGCTGAATTTATGCGCTACGGGGTAATGCACCGCAATACCTTCCTGAACAGTCCGAAGCTTCTCGACCGCCGTTTTTGTCTTAAAGACAGCGAAAACGTGTTTTTTGCGGGACAGATGACGGGTGTTGAAGGTTACACGGAAAGTGCGATGAGCGGGATTTTAGCGGCAATGCACCTTATAAGAAGCGTTGAGGGGAAGGCGGAAATCGTTCTTCCCGAAACGACGATGAGCGGGGCTCTTTCGCGGCATATATGCACGGAAAATGTGAATTTCCAGCCTATGGGCGCGAATATGGGCATTCTCCCGCCGCTTGAAAAAAGGATAAAGGATAAACAGGAAAAGTATCTCGTTATGGCAGAGCGCGGAATTGCCGATTTTAAGGCTGCGCTTGCTGACGAGCTGAGAAGCTGAAAGGATTGATAAAATGAAAATTGCAGTTGACGCATTCGGTGGGGACAACGCTCCCGACGAGGTTATAAAGGGCGCGGTTCAGGCGGTTGAGGCATACGGAGTTTCGATTGTTCTGACGGGCGATGAGAAGAAGCTCCGTTCGCGTTTCAGCGAGCTTGGTCTTTCAGATAAGGGTATCGAGATCGCCGACGCGGACGGTGTTATTCAGATCGAGGACAACCCGATGGATATTCGTAAGGCTAAGGCGAACTGCTCAATGGGAAAGGCGTTTCAGCTTGTCGTAAACGGCGAGGCTGACGCGTTTGTAAGCGCGGGAAGCACGGCGGCTATCGTTGTCGGAGGAACTATGGTAACAGGGCGTTTAAAGGGCGTAAAGCGCCCGTCGCTTACCCCGATCATGCCCAGCCCTACGGGTTATTATCTCCTTTCGGACGGCGGGGCAAATGTTGAGTGCCGTCCTGAAATGCTTCTCCAGTTCGCGGTTATGGGCAGTATTTATATGAACAAGGTAATGGGTGTTGAAAATCCGCGCGTTGGTCTGCTTAACATAGGTGCGGAGGACGAAAAGGGACGCGACCTTGAGCGCGAGGCTAACGAGCTGCTCAAAAAGTCGGGGCTTAACTATGTAGGAAATACCGAGGGACGCGACGCACCGCTTGGAGCGGTTGACGTTATCGTTACCGACGGCTTTACCGGTAATATTTACCTCAAAACCGTTGAGGGAATGGGCAAATTCATGAAAAAGGCGCTTAAGGAAACCATTTTCGGCGGCGGTCTTTCAAAGGTCGGCGCGCTCTTTTCACTCGGCGGCATTAAAAAGGTGTCGAAGCAGATGGACTACCGCGAGGTTGGCGGCTCTCCGCTCCTCGGCGCGGCAAGGCCTGTAATAAAAGCGCATGGAAGCAGTGACGCGACAGCTTTCCGCAACGCTATCCGTCAGGCGAAGGAATTTGTTGAAAAGGACGTAAACGGCGAAATTGTCGCGGCTCTTGCGGCAATGAACGAAAAGGAGATGGTCTGAGTGTCGGAGTTTGAGGAAAAAATCGGCTATACATTCAAAAACCCTGCATATCTCGGCGAGGCTCTTACACATTCCTCTTATGTCAACGGCAAGCACAACAGCAATGAACGGCTCGAATTCCTCGGCGACAGCGTGCTTTCGGTTGTCGTTTCAAAATATCTTTTTGAATCGCTCGACGTTCCTGAGGGTAAGCTGACAAAAATCCGCTCGAAGCTTGTCTGTGAGGACAGCCTGTACGAATTTGCCAAGAAAATCGACCTCGGCGCGAATATTAAGCTCGGGAAGGGCGAGGAAAATACAGGCGGCCGCGACCGCCGTTCAATCCTTGCAGACGCTTTTGAAGCGCTTATCGCGGCGATTTATCTCGACGGCGGACTTGAATGTGCGCGCGGGTTTATAATGAGATTTATTCCATCGGCGGAGGATATTATGAGCGGCAAGCTGGCTTTCGGCGATTACAAAACTGTTTTACAGGAGATTATCCAGCAGAATCCGGAAGAGCATATCGAGTATTGCATTTCGGACGAGCATGGCGCGGCTCACGAGAAGGTGTTCACTGCTAACGTTTTGCTGAATGGTCAGGTTATCGGCTCGGGCAGCGGAAAAAGCAAGAAGGAAGCTGAACAGGCTGCCGCAAAGGAAGCAATCGGGCTTATGGGATATGAAACAAACTAACCTGTCGATCTTTATTCCGCATAGGGGCTGCCCGAACCGCTGTTCATTCTGCAATCAGCGCACGATAAGCGGGAGCGTGGCCCCGCCGACAGCGCAGGAGGTAAAGCAGCTTCTTTCCGAGCAGCAGCCTGTTCTTGAAAAAAACAGGACAGCCGCAGAAATAGCGTTTTTCGGCGGGAGCTTTACGGCGGTTGAGCGCGACTATATGGAACAGCTTCTTGAAACGGCTGCGTTCTTCACGCAGAATTTCCCGCAGCAGTACAACGGTATACGCTGTTCCACCCGCCCCGACTGCATTGACGAGGAGCGGCTTGACATTCTCAGAAGCTACGGAATGACGGCGATCGAGCTTGGCGCACAGAGTATGTGCGACAGGGTTCTTGAAGCAAATTTCCGCGGGCACACGGCTGCTGACGTTGAAAAAGCGGCGCGGCTTATAAAGAAATACGGCTTTTCGCTGGGATTGCAGATGATGACGGGGCTGTATCTCGATACGGCAAACGACTGCAAAAAAACTGCCGAAAGCTTCATTGCTCTGGAATGCGATACGGCGAGGATCTATCCAACGGTAATCCTTGACGGAACGCAGCTTGGCGAGCTGTTCAAAAAGGGCGAATACAGGAGCTTCGGCTTTGAAGAAACGATAGATTTATGTGCAGAGCTGCTGGAGAAATTCTCGGCGGCGGGGATTCCGGTCATACGCCTCGGTCTTCACGCAAGCCGCGACGTAGAGGAGAATATGCTCGGCGGAGTTTACCATCCCGCGCTTCGCGAAAAGGTCGAGAGCAGGATTTTTCTGCGGAAAATGCTTGAACAAATGAAAAAAACGGGGGCGAGGCGCTTCCGTATATATACAGACCGACGGAATTTCAGCCGTATTATCGGTCAGAAAAAGGAAAACCGCGAAAGGCTTCTTGAAAACGGCTTTTCCTTTGAACTTTCCGAAAGGTCGGGCGCGGTGCTTGAAATAGAGCCGCTTGACTGACGGAATGAAAGGATTCTTTTATGCACTTTAAGACACTTGAAATTCAGGGTTTCAAGTCCTTTGCGGACAAGACTGTTCTGAATTTCGACACGAAAATGACCGCCATAGTCGGAAGCAACGGCAACGGCAAGAGCAACATAAGCGACGCACTGCGCTGGGTAATGGGCGAGCAGGGCGCAAAAACCCTGCGCGGCGACAAGATGGAGGACGTTATCTTTCACGGCACAGTTTCCCGCAAGCAGATGGGTTTCGCGAAGGTTGCGCTTTCCATTGATAACGCTGACCGCGCCCTTTCCGTTGACAAGGACGAGGTTGTCATTACCCGTAAGCTTTACCGCACCGGCGAGAGCGAATATCTTATAAACGGCGATAAATGCCGTCTTAAGGACATTCAGGAGCTGCTGATGGGCACGGGGCTTGGGCGCGACGGATACTCGATTATCGGGCAGGGGCGCGTTGCGGAAATTGTAAACGCAAAGGGTTCGCAGCGGCGTGAGATTTTCGAGGAGGCGGCGGGTGTTTCCAAGTTCCTTCACAAAAAGGCGGAGGCTGAAAGAGAGCTTTCACGCGCCGAGGACAATCTTCTGCGCTTAAAGGATATTGAAACGGGCTTACAGGAGCGTTTACCGACGCTTGAACGTCAGTCTGAAAAGGCTATGAAGGCTAAGGTTCTCATTGAAGAGGAAAAGGGAATCGAGATTTCGGTTGCGGCTGCGGAGCTTGAACGCTTACAGCGCAGCCTTACCGATACAGAAAATGCAATTCTTGTAAATCAGGGTGAATGTGAGCATTTTGAGCGTGAAATTATGGCGCTTGAAGAAGAAAACGACAGACTTGCGATTACTAAGGGACAGTTTGCTGCGCGGCTTGACGAGCTTCGCCGACAGAGCGAAAACGCCAAGGACGAGATGGCGGACGCGGATAAGGAAATCGCGGTTCTGGAAAACGAGATCCGGCACAACGAAACGCGCGTCGGTGAAATAGAACGTCAGATTGAAAACGGCAAAAAAAGCAGCGAGGAATTTGATATTCAGATTTCCGAGGCTGAACAGAAAATTGAGCAGAAAAAGGACGAGGTGAACCGCGCCGAACAGGAAATTGCACAGCTTCAGGCCACGCTTACAGCCGCGCTTGAGGAAAACAAGGAGCTTGATGAGGAACACAGAGAGCTTGACGCGAAAAACGGCGTTCTTTACGGTAAGCTGACCGAAGCGAAGCTGACTGCCCAGCAGGCAGAGCAAACTGTACAAAATCTTTCGGAGCAGCTTGCCGCGGACACGGAGCGTATTGAAAATCAGGATAAGCTTTCCGAGGAATACCGAAAAAAGCGTCGTGCTTTAAGCGAGGAGCTGGAGGCGCTCACCGAACAGAAATCCGATATTGAAAACCGACTTGTCGGCTACGAAAAGCTGTTTTCGGGGAAAAAGGAAAAGCTTTCCGCGAAGCAGAGCGAATTTGAACAGCTCCGCAGAAGCTATGATCAGAAGCGGCAGCGCTTAGAGGTGCTTTCCGACGTTGAAAAGAATATGGTCGGTTATTTTTCGAGTGTAAAATCGGTCATGCACGCGGCGAAAACTGGAAAACTGAGCGGTATTCACGGCACTGTCGCGGACGTTATCAGCGTTGAAAAAAAGTACGGAACGGCAATTGAAACCGCGCTTGGCAATGCGCTTCAGAACATAATTGTCGAAAACGAGGAAACGGCGAAAAGGTGTATCCGCTATCTTAAAGAAGCCAACGCGGGACGCGCAACATTTTATCCGCTGACCTCGGTAAAGGGAAGCGAGCTTGTTCAGCAGGGACTTTCCGACGAGGACGGCTTTGAGGGGCTTGGTTCGCAGCTGGTTCAGTGCGACGGGAAATACGGCGGAATCATACGCTCGGTTCTCGGTAAAACGGCGGTTGTGGACGATATAAACTCCGCTGCGAGAATTGCAAAAAAATACGGCTATAAATTCAGAATTATAACACTTGACGGGCAGCTCGTAAACGCGGGCGGTTCGTTCACGGGCGGTTCCGTAAAGGAAACAAGCGGCATCATATCGCGTAAGCAGGAGATCGACGCGCTTACCGCCGAAACGCAGAATATTTCCGATACGCTTGCGCTTTCAAAGGGCAGTTTTGCCGAATTGCAGGCGGAAGTCAATAAAATGGGAATTGAGATCGAGGGCTATCGCGAACAGCTTCAGCAGCTTCGTCAGGAGGAGATACGTCTTACGGCGGAGCTTGGTGGCGTTAAGGATCTGATACGGCAGTGCGAGGAACAGCAGGAGAGCGCGGAGCTTGTGATCGACCGCAGCAGGAAGCAGCAGGCGCAGCAGAAGGCGATCATATCGGACTGTGCGGAGAAAATCGCGGAGCTTGAAAAGGAAATTGCTGAGAATGACGCGAAGCTTGCACGTTCGGGCGAGGAGCTTGAAAAGGCGGACAATGCGCGCGCTGAAATCTCCGCGAAAATAAGTGCGCTTAACCTTGCGCGCCTTACGGCTGAGAAGGATACGGAGCGGCTTGAAGCCGAAAAAACAACGATCGTTCGGGCAAAAGAAGCTGCGGGCGCGGATAGCAGGCGTTTTATCGACGAGATTGCGCGGCTTAACGAGAGCAGCGTTCAGCTTCGTGCGGAAATTGAGGAAAAGCGCGGCGCGATGGAGCGTTTCAGAAGCTCTCTCGGCGAAACGGGAAACGCTATCGCGGAAATAATCGCCAAGGAAAACGACTGTGAGCGGCGTATGTCCGAGGTTACGCGTGAAATACGCGAAAAGGGCGATGACAAGGTGAAATTCTCCAACGCGCTGGCGGTTGCGATTGAGAAAAAAGCGTCAATCGAGCGCGAGGACGAGAAACTCCGCTCAACGCTCTGGGAAAAATATGAGCTTACCGTTTCCGAGGCTAAGCAGCAGGCGCAGAAGCTTGAAAACCTTGCCGAGGCGCAGAAGAAGCTGCAGGAGCTGCGCAGGAAAATTTCAGCGCTGGGGAATGTCAATTTCGCGGCGATTGAGGAGTTCGAGGAAGTTAAGGCGAAATACGACGAGCTTTCGGGGCAGCTCCGCGATGTTGAACATTCAAAGCGCGACCTTGAAAAGCTGATTGCGGGACTTACCGCGGATATAAAGGCGAAATTCCTCGCCAGCTTCAACGAAATCAACGAGAAGTTCAGTGAAATCTTCAAGGAGGTTTTCGGCGGCGGTGAAGCGCACCTTGAGCTTATGGATCCCGACGACGTTCTGGGCAGCGGCATTGAGATTTTCGCCGCGCCGCCGGGCAAGCTGATAAAAAATCTGATTTCGCTTTCGGGCGGCGAGCAGACGATGGTTGCGATTACGATTTATTTCGCGATCCTGCTGCACAGACCGACCCCGTTCTGTATGCTTGACGAGGTTGACGCGGCGCTTGACGAAATCAACGTTGTAAAATACGTTACATATCTTAAGCGATTCTGCACGCAGACTCAGCTTATGATAATCACCCACCGCCGCGGAACGATTGAGGGCTGTGACGTTCTATACGGCGTGTATATGCAGGAAAAGGGCGTTTCAAAGCTGCTTCATCAGGAACTGCTTGATGAAATGGATATGGAGCTTGATTGATTTTATATCACTTGAAAGGATAAACGAATGGGTTTTTTTGACAAATTAAAAGAGGGCCTTAAAAAGACTAAGGACAGCTTTGTGGGGCGGGTTGAGCAGATAGTAAATTCGTTCACAAAAATAGACGAGGATTTCTTTGAGGAGCTTGAGGAAACGCTGATTATGTCGGATATCGGCGCTGTCACCTCCGCCGACATCTGTGAAAAACTGCGCGCCGAGGTGAAGCGGACGGGAACGACCGACCCGAACGAGGTAAAGGGGCTTCTTCGCGGGATTATCGCGGAAATACTAAGTGGCGGAAACAAGCTTGATTTTTCGACAAAGCCGACGGTTATCCTTGTAATCGGCGTAAACGGCGCGGGAAAAACCACCACGATTGGCAAGCTTTCCGCGAATCTCAAAAGGGACGGAAAAAAAGTGCTTGTCGCGGCGGCTGACACATTCCGTGCGGCGGCTATCGATCAGCTTAACGTATGGACGGACAGGGCGGGCGTTGATATAGTCAAGCACGCAGAGGGCAGCGACCCTGCCGCCGTCGTTTTCGACAGCTGCACTGCTGCAAAGGCACGCAACGCCGACGTTCTAATCATCGACACGGCGGGACGGCTTCACAACAAGAAGAACCTTATGGACGAACTGAAAAAGATCTCGCGCATTATCGGTCAGCAGCTTCCCGAAAGCACGGTTGAAACGCTGCTTGTTCTTGACGCGACAACGGGTCAGAATGCTGTCAATCAGGCGCGGCTTTTCAAGGAGGTCTGCGATATTACGGGTATCGTTCTCACGAAGCTTGACGGCACGGCAAAGGGCGGAATTATCATTCCGATAAAGAACGAGCTTGGAATACCCGTAAAGCTTGTCGGAGTCGGTGAAAAAATCGACGATTTACAGGAATTTAACCCCAATGACTATGCGGAAATTCTTTTCGCACAGGGAAAGGACGAGGAATGAAGCTTGTAGTTGCTACGAATAATCAAGGTAAGGTGCGGGAGCTGAAAAAGCTGCTTGAACCGCTCGGATTTGAGCCTGTTTCGCTTAAAGACGAGGGAATTGAGATAGAAGTTATCGAGGACGGCGAAACCTTTGCGGAAAATGCACGTATAAAAGCGGAAGCGATTCACGAAATCGTGAATTGTCCCGTAATTGCGGACGACAGCGGTCTGGAGATCGATTTTCTCGGCGGAGCGCCGGGGATCTATTCCGCACGATACGCGGGAGAAAATGCAACGGACGCAGAGCGCATGGAAAAGGTGCTTGCGGAGCTTGGCGGGGCAGACGAGAGCCTTCGCACAGCAAGATTCGTCTGCGCGCTTTACTGCATTCTCGATGACGAAACGCAGTATTCCGTTTTAGGCACCTGCGATGGAATGATCGGAAATGAGCCTGTCGGAGAGAATGGATTTGGCTACGACCCGATTTTCGTGCTTTCAGACGGTCGGACAATGGCTCAGCTTGACGAGAGTGAAAAAAATGAAATAAGCCACAGAGCAAATGCGCTTCGCAGACTTGCTCAGGTGTTAAAGGAAAGGGAACAGGTATGACAGGAAAGGACAGAGCGAAGCTCCGCGCTATCGCAAACACCTATGAAACGATCCTTCTTATAGGAAAAAACGGGATCACCCCCGAAGTTGAGAAGCAGGCGGACGACGCGCTCAGCAAGCGCGAAATGATAAAGGGAAAGGTTCACGAAACCTGTGAGCTTACGGCGCGGGAGGTCTGCACGCAGCTTTGTGAAACGCTGCACGCCGAGCCTATTCAGGTTATCGGAACAAAATTTGTTCTTTACAGACAGAACAAGGACGTTAAGAAAAGGGTAATTTTTTTAGATGAGTAAAATCGGAATTTTCGGGGGCAGCTTCAACCCCATTCATAACGGGCATATTGCTCTTGCAAAATCAGCCTCCGCGCTTCTGAAGCTGAAAAAAACGCTGATCATACCGACCGCCTGCTCGCCGCACAAGGAGCAGTCAGCAGTATCCTTTGAAGATCGGGCGCAGATGTGCCGGATAGCCTTTGCGGACAATGAGAGGTTTGAAGTTTCGGATATTGAAAAAAAACTCGGCGGTACAAGCTATACGATAAATACCGTTCGTGCGCTCAAGGAGCTGTATCCGAAGGGAACGGAATTTTATCTGATAATCGGCGGGGATATGCTTTTTTATTTTGACAAATGGTATAGGCACGAGGCGCTTCTTAAAGAATGTCATGTTGTTGCGGCGGCGCGTGAAAACGACTGCTACGCGGATATGCTTGACTACGCAAACGATATGGGGCGCATAAAGGTGCTTAATCTCCCTGTAATTGAAGTTTCATCAACGCTGGTGCGTGAAAAAATCAGTCGCGGCGAGAGTACGGCGGAAATCGTTCCCGAATCGGTACGCGCCTATGCGGACGAAAGGGGTCTTTACCGTGGCTGAAGACTACAAGCCGCTGATAAAAGGTATGATGGGCAAGAAGCGCTATGTTCACAGCTGTAACGTTGCGGAAATGTGCGTGAAGCTTGCGCGGATACACGGCGAAAATGAAGAAAAGGCGTATACGGCGGGTATTCTCCACGATATACGTAAGGAAGCGGAGCCTGAGGAAATGAAGCGGGAGATGCTGGCAAGCGGGTTTTATGTTGACCCTGCGGAGCTTGCGGCTGCGAAAACCTGGCACGGGATTGCAGGAGCGTACTATGTCAAAAACGCACTCGGAATCACGGACGCGGATATTCTAAATGCGATACGCTTTCACACTGTCGGACGCGCGGGAATGTCGCGGCTTGAAAAAATCGTGTACCTGGGCGACCTTGTTTCGGCGGAACGCAGCTATCCCGATGTTGAAAAATACCGCGGTTATGCGCTGAAAAATCTCGACGACGCAATGTTCCGCGCGCTTAAATGGCAGCTTACCGATCTTATTTCGGGCGAAAAGGGAGTTCCTGTTTCGACGCTTGAGGCATATAACTTTTATAGTCAATTCAAACTGGAAAGGTGATAAAAATGACGGATTTAGAAATGGTAAAAACAATTGTTAAGGCGCTTGACGACAAGAAGGCGGGGAAAATCCGCGTTCTGAAAATAGGCGAACTCACTATCCTCGCTAACTATTTCGTTATCGCCGAGGGTACAAGCACAACTCAGGTTAAGGCTATGGCGGACGAGGTCGACTTCCGTATGGGACAGCTCGGCGTTGAGCCTAAGAGCATTTCCGGCGTTCAGGGCGCAACCTGGATCACGCTCGACTACATCGACGTTGTAGTTCACGCCTTCCATAAGGAAACGCGCGAATTTTACGACCTCGAACGTCTTTGGCAGGACGGCGAGGAAATAAATGTTGAGGAATTTTTAAAATAATACTTGACAATTCGTGGCAGATGTTGTATAATATGAAATGAGCATTTTTATGTTCACTACTAAGTTACTTTCACTTGTAGATAACCTGTGCCGTAAGGCAAAGGGAGGGATATAGATGGCAGAAATTCGTCTTGGTAAAAACGAATCCTTAGACACCGCGTTAAAGCGTTTTAAGCGCTCCTGCGCCAGAGACGGCGTACTGGCTGAGGTTCGTAAGAGAGAACATTACGAAAAGCCTTCGGTAAAGCGTAAGAAAAAGTCCGAAGCTGCTCGTAAGCGCAAGTTCAAGTAATGCGGATTGTACAATTCGTTTAAGCGGGCTCCGTCTGAGTCCGCTTAATTTATTGTTAGGTGATTATATGATTTTCAAGCCGACCTACTGGGTAAGGAATGTTCTGGATATTGACGAGGCTTTTCTTCGGGAAAACTGCATTGAGGGGCTTATTCTCGATCTTGATAATACGCTTTCCATGCACGGCAATCCTGCCGCGGAAGAAGGTATTCCCGAATGGCTCGATAAGATGAGAGGCCTTGGGATAAAGCTGATGGTTGTTTCAAACAACACAAAAAAACGTGTTGAGCCGCTTGCGGAAAAGCTAGGGCTAGGATTTATCTCGTCGGGCGCAAAGCCGCTCACGCTCGGAATAAATAAGGCGGTGCAGACCATGGGTCTGCCGAAAAATAAGCTTGCAGTCGTCGGCGACCAGATTTTTACCGACGTTATGGGCGGGAACTTTGCAAAAATACGAACGATTCTCGTTGAACCCTTTCATCTTGAAAAGGGCGCGCTTTTTAAGCTGAAAAGAAGCGCGGAGGGACTTGTTTTTAAACGTGATTTCAGCAAGCTGGAGGGAGGCTCGGATAAATGATTACCTTCGGACCGGGAGGAAACTCGGAAAGTTTCGGAAAGAGAAAATTTCCCGAAGCTCTGCCCGAATATCTCGCTTCAATGGGACTTAACGGTTATGAGGTAGAGTGTGGACGGGGAGTAAGAATTGCGGAAAAAACCTATCAGCTCCTCCCCGAACTGGCGGAAAAACACGGGATCTATGTTTCGCTTCACACGCCTTATTTTATCTCTCTTTCAAGTGAAAATGAGGAAACGCGGCTGAAAAGCGTTTCGTATATTCTCGAAAGCGCAGCGGCGGCGAAACGCCTTGGCGCGGAGAAAATCGTTGTCCATTCAGGTTCGTGCGCCAAAATGAGCAGGGAAGCGGCGCTTGAGCTTGCAAGTGACACACTGATCAAAGCGCAGCATGCGCTTGATGAAAACGGACTTTCCGATATACACATCTGCCCCGAAACAATGGGAAAAATCAATCAGCTCGGAACTCTTTCGGAAGTAATTGAGCTTTGTAAAATTGACGAGAGATTTTTGCCGTGCGTGGATTTCGGACATCTTAATGCGCGGACGCTCGGCGGTATAAAGACTGCCGGCGATTACGCGGCGATACTTGATGAAATTGAAAATAAGCTCGGTTTTGAGCGGCTGAAAAAAATGCACGTGCATTTCAGCAAAATTATGTACACGGCGGGCGGGGAGAAATGCCATCTCACCTTCGCTGACGAGGAGTTCGGACCTGAACCGCAGCCGCTTATGGAGCTTTTTGCGGTACGCGGACTTGAACCATCGGTTATCTGTGAGAGTGCGGGTACTCAGGCGGAGGACGCGTCGGAAATGAAAAAAAGCTACGAGAATTTTTCCCGAAAGGAAATGTAAAATGAAAATTTTTGTGATAAACGGACCTAATCTTGATATGCTCGGCAAGCGCGAGCCTGAAATTTACGGTGCGGACACGCTTGAAAGCATTAACGCCGGGCTTGCGGAGTACTGTACGGGAATCGGCGTTGAGCCGAGTTTCTTTCAATCAAATTCCGAGGGCGCGCTGATTGATTTTATTCATTCTGCACGTGGTGCTGCGGACGGGATCGTGCTGAACGCGGGCGCGTATACTCATTACAGTATTGCGATACGCGACGCAATTTCGGCGGCGGAGGTACCGTGTGTTGAGGTTCACCTTTCAAATGTCCACAAGAGAGAGGAGTTTCGCCACAAGTCGGTTATTTCCGCGGTCTGCACGGGTGTTATCTGCGGCTTCGGAAAAGATGTTTACCGGCTGGCGATTTCGGCGCTTGCCCAAAAATAATCCAAGCAGTTTTTCTGCGGAACGAGGTTTTTATGTACATTACAGAACGTATTGCGACGGAGCTTAAGGACGAAACGCACGCCGCGCTTATTACAAGTCCGATCGCCAGGCGTTACGCAACGGGCTTCAGCTCGTCGGCGGGGGTTGTGTTTATAACAAAGCGCAGGAGCTGGCTTATCGTCGATTCGCGGTACTACGAAAAGGCTGCTCAGCAGGCGCAGGGCTGTGAAGTTATGCTCCTTTCCGACCTTCGAAAGCAGCTTTACGCGATAATCGAGGAGGAAGGTATTCAGGTCGTTTCGATTGAGAGTAAAACGGTTACGGTAAGCGAGCTGGAGGACTATAAGAAGCTGTTCAACGCGCTTATTGTGGATTCTTCATCGTGGCTGTCCGTAACGATCGAGCGTATGCGCATTATCAAAAGCGAGGAGGAGATTGCAAAAATCGAAGCCGCGCAGAGAATCGCGGAGGCTGCGTTTTCCAAGCTTATCACGTCGATGCGCGTGGGAATGACCGAGAAGCAGGTCGCTTCCGTGCTGAATTTTTACATGATGGATCTTGGCGCGGACGGGATCTCGTTCGATACGATTGCTGCTTCGGGTGTGAACTCGGCGTGCCCGCACGCTGTTCCGACAGACAAGCCGCTTGAAAACGGCGATTTTCTCACGCTGGATTTTGGCGCAGTTGTTGATGGATACCACTCGGATATGACCCGAACCGTCGTTATCGGCAAGCCTGACGAGGAGATGAAAAACGTCTACAATGCGGTCTGGGGCGCGAACACGGACGCGCTTAAAGCTGTGCGTGCGGACGTTACGGGTAAGTTGGTTGATAATGTGGCGAGAAGCACGCTTGACGCATGGGGATATGAAAAATATTTTTCACACGGTCTGGGACATGGCGTCGGACTCGAAATCCATGAGGCTCCCGCTGTTTCACCGAAAAGTCCCTATACGCTTCACGAGGGTATGATTATTACAATCGAACCCGGCGTTTACATTCCCGGTAAGTACGGCGTCAGGATAGAAGATATGGTCGTTGTGACCGCAGACGGCTGTATGAATCTTACAAAAACACCGAAAACACTTATTTATATATGATTTTTTAAATTTTTTTTATAAAATTTGCGTAAAGTACTTGCTTTTTTGTCAGTTATCGTGTAAAATAGAATAGATGTATATT
>CAZAXM010000016.1:0-41031 GCA_964489095.1 uncultured Ruminiclostridium sp. | reverse complement strand
TGGATAGAGCAATAGCCTCCGACGCTATGTGCCGTGCGTTCGAATCGCATCAGGCGTACCATAAAAATTGCCCACTTGCCGCGCTAAGGCAAGCGGGCGATTTTTGTGGCATACGGCGGCATAAAGCTGCATTAAATCAGATGTACAACGTGTAATAAAGCCAATCATTTTATCATTTTTCGACGGCGAGCGCATGGTATCGCTGAAAAAATCATATAATAAAAGCAAAAAACACTTGACAAAATCCGAAAGGTGTTGTATAATAAAGAAGCTATGAGGGAGTAGCAAGCTTTTTTAGCAGCAAGTCAACATACTGACCTTACGGTCTGGCTTGCTTTAAATTGCGAGACTCATGTGTAACTGCAAAGCTATACATGGAGTCCGTTAATATGACATTTATCCGGGTATAGCTTACGCTGTACTCGGTTTTTATTATAGCTTGGAGGATGTAAAAATGGAATGGAACTTTGTATTTTTCTTTAATAGCATACTGCTGGGGGTAGGACTTGCGATGGACGCTTTCTCGGTGTCGCTCGCTAATGGACTGAACGAGCCGAAAATGAAACGTGGGAAAATGTGCGGAATAGCAGGTGTATTCGCTTTATTTCAGGCGCTGATGCCAATGCTCGGCTGGGTGTGCGTCCACACAATCGTTCAGTATTTCAAATCTTTTGAAAAGCTTATCCCCTGGATCGCGCTGGGGCTGCTGCTGTTTATCGGTGGTAAAATGCTGTTCGAGGGGATAAAAAATAATGGCAGCGAGGAGGAAAATCTGGGCGTTGGATTGGGCGCTCTGCTTGTTCAGGGCGTTGCGACATCAATCGACGCGCTTTCCGTTGGCTTTACAATTTCCGATTACGGCTTTGTTATGGCACTCGTCTGTTCGCTTATAATAGCAGCTGTAACCTTTCTCATTTGTATGGCGGGGCTTTTCATAGGCAGAAAATTCGGAACAAAGCTGGCGGGGAAGGCTTCTGTTCTCGGCGGTGCGATTCTTATTTTTATAGGACTAGAAATCTGGATCACAGGAGTTTTCATTTAACGATCCGCGCCGTCAGCTTTTCCCGAACGCGCAGCGTATCAAATGTCAAAAAAAATCTAAAGGCTTCATTGCACAAGCAGCTTTTGAATGTGCAATGAAGCCTTTAATCATAAAAGGTAGTAGCAGATAATTATAAGCGCAGCCGAAACAAACATAATGGCCCAGTTCGTGACCATTCGCCGTTTAAGCCGCTTATCCGCATCTTTTCTGTCGTAACGTTTTCTCATCAGCTCAAGTCCTCTGGTTGCGTCTGTATGCGAGGTAATTTTCAAGGATTATCGCCGCCGCAACCGCGTCAATAACCGCCTTGCGCTTTTTACCGCGTTTATTCACCTCGTTCATTCGCTCGTGTGCGGTAACGGTCGTAGAGCGTTCGTCCCACATCTCGACAGGCACGTCAAGCCGTTCTCTTAAAAGCTTCGCGAACTCAGTGCACTTTTCACTTCTCGGTCCGAAGGTTCCGTTCATATTTACGGGATTTCCTACTACGACAAGCTCTCCGCCGCCCTTTTTTATTTCCTCTGAAACCTTATCCGCGCAGGTGACAAAATCCTTCTCGTGGATAATACAGATCGGAGTTGCGAGCATTTCGAGCGGGTCGCTCGCAGCGATTCCCGTGTGACTGTCGCCGAAATCAACAGCAAATATTTTCATTATGTTCCTTTTCTTCCTTTTCTTCCTTTTTTAGCAGCGCTAGAATGTATTCCTGATACCGTATCCGACAGGGTGAGCATACGCTTCCTTCCTCGCACAGCGATAAGTACTCGTCCGAATTGACCCAGCACGCGCCCGTTGTTTCGCCTTCCTGAAAGACGATTTTTTCAATGGGCGTATCGCTTACAACGTGATATGCGTCGTAGATAGCGTGACCTGTTCCGACTGTCCGCTGTACAAACGAAAACCTGTCCGTCGGAACAGTTATTCCCGTTTCCTCGGACAATTCGCGCTGAGCCGCGTCAAGGCTTTTTTCGCCCGCAAGCGCGCTTCCCCCCGTAACCTCCCAGCAGTCGCCGTATGGCTTATCGGGGTGGCGATACATAAGTAAAAGCTTACCCTTTCCGTTTGTTACAATTATGTCGGTGACGAGGTGTCGTTCGCCTTTTTTCATCGGTTTTCCGCGAAGATGAGTATAGCCGAGCGCGCGCCCCGTCTTATCGAGAACGTCCCAGTATTCCATTACTTTTCAAGCTCTTTCAGAGCCTGCGCGAGCTGGTCGGGACATGACGTTCCGCGCATACCGCAGCGGATTCCGTCCAGCTTTTTTATAACCTCGTCAACGGGCATACCCTTAACGAGAGCGCTTATTCCCTGTAAATTTCCGTTACAGCCGCCGACAACCTCGAGGTCGGTAAGGATACCGTTTTCAACGGTAAGGATCATTTTGCGCGAGCATACCCCGCGCGGAGTGTATTCATAAGTCATAAAATCATTCCTTTTTATAATTATTCAGCTTTATTATTCCGCTGTTTTAAACATTTATACGTTTTCGCTGTATTCAAGAATTTTCCGAACGGACGCTTCCGGCGTGAACTTATAGCCGAGCGAAATCGCGTAGTGGTTGTAGAAGCCGTGGAAATCCGAACCGCCTGTTGGGAGAATGCCATATTTTTTTGCAAGCTGTTCGAGCTGTTTTTCGCCTTCTTCGTCTACGCTTTCGTGGTACACCTCGATACCGTCGATTTTTTCAGCCGCCGCTAATTCTTCGATAAGTTCGTAGCTGTTATAAACCTTCGGGTGTGCGATAACAGCCGTTCCGCCCGCCGAATGTATAAGATTCAGCGCAAATTTTACATCGGGAAAATCGTCGATCTCAGAACGCACCTCGTCGGCGCAAAGCCCGTTTTCCGCGCTGAAGAGCTCATCGTAAACCTTTCCGTAAAGCTCAGTCGTGTAGCCATAGTCCATCAAGGCGTGCATTATATGGCACTTAAAAATCGACTTTCCGCCCACCGCATAATGGAGAATATTTTCGAGAGCAATCGGGTACTGTCCTAAAACTTTTAATGCCATCTGCTTTCCGCGCTTACGGCGAGCTTCGCTTGTCCTGAGGCAAAGTCCCTCAAGCCTGTCCGGTTTTTTCGGCATATAGCAAAGTATATGCACCTTTCTGCCGCGTTCGGTATCAACAGCCGAGATCTCAACGGCGGGTAAAACGCGTATCCCGTACCGCTGACCGAGAACAACAGCGCGCGATGTTGACGCGAGGTTGTCATGGTCGGTAATCGCTAAACAGTCAATGCAGTTGCGCTTCGCCTGTGCAATAACCTCCTCGATTCCGAGCGAACCGTCCGACAGTGTGGTGTGGCAGTGTAAATCTGCTCTCATTTTTTACCTCTCTTTCTGCGTTGAAAAATGTTTACTTTATAACCTTTCCTTTAACCTTGACCCTGTCAACCTTGGTTGTCGGGGTATTTTTACGTGGATTTATAAGCGTAGGCTCCTCGAAGCCGCCGCGGTCGGTGAACAGGTTCTCTCCCTCGTCTACTTCATATCGCGTGTACTCAGGATTTACCTCGCCGCGTGCCTCGTAATAGGGGTCGATTATGTACTTGCGTATCACGGGATAAGCGCAGAATGTACCGATAAAGCTGACCCAGGCTGCGGGAACGAACGGGAGAGCAAACAGAGTATACGGAAGGCCTATGTATATTAAAACGTACAGGAGAGCCGATGAAAAGAGAGCGGCGAGGCTGTTTTTAAGACCTGCGACCATAAGAATGAATGAATTTTTAATGATCTGCGGAAGTTTTAAATTGAGCGCAACGATCTGCGGATAGATGTAAAAATGCATCATATAGATCATAACGCCTATCGCGAGAGAAACTGCAAGCGGCAGGAAGTTTTCCGAACCGATACCCTCGGTCGCCGCCGCGGAATAGAACATAAGATTTATAATAAAGATACCTATTAAAAACAGGTCGAGTAAGCCAACGAAAAACGCCTGTTTAAAATTCTTTTTGAAAGCAGTTTTAAATTCGTCGAAAATGAAAATCGGTTCGCCGATTGTAAATTTACGCATAACCTGCGTCATAGCAGCCGTTGCGGGACCGAATGATACAACCGGAATACAGAACAGGACATATATCAGGTTGACTTGAAAAAACTTCCAGAATTTTTCGCCGAAGATTTCCCAGAATTTGAAGAACGGTTTTTTCTGGGGCGCGCCCTTCTGAACGCCGCTTGTTGTTTTTTTGTTGCCGAATAGTGCCATGAGTAACCCTTTCTTTAGTTGAAGAAAATCGCTTTTTATATTTATTTTAGGACAATTACACAGGAATCGTTCCCGCACAATAATACCCTATTTATTATACTACATTTTTTGCTTTTTGGCAAGTGTTTTTTTGTAAAAAACGACAAATTTCAGATAATTTTCTATTAAGCGATAATTCCCAAAGTGTATCACGTAATGGGAGTTGCTTTGTATTGGAAGTTGTTTTTTCGTTTTCGCTTTCAACTATCTATTGTATAATAACAATAAAGGCAATCCACACAAGGGTCGTGTGTGGATTGCCCTAAACCTTATTCAGTTACTGCATTTATAACAGTTCTTACGCTAAATAATTCGTCTAATTTGTCATATATTTCCTCGTTCAGCAGTGCACTTGGGTACGAGGTGTCGATATTGACTGTCGATCCGTACATCAGCGTGCCAAAAGCATATTCAGGGTCAGGAATACCCGCCCTTCTGAACGCCTCGTACTGCTCGCTTATAGAAACATTGGAGTAGTTCTGATACGGGCTTGGCGCGAAGGCGTATTCAATTCCGAGGAAGAGATAATAGCTGTATTCTTTATCGGTTGTGTAATTATGCTTAACCTCTGACGTGAGAAGTTCCTCATACTCGTACTTTGTAATAAGAATCATTTCAATATCCTCGAACGAGGGGCTTTTGTCATGCGGGCATTTTACAATTGAATAGTACATCGCCGAATCCGAAGAATCACTAGCAGCCTCCTGAGCAGTCGGAACCCTTCCAATAGTATTCAGGTAAGCAATGGTGTTCGTGTAGCTTTCATAAATTCTTATATCCGACCCGGTATCAATTGTATTGAAGTCCATATATTCTTTACCGGAGTCTTCATCATAATCTGTACCGAACCGTAAAATTCCTATCGCTGCGTCAGTGTGCCTGCCGTACATAGAATCAGCTGCTAAATCTTTTTCAAGCGCGTTGACAAGCTCTGTCGGGAAAGGGATATTCGCTGCAAGGGCGTAGCATATCTTATTATTATGTTCGTTTGTAAACGCGACAGTATAGATGGGATCCACGGTTTTCCAATTCTTTGTCTTTAGCAGCAGCGTGTTGATTTCGTTCAGCCTGTAACCCTCGGACTGATAAACAGCGTTCCAGAATTCATCGCCGCCGTCTACATATGTCCTTTGGACCTTCTGACCATTTTTAAGGTTATAGGTTATGTAAATAATACCGGAATTGTAGTCGTTTTCAATGCGGTTTTCAACTCTGTCAGAATGAAAATCCGATATGAGTTCCGCCGCGTCAGTTCCGCCTCGTACACACGCCTGATCGTTATAAAAATAAGCGTTGAGCGAGTTGAAATTGTATATATCAATGTATTCGATACTGTCATCGGCAGGAATATAGCTTACAATTCCGAACCCCTCGCTGCTGTAAAGCATGAAACAGAGAAGAAGTCCGCCGATAGTTGCTGCAGCGTATTTTAAAAGGAACTTCAGAATACTCTTTATGCGTTTGCCATTGATAAATTCCATAACAAGCATAAGAATAAACACGACAACCGCGACAGCAAAAATATTTGAGCCAAAATCAAAGTCGTCAACGTAAGAGAACTCAAGTGAAAACGATATATAGGTGATTATCGCGCTTATGGAGATGAAAATTGTGGTGATGATAAAAACAGGTTTAAAAACGAAGGACTGACCTATTCGCTGGGCGGGACGCTTTATGTAAAGTACAAAGCTTATCGCGAGAAAAACGATTGTCATAACAGCCGCAACAATTATCGGTATCCGCACAGGCTTGATGAACGCCAGAAAGAATGCGCCAAGTGGGGAAGTTACACCTGCAAAATAGCCGAGAAAACCGTCAAGCGCCTGTTCAAAGCCGACCGCAGAATCGCTGTAAATGCTGGATAAGCCGTAGGAGTTGTAATAGGAAATAAACGTTCCGAGAATTGTAAAAAGCGGCACTGCGATATTTAATGCGATAGGATAGAGAATCGCTTCGGTTTTCCGTCCGCAGCAAGTAATAAACAGCGTATTAAATGCCGCGAACATAAGCAGCAGGAAAAATGCCAGAAAAACATAATCGAAATTTATTGACGAGTTAAAAATGGTTCTTACAGCAAAAGAAACGGGGATTGAAACCGCGAACGGAACGGCGAACGCGCCAAAGCCCGCGCAAATGTCCGCGATAAAACGCTGAGAAGCCGTAAGCGGGAGAGAAAGAATATTGTCCGCGGAGGTTTTCGTGTAAAGGTGATTCATAGCAAGTAATAAACAGCGTATTAAATGCCGCGAACATAAGCAGCAGGAAAAATGCCAGAAAAACATAATCGAAATTTATTGACGAGTTAAAAATGGTTCTTACAGCAAAAGAAACGGGGATTGAAACCGCGAACGGAACGGCGAACGCGCCAAAGCCCGCGCAAATGTCCGCGATAAAACGCTGAGAAGCCGTAAGCGGGAGAGAAAGAATATTGTCCGCGGAGGTTTTCGTGTAAAGGTGATTCATAGCTTTAAGCGGCGCAATAAATGCAACCGCGATAAGTCCGAAGAATGATAAGATCGCGAGAATCGCAGACTGAAATTCCAGATTGCTCTCCAAAGCCCCGTATTCCAGAAATATGCACGGGAAAAACAGCATAGAGAAAATTGTCGCGAAAATTATAATTCCTTTAAGCCGTCCGAGCTGATAGATAAAATATTTGAAGGAGAGAAAGAATATTGTCCGCGGAGGTTTTCGTGTAAAGGTGATTCATAGCTTTAAGCGGCGCAATAAATGCAACCGCGATAAGTCCGAAGAATGATAAGATCGCGAGAATCGCAGACTGAAATTCCAGATTGCTCTCCAAAGCCCCGTATTCCAGAAATATGCACGGGAAAAACAGCATAGAGAAAATTGTCGCGAAAATTATAATTCCTTTAAGCCGTCCGAGCTGATAGATAAAATATTTGAAGGTGTAATTAGTTTTCTCCGAGCGCATAGCCCATACCCTCCATTTCATAAATAAAAATTTCGTCAAGCGTAAGCGGGATCAAATCGAGGAATTTCGGGTTGTGCTTTTCGATTGCCGCGCGGATTTCCTCTTCGCTGCCCTTTGCGATGATCTGAACGACGCTTCCGCTTGTTTCGATATGCAGGATTTCCAGTTCGGGGAAATCCTCCTTAGAACAGGGCGCACCGAAACTCGTCTGAACCTTTCGGATATTACCCATAACGCTGTCAAGTTCGCGATTGAACACGATTTTTCCATTGTGGAGAAGCGCGACGGTGTCACAGAACTCCTGAATTTCTTTCAGATTATGTGATGACAGGATAACTGTTGTCCCGTTATCGAGCATTGCGTCAATCAGCATATTTTTCACGATAAGCCGCATCGTCGGGTCAAGTCCGTCGAATGCCTCGTCTAAAAAAAGATATTTTGTGCAGCACGCAAGCGCGCAGATAACGACAGCCTGCCGCTTCATACCTTTTGAGAATGTCGAAAGGCGCTTATCAAGCGGGAGGTTCAGAACGGCGTGAAGCTGTTCAAATTTTTCTTCGGAAAATGTTGAATAAAACCGCTTATAAAAGCCTTTCAGCTTATTTATGGTCATAGATGAAAACTGAATCGTTTCATCATTTACGAAGCAGACCTGCTCCTTTATTTTTGCATTGTCGAAAACAACCTCTCCGTCGATTTTCGCAGTGCCGATCGCCGGCTTATAAATACCTGACAGAACACGCAGAAGCGTGGATTTTCCCGCACCGTTTGATCCGAGCAGCCCGAAAGCGCGCCCCTCGGGAATGGTAAGGCTGACGTTATCCAGAACAAGCTGTCCGTCAAAATTAAGCGTCAGATTATCAATTTCAATCACGACTGTTCCCCCTTTTCATTTTCAGTTTCAGAATTTTCAATCAGCTGTAACAGTTCTTCTTTTTCAATCCCTGCGGAAAGAGCGGTTTTTACCGACTTTTCAAATTCAGCTATCGCCTGTCCGCGTATTATTGTCGAGGTGCTTGTCCGCCCGGAAACATAGCTGCCCTTTGCGGGAATTGAGTAAATCAAGCCGCGCTGTTCAAGCTGTGCGTAAGCCTTCTGAACAGTATTCGGGTTTATTCCGAGGGATTTCGCGACCTCGCGGACAGCAGGAAGCTTTTCGTTTTCTTCAAGTGCGCCGCTTGAAATCAACTCGGTTATTCTGCCGCACAGCTGTTCATAAATGGAGGCTCCTCCCTCCAGCTGCATTGCAAACAAATGAACAACTCCTTTTTTTGTATTGACTGTACTATTCGTAGTAACTGTATTATCTCACTTAGTACAGGTAGAGTATAGCACACATTTTCACGTTTGTCAATAGGCTTTGATTATAAAACTGAAAAAAATCTCCGTTACTCACCCAAAAAGAGCGATAACGGAGAAAAAAGATGACGGCAAAAAATGAGATGCATAACCACTATACTGTATGCAAACATATTTTATCACACTTTTTCGCTGTTGTCAATGGAATTTGGTTGTAAAACTGCAAAAAAAAATCCCCGTAAATTGTCAAAAAAGAGCTAAAACGGAGAAAATTTGAAATAAACCTAAAAAGATATTGCAAAAAATTGTAAAAGATACTATACTGAATAGGTGTGAAAAAAGAATGAAAGAAGAGATAAGGATGAACACCATTGATATTTTTAAGGATCTGGCGATAATTATTCTTGCGGCGAAGCTTTGCGGGCTTGCCGCGAAGAAGCTTAAAGCTCCGCAGGTCGTCGGCGAGATTATTGCAGGACTTATTATAGGTCCATTCTGTCTGGGTTGGGTGAACCAATCGGATTTTCTCGCGGGAATGGCGGAAATCGGCGTTGTATTGCTGATGTTCGGCGCGGGACTTGAAACTAATATGAAACAGCTGCTTAAAACGGGACCGAAAGCGCTGCTTGTCGCGGTAATCGGCGTTGCGGTGCCGCTGCTTGGCGGATTCCTGCTCTACGGCTGCTATTACGGCTTTGGTGCGGCGGGAACAGACGAGTTTTACCGCGCGCTTTTTGTCGGAACAATTATGACGGCGACCTCGGTCGGAATAACCGTACAAACACTGAAAGAGCTTGGACGGCTCAAGGGTGAAATCGGCACGCTTATTGTAAGCGCGGCGATTATCGACGATGTTATCGGGATTATCGTTCTGACCTTTGTTATCGGACTAAAAACGCCCGATTCCCAGCCGCTCGACGTTGTTAAGAACACGCTTTTCTTCCTGCTTTTCTGCGTAGGCATAGGCATTATAACCTATTATGTTTTCAAGTTTATCGACAAGCGTTACCCCCACAAGCGCCGCATACCGATTCTCGGTCTTGCGCTGTGTATGATAATGGCGTACAGCGCTGAGCATTTCTTCGGCATTGCTGATATTACGGGCGCTTATGTTGCAGGGCTTATTCTCTGCAACCTGCGCGATTCCGAGTACATTGCGGAAAAGATGGATATAAGCTCGTATATGATGTTCGGACCGGTTTTCTTTGCAAGTATCGGACTTAAAACGGAGTTTTCGGATTTTACGCCATCGCTGCTCGTTTTCTCGCTGCTGTTTGTAGCTGTCGCGCTTCTTGCAAAGGTTATCGGCTGCGGAACAATTGCAAAGCTGTTCGGGTACAAGCTTAAGGACAGTCTGAAAGTCGGCGTCGGAATGATGACGCGCGGAGAGGTTGCGCTGATAGTGTCGCAAAAAGGACTGGCGGTAGGCTTGCTTGACCCGATTTACTTCGCTTCGGTAATTCTCCTGATCATTGTTTCGTCTGTACTCACGCCGATCCTGATGAAGCTGCTTTACCGCGGAGAACCGCTTCCCACGGAGGAGAACGCGGCTACATAATTTCGCGGCTGTCGAGGATAACGGTGAACGGACCGTCGTTGAGCAGTTCTACCTTCATATCCGCGCCGAAAATCCCATGTTCAACGGTTTCGATCTCCTCACGGCATTTTCCGAGAATGTAATTGTAAAGGCAATCAGCCTCCTGCGGAGCGCAAGCTTCGGTAAAGGACGGGCGGTTGCCTTTTTTGCAGTCGGCGTAAAGAGTGAACTGTGAGATTACGAGCAGCTGACCGTTCACGTCTTTAAGTCCGAGGTTGGTTTTACCGTTTTCGTCCTCGAATATCCGCATATTTACAAGCTTCTGAACCATTTTATCGGCAATGGCGCTACTGTCCTCCCTGCCTATTCCCACAAGAACAAGGAAGCCCTTTCCGATTTTTCCGACGATTTCGTCGTCCACGGTCACCTGTGCGCGGGTTACGCGCTGAATTACAAATTTCATATAAACCTCCGAAAATTACGGCAGCACCGCACGATTTCTGCACGGTGCTGCCGTTTGTTTATGCTGTGTTATGCTTTTGCGGAAAATGATTTTTCCTCGCGGGACTTTTCCTCTTCCTTTTCCTTGGCTTTTTCCGCCTTCTCTGCATTTTCCCTGCGGATTTCCGCAAGCTTTTCCGCCTGAGCCTTCTTTGTTTCATTAAGCCTGTCCATAAGCTCCGAAACGGTACTTGCCTTTACATTTCTGCTGCCGTCCGAGCCGGTCAGACCCTCGATAAGTTTTGCCGTTATCGAAATCGTTCCGTCCGAATTGAGCGTTATGCCGAAGCTTTCCACCATATCCGCGTCCTCGCAAAGCTCGCTGCGCGCCGTTTTGATGTCGCTTACGCTGCTTTCGATCACACCCTCATACTGTGCGGCAACTGACTCGTCGGCCGCCATTTTTTCAAGCAGGTCGGGAGTAATAAGCACGTTATATTCTCCCTTTCCGCCTGCAAGAAGCGAATCAGCCTCCTCGTCGGTGTCGTAATCGGCAACGATGAAATCCATATTGCCGTACTTGTTTTTAAGTCGTTCAAGATAGCTCTGTGCTGTGGCGCTTAGCTTCTGCGTACCTGATGAACTGACTGTCATCTTATCGCGCAGCCCCGCTGAAAAATCAACCCTGTCGGAGCCTTTCGCTTTATCGTCGTTTTTGCCGTTGTACGAAGCGGTTTTTGTGTAATTGTTATACTGTCCGTAACTGTTGACATTTACCATTTATTCATACCTCCGCAGCTGTACTGTTTATTGTTATATCGTCAGTTTTTTCCGAAACTGAATAGCAATAACATCAAAAGTTTTGAGCGGTTATATGCGTAACAGGAGATTGTGATTTTACAATGTAAACGCTTCAGTAATTTCGAGGGCTGAATAACACGCTCTTGAATTTCGCTGAAAATATGCAAAAAATCCCGGAAAAGCCCTTGACAAATAAAAAAAAATCTGGTATAATCTTTAAGAATGATTGCATAAGCAGTCATAATCCTTGCTCGTGCAGAGCGCGGGCCGTATAGTCTATAAGGAGGTATGAAAAATGGCAAAGTTAAGCGAAAAGTATGAAGCAGTCGTAGTTTTCTCTTTAAAGAACGGAGAAGAAGCGGTGCAGGCACTCGTAGCAAAGTTCTCTGATTTAATCAAGCAGAACGCAGAACTCGTAAACGTTGATGAATGGGGCAAGAGAAAGCTCGCATACGATATCAACTACGAATCTGAAGGCTACTATGTTGTTTACAGTTTCGACAGCAAGCCTGATTTCCCGATGGAATTTGAACGTATCATCAACATCACCGATGGCGTTATGCGTTCCCTCGTAACATTACGCAAGTAATCGGAAACAGACAGGCAGGAGGGTGTAAATATGTACAATAAGGTTATAATGCTCGGCCGCGTTGTTCAGGATCTTGAGCTTAAAACAACTCCAAGCGGTGTTTCGGTTCTTTCTTTCCGTATCGCCGTTGACAGAAGATTCCAGACAAAGGGCGAAGAGCGTAAATCAGATTTCTTTAACTGCGTTGCATGGCGTAACGAGGCTGAATTTATCAGCAGATACTGGACTAAGGGTCGCCCGATTTTGGTTGAAGGCGAGCTTCAGAACAGAAGCTATACGGGTAACGATGGCGTTGTTCGCTACATCACCGAAATTATCGTTGACCGCGCCACCTTCACGGGTGATAAGGCTCCGTCCTCGTCGGGCTATTCCGCAGGTAATTATCCGCCCCCTCCCCCCGTTCAGCAGCATCCCGCTGAACAATCAAATTCTGCGCCGACAGCTGCAAATGGCAGCTATACGGCAAATGATTTCGTTGAAACAACAAACACCGACGATGATTATCCATTTTAATGAAGGAGGATACTACAATGGCTGAAAAGAAGGAAATGAACGACAGAGCTGCGCGCCCTGTTAAGCGTACCAGAAAAAAGGTTTGCCAGTTCTGTGCAGACAGAGCTGAGTTTATTGACTACAAGGACGTTGCTAAGCTTAAGAAGTGCATGACTGAACGCTCCAAGATTTTACCCCGCCGCGTTACAGGCTGCTGCGCTTACCACCAGAGAGAGCTTACAACTGCAATCAAGAAGGCAAGACAGATTGCTCTCATTCCTTACGTTTCTGACTAATAACGAAACAATAACAGGCGTGTGATAAATTGCACACGCCTGTTCGTTTTATCGATAAATCTATTTTAAAGAATTACGAGTCGTTTGATGATTTTTTTGACTTGATAAATCGGGTAAAATTCAGCTGAAAACGGGATTCCAAAGGGAATAATTCCCTTTGGCAGGGGTTTGGGAACGGCGTCCCAAATCTCTTTTTTCTCTTTGATAATCTGAACAGGCGTGTGATAAATTGCACACGCCTGTTCGTTTTATCGATAAATCTATTTTAAAGAATTACGAGTCGTTTGATGATTTTTTTGACTTGATAAATCGGGTAAAATTCAGCTGAAAACGGGATTCCAAAGGGAATAATTCCCTTTGGAAGGGGTTTGGGGACGGCGTCCCCAATCTCTTTTTCTCTTTGATAATCTGAACAGGTGTATGTTAAATTACACACGCCTGCTATTTTTTGAAAACGCCTACCGAAGCTCATCGCTTAGCCGAATAATTTCGGGGGCGATTTTTTTTCGCTCAATTTCGGTTATGCGCTTATAAACCGGATAAGCAGTGCTGACCAGAGCTATACCGATAATTCCAATGATGATTCCGAAAAGAAAAAATTCAGTCCAGACCATACAGCATGACATTCCTAAACCGAGAATAAGTGTTCCGACGATCCCGATAATAAGCGACACAGCCGTTCCTTTTTTTGTCACGCTTTCGTCAAGCTTACGCAGCTGTTCCAGCTTATCTGCCTCTTTCGGAACGTATTTTTCACGTATTTTTCTGATTTCCTCCTGCTCCTTAGCCGAGTATTTGTAGGAAAAATTGTCCTTGTTCATAAGTCCTCCTTTAGCTCTTTCGTGTTCTTATAGATAATGTAAATAGACATCGCAATAATGATACCGCTGATTCCTGCGCCGGTAAGTATTACGAAAAGCTGCCTCGTTTCAGCAGTCATATCGCCGCCGAATTCAGTAAGCATTGCCGTTTCAAGCGACAGCATAGAAATAAGAGCCGCCGCCATATTTATGATTTTCGCCATCGACATTACAGGACTCTTGAATTTTCGGTATTTTATGAGGTTTTTAATAGCTAAGGCTGTGATCCAAAAAGTGTAAAGCGCCATAACGTAAATCATTACTCCGCCGTATTCGTACCCCTTGTTATGGTACAAAATCATTATTACAGCTACTATTAAAACGAGGTTTACCGCGAGAAGAATTGCTCCGCATAATCTCGAACGTTTAAGCTCACCGATCCGGTCGGCTCCGAGCCCCTTCCTGTTCTCAAAGTTAAGCAGCAGGAATCGCATTACCGCAAGTATCGCGTAGTAGACCGCGAGTGTTGTGAACCACCACGAGTTGTAGATAAATCCCGAAACTGCATTTATAACGACGTAAACCGAATTTATTCCGAGTGAGCCGAACAGAGAAATGCGCGTTCGGAATTTCATATCTGTCATATATTTCCCGCCGACGGGATTGCTGTAAAGAAGCCTTCTCGCTGTGCGGTAATTTTTTGGAACATCTCGTATGCAGCGCGCGGCAACCACCGTGAGAGTGTAGAAAGAAACGACGTAAATCATATAGGCTGGCGGCGACGCGTCTAAATCGTTGGTAAAAACAAAAGTAAGCCCCGCTGCGCTTATAAGAATAAGCGGTATTATTAGCCAAAGCGGCGGAAAAATAAGTTTAATAAGCTTCTTTTTATCCATCATCGTTCCTTTTCAGCCTTACCGTAAAAACCGAACCTTTTCCAAGTTCGCTTTCAACGGATATTTCTCCCCGTGTAATATCGACGACGCGCTTAACAAGTGCAAGTCCTAGCCCGTTTCCCGCGCCGGCGTGTGAAGCGTCGGCCTGGTAGAATTTCTCAAATATGTGCGCGCCGCTCTCCGACGAAATGCCGCATCCCGTGTCCGAAATCTGAATCGCAGCGTACTCATCGTCCGAAATAAGCGAAACAGTTACGCGCCCGCCGCTTCCGGTGAATTTGAACGCGTTGGAAAGGAGGTTGTTCCAGACCAACGAAAGAAGCTCGCGGTCAGAATTTATAACAACCCCGTCCTTAATTTTAGTTTCAATTTCAATGTTCCTGTGTTCCCATTCGCTTTCAAAATTCAGAACACATTCACAGAGCTGTTCGCCTAAATCAAATTTTTCGTGAACAGGGTAAATCTGCTGGTTTTCGAGCTTGTTCAGCTTTAAAATGTTTGCAATAAGGTTCGCTAAGCGGCGCGAGTTGTCCTCGACCCCCTTCGCGTATTCGATCCGTTTTTCCTCGGAAAGATTAGGCGCTTTAAGCATTGTCCCGTAGTTCTGGATAACGGAAAGCGGGGTTTTAAGCTCGTGTGAAACATTCGCGATAAAATCGGTTCGCAGTGTTTCAACTCCGCCCAGCTCCTCAGCCATCTTGTTAAAACAGTCTATGATCTCGTTAAAATATTCGTATGAAACACTGCTGTTGAACGGCGCGAGCCTGACGGAAAAATCTCCGCTCGTTATCCTTTCGCCAGCCGCCACAATGCGTTTTGTCGGACGTCCGATCATTATTTTTCGGCGGATAAAGTCGATAAATGTAAAAATAAGGCTTATAAGAACAACGTTTCCGAATGTAAGCTTAGCCGCCGTTGAAATATTTTCCTCGGTAAGACTAAGACCAAGTGATTCGGAAAAAACCGATAAAAAAAGCGACATACAGCAGGTTACGACAAAAGCCGCGAGAAGGAAAAATATCCCCCAGCTGCTCATAACAAAAAGAATTTTCCTTAAATCTATTTTTTTCATTTTAGTACCGCCTTATAGCCAAGCCCGTGAACCGTTACGATTTCAAAATCTGTACAGTCGGAAAGCTTGCTGCGAAGTTTCGTCATATAAACGTCAACAGTGCGCGGTCCGGAAGCCGTATCGGCGTCCCAGAACTCGTCCATAAGCTGCGTTCGTGTAAAAGTCTTTTTAGGGTAGGAGAGAAGCTTGTAGAGAATTGAAAATTCGCGCGTCGTAAGATTCAGCTCGTTGTCGTCAAGATAAGCGGTGTGCTCGTCCATATCCATTCTGAAACTGCCGATTTTCAGCTTTTTGTCATTAGCTATCTTTGCGCGCCTTAAAAGTGCGCCGATACGAAGTATGAGCTCGTTCAGGTCGATCGGCTTAACCATATAGTCGTCGATCCCGACGCGAAAACCGCGCTGTTTTGAAGCGAGGTCGTCACGCGCTGACATAAAGAGAATAGGGATCTCGCTGTTTATCGAGCGCACTGTTTCGGCAAACTCGAAGCCGTCAATGTCCGGCATCATAACGTCTGAAATAATAAGGTCAAACACAGTTTCGTACATCGCGTCATAAGCTTCCTCGGCGCAAAGACAGCCTGTCGCAGTATATCCGTTCTCACCAAGAAATGTGCGAACCGTTCTGTTCAGCTCCCTGTCGTCCTCGACAATCAGAATATTAAACATTCCTTCACCTCCGCTGCTGCTATGGTTGGATTATATCATATATTTGTTAATAAAATGTTAAGGCAGCATCTCTCAAAGTGTGGTGTTGCCTTAAAAATCTTTTAGAGAACTTTTAGTTGTTTTGCCAAGAATTTCGACCTGATAAATCGGGAAATTTGCAGCAGAAAACGGGATTCCAAAGGGATTAAACCCATTTGGCAGGGGTTTAATCCCTTTTTTCTCTTCTCGTATTTTTCGATAAGCTGAAATGAGCTGTTCGTTAAAACAGCTCATTTTTATATCAATTATTCTTATCCCTCGTATTCGCTGAACTTCGGAGCGTTAGCTATAACGTCCGCTTCGAGGTTTGCAGGAAGCTGCTCATAACGGGCAAATTCCATCGTAAAGAAGCCCATTCCGCGCGTGATCTGGCGAATAACCGTTGCAAAATCGCCGATTTCAGCCATCGGAAGTTCTGCGCTGATCGCCGTCATTCCGTCACCCGCAGGATTCATACCGAGAACCGCGCCTCTGCGCTTGTTCACGATACCCATAATGTCGCCCGTGTTCTCATCGGGAACGGTTATAGTGAGCATTTCAATAGGTTCAAGCAGGCAAGGCGACGCCTGTGTAAGCCCGTTCTTGTACGCAATGTGCGCTGCCATCTTGAACGCCTGCTCTGAACTGTCAACGGGGTGATACGAGCCGTCGAGAAGCGTAGCCTTTAATTTTACAACAGGATAGCCGGCAAGAACGCCATGCTCAATGCTCTCCTGTAAGCCCTTTTCAACCGCGGGGAAGAAATTCTTCGGAACGCTTCCGCCGAATACCTTCTCCTCGAAAACAAGTCCCTCGGACTCGGTAGGCTCAAATTCAATTTTAACGTGACCATACTGCCCGTGACCACCCGACTGCTTCTTGTGCTTACCTTCAACGGCAACCTTCTTGCGGATAGTCTCCCGGTATGCAATAATCGGCTCTTCAAGAACAACATCAACGCCGAACTTGTTCTTAAGCTTCTGAACCGCAACGTCAATGTGCTGTTCGCCAAGACCGCCGATAATTCTCTGGTGAGTTTCGTGGTTATGCGAGTAGCTTAAAGTCATATCCTCTTCAAGCAGTCTGCGGATTGCCGCGCTTATCTTGCTCTCGTCGCCCTTAGCTTTAGCCTTAACCGCCTTGAAATAGCAGGGAACCGGAAATTCAATCGTATCAAGCGTAACATCATTTCCCGCGTCGCAAAGCGTATCGCCCGTGTTTGCGTTAAGCTTCGTAAGCGCAATAATATCACCTGCGTATGCTTCGATCATTTCCTCCTGCTTTTTACCCTTTAGAGCCGCCATCTTTCCGAATTTTTCAGGCTCGCCCGTGCGCATATTTACAAGGCTGTTTTTAGTGGAAAGTGTTCCTGAAACAATCTTTACGAAGCTCATCTTTCCGATAAACTGGTCGGCGACTGTTTTAAATACAACTGCAGCGAGCGGCTTTGTTTCGTCATACTCGATTCCTTCAAGGTCGCGCTCGTCGGGAGAAGGAAGCATATAGATAATAGTGTTGAGCAACATATCAACACCCGCGAGAGTGTCGCCCGAACAGCATACGACAGGGGTAATAACACCCTGGTCGATACCGTCGTGAAGCCCCTTTATAATTTCAGCCTCGGTAAAGTCCTCGCCCTCGTTCTCGAAGAACTTCATCATAAGCTCCTCGTCAGTTTCGGCGATAGCCTCCGCCATAGCTGCGCGTAAGCCCTTAAGACGGTTTTCCGACGCGGGCATAGGAACCTCTGTCGGCTTTCCGTTCTGGTCGTAAGTATATGCTTTCATTTCAAGCAGATTTATGTAGCTTTCAACCGTTCCGTATTTGTCAAAAGGAACAACGATCGGACAAATCGACGGGCCAAAATTCGTTTTAAGTTCCTCAAGGCACTTGTAGAAGTTGGAGTTCTCCTCCTCCATACGTGTTACAACGAACATCGTCGCTTTTCCGTGCTTTCTTGCCTCGCGGTATGCCTTTATCGTGCCGACCTCAACACCGTCCTTTGCGGGGAGAGTGATGATAACGCTTTCAGCCGCGCGCATACCCTCGTACATTCCACCGATAAAATCGAACTGACCAGGTGTATCAATAATGTTTATTTTAACATCTTTCCATTCCGCATAAGCGATAGAGGTGTTAAGAGAGATCTTACGCTTTATTTCATCGGGGTCGCTGTCGCAGACCGTGCTGCCCTCGGAAACCTTACCCATGCGCTCTATTCCGCCGCTCACGTACATGAGCGCTTCAGCGAGGGAGGTTTTTCCGCTTCCGCCGTGCCCGGCGAGGGCAACGTTTCTGATATTTTTGCATTTGTAGGTTTTCATTGGCTGTACATTCCTTTCGTGATGGGGCAAGCCTTTCAGCCCGAACGTACCCCGAAGTTTTGGCGCATTCGTTTAATTAAACCCGCCTTGTTTTACATTATACACGATTTTTGCAAAAAAATCTACCTGTTTTTTGTGAAAAATCAGTCATCGGTGTAGAAATAATCAAATAAACTTTAGCTATATTGCACAAGATATGTACTGATTTAATATTTTTTGTGCATTTTTTCCTTTAAAGTTTAAAAACCTCGGATTATTCGGAACGTTCGGGGTTGGTAAGCGCGTTCATGTAGTCTCTTATTTCGCGGCGATATGAGCGGCTTATAGGTATCTGGGTCTCATCGTTAAGTATAAGATGAGAAGTGTTGTACGCGGCTATATGCTGCGTGTTCACGATAAAGCTTTTATGGCAGCGTATAAATGTTTCGGGGATGCTTTTTGCCGTTTCCTCCATTTTTGTATACGATTTCATAATTCCATCGTTCGTATGCCATACCGTGCAGCGCCCCTCTATACCGATAAAGAATACATCGCTCGCCTTAACGCGTACAGCCGTGTGCTGGGTTTTTATCCAGACGACGCTCTTGCTCTTTTCGATATGATTGATCTTATCAATAGTCTTTCTCAGGAAGTATCTGTTCACAGGCTTTATAAGATATGCACAGGGATTAAGGTCGTAACAGTTCAGAAAAGCCTGCTGGATATAGAATTTACCGTAGCTTGTAATAAAAACGATATGAATATCAATATTGAGTTTAACAATTTCGGCGGCAACATTTATACCATTATAGGATGTTTCCATAGAGATCTCAATGAAAATCGTCTTTATGGTGTGATACCTGTCATTTTTTATAATATTGTACAGCTTCTGCGGCGTGCCCTTGAAGATGTAGATTGATTGTTCACTGATTCCGCATTCTGTTTGCAAAACCTGTTTAATGTACTCTGCACTTTCCTGTTCGCTGTCGTAAATTACTAGCATAGTACAAGTCCGTCCTTTCGTTATTCTTATTCAGAACCTTTTCAGGACAGCCTCTGTATTTTGGGTTACTAAGGGGGGAGGGGTAACCAGACATTGTAGGTTTCTAATTATATTATATACCTTTTTTGTTGGCGTGTCACTACCAAAAATTGCATTTTTTACATAATTTGTACAGTTTTTGCATTATTTGTTGAAATATGCCGAAATGTGTGTTATCTTAAGCTTGTGGAAACCGAATCTGGATAGCCGGGGGGGTAAAAAGCGTAGGTTTCAGAATGTTCAGGTTCAACGCAGGGAAGGCGGAACTGACAAGCACACCAAAAGATAAAAAAGCAAAATTTGGCAAATATCGCGCTATTTTTGCAGTATCTATTGAAAATAAATGTAAGGTGTGTTATTTTAATCTTACAGCAAAACCGTACGGAAAAGCCAAAAACATCACAGGAGGATTTTTACAATGGCAATGATTATCAATGTTACTCAGGAAGAACTCAGAAGTACAGCAACTAAAATAGAGGGACTCGCAGAAGAATATAAGACCCTCTATACCGATAAGCTGCTCGGCGCTAATCTCGGTGATTTAGCTGACGCTTGGTACGGTGAGGATCACTCAAGCTATGATGAAAGGGTAAGAGGCTTTAAGAACAATTTCAATGAAATGTACAGCCTTATGCTTGAGTATGTTGCTCATCTTAGAAAAGCAGCCGATGAATATGATATGAATCAGGATTCTCTCAGAGACAGAGCAAGAAATATCTAAGTATAACAATTACACAAGGAGGAACATAAAATGGCTAATTCTAATTACACTTTATCCATAAATATCGAGGAAGCGGAATCTGTTGCAAGAGAAATTCAGGGTACCAATAACGACCTCAAGAACAAGCTTGAAGAAATCGAGAGAGTTATCAATAATATGCAGAATGCGTGGCAGGCTGCAACCGCAGAAGGCACCGTTTCAAAGTTCAACAGCCTTAAGAGCCAGTTTAACGCTTATTATGACAGAGTTGAAGGCTTCGCTAACTTTATTCTTAACGACGTATCCGAAGCGTATAGAACAGGTGAACAGACTATTACCGTCAACACCGATAACATTCAGAACGCGAGAGCGCAGGCTAACTAAAGCTGCATGATCATCGGGCGGGAAAACCGCCCGATTTTCCGCGGCGGAAATACGGAAAGGAACTAACCTATGAGAAAGGCAATATCTACGGTTCTCGCTGCGTCCATTGCGCTTCCGGTCATATTGTCATCTATGGCGGGCTGTGTAACAGCCGCAGCCGAGGACAGCATCACAAACGGCGAGCTTATTACGCTGATAAATAACACGTTCGGATTTGAAGGCTATGACTCGCAGGAACCGTATTTCAGCGGAGTATCGTCCGCAAGCGAATATTTCTCCGATATCCAGACTGCTGTTGAATACAGCGTTATAGACGAGCTTGTCGAGGATATAAACCCCGACGCTTCGGTAACGAGAGAATTTTTTGCAATGTCTATTTCGGGCGCAATCAACAGCGACCGAACACAAAGTCAGAATATTTCCGACATTTCGGAGATTACATATCTTGATGATGTTCTGACGGTTCTTAATTTCGGACTTATGGAGCTTGACGAAAACGGAAAGTTCAACCCTGAGGAAAAGATGGGCGCGACCGAGTGCCTTATGCTGGTTGATGAGGCACTTGATATATGGGCAAGCTGTACGGTAAGCGAACCTGTTTATGACGTTAAGCTTAAAGATGGCGTAATTGATTTTACGGGAATGGAGCTGTATTCTTACGACCCGAACGCGGGGGAAGTGGTTTTTGACAGCGACTCCTTTAATTCGCTCCGGAAAAAGATGTCCGATAATAATTTCAGATACGATAACGGCACGATAACTGTTGATTCAACCGAAGCGTTCGGAATCGAAGTCGGTTCAGTCCTTGTTATTCCGAGTGAAAGCGGTTCGGGGAATCCCGTGAAGGTAACCGGAATAACGAAGAACAGCGACGGCACAAGCGCTGTTAAAACCGAAGCGGTAAGCGCGGAAGAGGTTATCGAAAACTACGAGGTTGAACAGTCGATTGAAGCGGATTTCACGGGCGCTGAGGTTTATGACGCAAACGGAAATCTCCTTTCTCCTGTAACCGATGATGAAACAGTAGGCTTACTGTCCTCCTCGGACAAAAATGCGGTCCTCGGCGGTGGTCGTGTTGAGATTGGCGCTAATAAAACTGTTTTACAGCAAGAAGCGGCAATTTTTGAAAAGCAGAAGTTTGAGGTAGATATCGAAATTGGTAAGGTATCCTTAGTTATCGGTTCAAACTCGATTTCGGCAAGTGTTACGGCTAATCTCGGAAAAACGGAACTCGACGATGGCGAGGTTTCCGCTTCAGTAGGATTCAGCGAAGAGTTTAAGGACATTTGCTTCGATTATAACGCGAAATATAAGGTTTTCGGCGATAAGTATTGTAAGTTCGTAATGAAATACAATACAGTTGATAAAACAACGTTCAAGGGTAAATATAAATCAAAACAAGAGCTTTTTGAAGTTAAATGCCCGACAGGCGCCGGCGACCTTTGCGTAAACATAGGCGTTAATTTAGAGATTACAGTCGAAGGTACGGCAGTTATAACAATTTCTACTAACAATCACGCTGCCGGCTTTGAATGGAGAGGCGGAACTAAGCTGTCTATGATTGCACGTTCCGATGACCCGACATTTGACGCAAACGGAAAGATTAAGACTGAGGTGACATTCCCGCTTGATGTAAACGTTTCTGCGTGCTGTGATATTATTAAGGCGGGTATCGAGCTTAAGGGCGGCTTCGGCGCAAATATGAGCGTTGACACAACGAATATAGATACGCCCGATTCGGGCACGACCCTGCTTATTTGTAACAACGTCAGCTACTATCCGGTTTTAAAGGTCGAGGTATACGTTTCGGTTCTCGAACTAAAACGTTCCTTTGAAAAGGAAATATTGGGCAGTGACGACGTACTTTGCACCCTCCATTTTGAACAATTCGGCTCGGACGGTTTACAGCTTGTAGAACAATGCACAAAAGACAAGCGTTTAAATCAGCTTGGCGAGGAAGAAATGAAAAACGCAGGCGTTACTGTCGGCGAAACATTGCTCCTCGATCGGAACAAGGCTGAAATAAACATCGGGGACGGTCTTACCGTTAATATTACCCAGCTCCCCTCCGGTTACACCTACGAGGATATACGCGTCTATATTAGCGATAATACGATCCTTGACGTGGGAAAACAGAATATCCTCTCCAGACTCGGTTTTAAAACAGGCGCTACGCTCGACGGCTATTCGTATTCGACAAGCGGTCTTGAAGTCGGAAATGCAAGCCTTACCTTTAAAACACGTGACGGAAAATACTCGGCAGTCTGCGCGGTAACAGTGCTTGACCCGTCAGTAAGCCGCGACTGGTCGATTAAACTCAGCACATATGGCGCTAACACCTCTGTTGGCGGAAAAATAACGCTTGAAATCGAAGCAATTCCTGAATTTCTGACCCTCGATCAGATTTTATGGGTCTCCTCCGACACGGAAATTGCTCTCGTAGACCAGAACGGAACTGTTACAGGCGTAAGTAAGGGCTATACGATCGTATACGCTAAGACCCCCGATGAAAGGTCAAAGGCGGCCTGTTCGATAACAGTTGACGACAACGGTAAAACCTCCGTAAGAGTTCTCCCGCAGAACGAAGCAGGTTTTGAAGTTGAAGTATAATGAATTAAATACCGAACCCGCATACCTCGAAAAAGAGGTATGCCAGGTTTGGTTTTTGTGCTGAAAAGAAATGCGATAATAATTATGTAAGCTGTATGCAGCTTTCATAATTATTGTTACACGTGCCCGAAAGGAGAAAATAAATGGAAATAAATAACATATCAGATTCAAAATTCAGAACAATTACATTCGCTGTAACGGCTGTCATCTGCGTTGCGATTATCGTTATCGGCATTGTTTACATTGCGAACCTCCGCGAAAGGAGCAATGTGGATCATTCCGAGCAGACAACGGGAACAACTGTTTCAGAAACGAAAACTCCCGAAATAACAACGCCCGTAACGACAACAATGCCTGAAACAACAACCTTAGTTGAAACAACAACCGCGCCTGAAACGACAGAAGAAGCTGCTTTTTCATCTGCCGAGTTTGACCTTGACAAGCTGACGATCGAGGATATAGAGATCAAGGCAAAAACGAGCGAGGACGGCTGTATTTTCAGGTGGAAATGCGAAGAAGAAGCGCTAAAGAAGTGCCTTATAAGTATCGAGATAACGGACGGTCGTTCCGATTATCGCAGAGCAGGAATGGTACCGCTTTCCGCAAAGCATTTTGAGGCAACGGCGGGTAACGCGGCAGACGCGATAAGCGCGAGAATATCCGTTTCAAAGCCGGACGGCACAGTAATATTCGTTAAAACAATTTCGATCGCAAATAATACCTATGCCGAATCGAGTTCAACGAGCAGAGTTGATATAAGCTCGCTCTTTGCCTGAAAAAAGGGAGGGGTAGTATGGCAAAGCGTGTTGCCGCCGCTTTTACTGCGGCTATCGTTTTTATGACAGGCTGTGCGGAGTGGTTCAGGTGCTGGGCGAACACTGCTGGTAATAATGGGGGATATTGGGATACCGAAATAAGCGGATTAAGGTTTTCGCTTGTAAATGAGTCGGGCGATGTTGAAAAAATAATTGATGTATTTGATTATAGCAGTGATCCTGAGTATGCTGTTTCAGACATTTTCGACGCAGGTTCAACTGTTGGTGACCTGATTAACGGAACAAATAAGGCTAAGATAGAATATCGTGTATTCAATCAATGTAAGCTTGAAATTGCAAATGATCTGTCTTATAATCCACTTTCTGCATGCATTGAAACTGACGATTTACAGAGCCTTTATGACGATAAATGGGAATGCAGAGATTACCGTGAGGTGTTTGTTAACTCAGATTTAAAAGATAAATTTTCAGCGGATCTAATATACTATTATTACAATGAAAAGAATAAAGATGATCCATATAACAATAAATTCTTTTTAGGCAAACTAAATGTATACGACCTTTCGCTTGAATTTGTTCGAACAAAGTCAGCAGATTATAATTCTGCTATTGGTTTAATCAATAATTATTTTACGGGAAAGGATTCCGAATTGTCCGGCACGTCGAAGCCGTGGCTTGGTGTGTGTGACTTGCTTGACGCAATGGGAGTGGGTGTGTACGATGGTATTCCACAATCGGAAATACCTTATAGCGAAGCAAAGGTTTACGACAATCTTATGAAAAACTTTGTTAGCGCGAATTATTGTATTGTCATTGAACCGATAACCTTTGTTCCAGTATATTTGCGCATGCAAGAACTTGATAAAAACGGAATAGCTACTTATAATACTCTTAAGCATTGTGCACTTTACTATGGAAGCGCAACGGAACTTGGATTGCTTGAGGGTATAAGCGGGAATAAAATTGTCAGTGATGATATAGGATATTATGCACAAATTGCATCACAGGGAGTGCAGTCATTTGTGCAAATATGTCTGGTACCTATCACACGAGGTCTTCTTCCTAAAGTGGCTTATGTCACGGAAGAATATGCGTACGACCTTGAAAAGTATTCAAAAGGAAAACTGAAATGCATAAATGATGAGGACTGGGATTATAAAAGTTGGGAAGGTGAATTGCCCGAAAAGATTCAGAAAAGAATAAGTGAGGGCGGCTATAACAAGGATGTCGGAAATCTTGAAGGGTATAGCGCGTATAGTGACTACCACCTTTGCCGCATATACAATAATAAATTCCTCAAAAACTACGCCTGTGCAATGACAATGATAACCTCCTCCGACTTTATAAAACCGCAGGTAGAAGCGCAGGACTACGACTACCACACCTCGACAAATGTTATAAGCACAATTAAAGTATCAAACCGCAGCAGCGCCGAATACACCAGCGATATAAGCGACTCCCTTACCGCCAATACTACCGTAAACAGCGCGCGAGTTCCGCACGCTATGCTCTGCCGATTCGTTATTACTTCGGTAGAGGACGAGAGCGGTGTAACACCGCTGTTCTGCGCGGGTACAGAGGAAGAATTTGCCGCGGCTATCGCAGGTCCGAAGCTGGAGGAATTAGGATTTGCAAAGGGGGCTGACGGAAACTTTATTTACGAGTTTTACGGAACACTTGACGGGCTTCCATCGCGGGACGATATGCTTAAAAACAGCTGGTCGTCCGGCTGTGTGAGCTTTGAATGGAAAACGCCCGAAAAGCCTTGCACGGTAACCATACGCGCGGAATTTCTTGACGCAAACGGAAATCCCGAACCTGTTCTCGGTACAACGAAAACTGACGGAACGCGGGAAACTCTCCTTAACGAAAGCCTTCTTTCAAGCGGCAGATACGCTACGGAGTTTACCTGTCGGATAAATAACGAAATCGAAAAGAATTACCTTAACGAGGAAACTGTACCGCCCGACAGCGTTTCGATAATAAGCGTTAAACCGTCTTCTTCCGTTTCAACCGCGGACTGGGAGCTTTATAACGTAAACCGCGGTGTTTACGACCGTTATACAACTCTTTTTGGAAATAAAGCGAACAGCTGTACAGAACCTAACCCGCTCGGAATCGAGGCTGTTGAAAGCCTTAGCTGGACAGATTATTCAGCACAAAAGGGCGCGGACGGCAGCTATCATGTTTCAGCTGTACCGCGAACAGCTTCTGTAACATTTTCAAACGACGTGGGCGTTACCTGTCCCGACGGTTCGCCGCGAGCAATACGTACTGACCTTAACGGATTGTATTCCCCATACGCCGAAAAAATCGGTTCGGGCTACGGTATCGGCTTCGACCTTTTCGCAAGCCTTCCGCCCGACCCCGACGCGAACGCGTATGAACGGAAAGTTACCGTAAACGGGCGCGAGTACATATCGTCGGAGATTACCGGTTTTAATAACGGAATCGTACTTTTCCCCGAATATAATTATGAAAAGTATTACGGAAGGCTTGTTCCGATCGAAACGGACGATCCCGCGAGAACGGAATATGTGCTTGAAGCGAACGAAAATTCCTACTATTATAAAACGCTCGGCACCGGTGACGATGAATCCTTACAGGACAAGCGTTCGAGAGTGCATTTTACGCCGATATGGTACCCTGACGGCGAATATGAAATTGCGGTTTGCCTGTTCGATTTATGGACGCCTGTCGGAGAGCTCAGGTATCAGAAAAAATATTCTGTTACAATTTCCGGTTCGGTTTATGACACTTGGTACGTTTCTGGCGGAACGGTAAACCAGAAGAGGAGTTAGTATGCTTTATTGCAGGAAATGCGGAAGCATTGTAAAACAGGGCGCGAAATTCTGCGAAAAATGCTTTTCGAGGCTTGATGAAAGCGGTGTAAGCAACGTTGTAAACAAATATGAGCTTGCGGCGATGAGCAGGAACGTGAATGATTTTTCGCCCGACAGCTATGTTTCCCGAACAAATATCTGCGGGGAAAGCGTATTTGGCTACCGTATTACACGTCATATCGCGGAGATCGCCGAAACGGATTACTACGTAGCCTCCTCGGCGAGCGACGGAACGACTGTTGATAAGACGATAGCTCACACGCTTTTACCGTCAAGAGAAAGCTTCGCCTGCCTTCTTTTTGCAAATGGATTTTCAAGCTCGGCTGCAAATGATGCTCTTCGCTTTTGCGCCGAAAATACCGCAGAAACGGTGGGAAATTTTATTTCGCTCTGTAAAAAAGCAGAGATAGGCTGCGCTTACGAGGACTATCGGGTAAGCTATTCCGAACTTATGGATACATACCATGTTTTCCTGCTTATGAAGCCTGTTGTTCCGTTATGGGAACATATCCGCGGAAGAAAAATAACTCTCCGCGAGGTTATCGGCTGGGGCGCAGAGCTTACCGAACAGCTCGGAGCAATTTCCCGCTGCGGTCAGAATTACGCCTCTGTAAATGACGCGAACATCTTTTTCGACGTGGACGGGCATTTATATATAGGCTGCCCCGTTCAGGATATGCTTGCGGATAAAATGTACATCGGCGCGTATACGACTATGCGAAACCTCTATGTTCCGCCCGCTGACAGCGGCTTTGACCCAATCGTATATGCGGCGGGAATGCTCATATTTCTGCTCCTTAACGGAATGCGGCACCCGTATATAAATTACAGCGGCGGTGAAATTACCCGCGAAAAATATCTTGCCGCTGAAAAAATGCGTGCGGAACGTCTTCCGACGCAGACGCCGCGTTTTGCCCGCAACTCTCTCGGAAAAGCCCTGCTCAGAACGTTTTCGGACGTTGACGAGCATATCGTTACGATTACCGAGCTTAACTGTGTTCTTAAAAATTCACTTATTTACATTTCAACAGAAGAACTTAATACAATAGTGCTTGATACCTTATAGACGAGAAATCGGATATAGGCTGACGCGGAAACGGAGAACTAAAAATGCTGCTGACGCTAATGAAAAATAACGAAATGAATATAACAGTGCTGCCCGAAAGGGTTTCGGGAAAATACTCCGTTTCTCATAGCGGTTTGGCGGGAACAGACGAGGTGCTGTTGGTCGTTGAGGCTGACGGCGAGGTATGGCAGCTGAAATGCGGGAGCGGTTCGGAAATTATTACTGCGGGCGGCACAGTAAAGGAATGTGCGGTCGAAGCGGATAAAATGTACACGATCCTTATAGCGCGAACAAACGAAAAAGCGTGTCTTTTCGCCCAGTCGCCCGATATTTCCAATATGCAGTACCGTAAGGTCATTCCGAATGATTCCTGTAGCTTCTCTATCGGAACAATGCCCGAATGCGACATATACATTGGCGGCTGCCCCGATACAAACAGCTGCGCGCGGATAGATTATGTAAAGGGTTCAGGCTTTTCGGTAAGCAGCCATGCCGATGGCTCGAAAATGTACAAAAACCGTAAAAAAATCGCCGAAGGGAAAATAAACGCCGGCGAGGTTATATCGCTTTTTAATATTCACTTTGTGTTCGGCAGAGATTTTATAGCCTATAATTTTACCGGAAGCGTGCAGATAAAAAGCCGTTCGCTTTTTTATCCGTTTGTTCCAATGGAAAAAACGGACGACATACGTTATTATTTCGACGACGAGTATAACCACGGGCTTTTCTTCTGTTCGCCGCGCTTTAAAAAGGAAATAAGCGAGGAAGAGATCTCTATCGAGTATCCGCCGCAGTCCTCTCTTGCTAACCAGATGCCTATTGCGCTTACCATAGGCCCGTCCGTAACAATGGGACTTTCCTCGGCCGCAACTGCTTCGTTCACTGTAATAAATCAGCTTAGCCGCGGCGGCGAAATAACCGCGGTTATCCCCTCGGTAATTATGGCTTCAAGTATGCTTTTAAGCTCGCTTCTGTGGCCGATTATCACTAAAACGTATGACAAAAACAGAAAAAAGAAACAGGAGCGCAAGCGGAAAGTTAAATACGCAGCCTATTTAAAAGAGCAGTATGAAATAGTAGACGCGCTTATGGAGCGTCAGAAAAGTATACTTTGTGAGAACAACCCTTCGCTCGAATGCCTGTCGGCGCGGATAGAAACACGTGATAGGGCGCTCTGGGAGAGAAGAGCGGGGCAAAGCGACTTCCTTAGCCTTTCGGTAGGTACAGGCGATGTTCCGTTAAAACTAAGTATAAAATGCAGCGAGGAGGGGTTTACGCTTGAAGAAGACCCGCTCCGCGATGAAGCGGTAAAATTCCTTTCGAGAAGCCGTATTCTTAACGATATGCCTGTTGAGATTTCGCTTATGACTTCGCCCGTAACAGGCATTATCGGCGAGAGAAGCCGCGTTCTCGAATATACAAAGGGCTGGATTTTACAGCTTTGTGCGCTTTATAGCTATGAAGCTCTCGGAATGATTATCCTGTATGACGAAAACGAGAGAGAATATTGGGAGCCGCTGCGATGGCTTCCGCATATCTGGAACGAGAATGCCGATGTGCGTATGATAGCCTCGGACGTAAATGAGCTAAAGGTCATTTCTGCCGAAACGGAAAGAATACGGCTTGACGAAAACAGTGTAAAGCGGTACGTGATTATTTCGGCAAGCAGAAGGTTAGCACTTAAAGCAGACTTCTTAGACCGCATTATCCGAAGTTTCGGCGCAGATAAATTCAGCGTTCTCACACTTTATGACGCTATGAATTACCTGCCAAAGGAATGTACGGAGGTTATTGAGCTTGGAACCGGAAACGGCTCTGCTAAGCTGTACAGAATGGATTCGGAAGATGGGACTGCTAAGGAATTTAACGTGGTCGATTCATCTCTTATCGAACTCGGAAAGCTTAGCGTTGCGCTTTCCAATATTAAGCTTGCCCAAAACAGCGAGGGCTTTACCCTCCCGCCGTCATATACATTCCTGGAGATGTTCGGCGTAAGTAAGGTCGAGCATCTGAACTGCCTGCGCCGATGGGCGGAAAGTAACCCTGTTGAATCGCTTGCCGCGCCGATAGGAATTGACTCGCACGGAGATCTCTGTATGCTCGACCTTCATCAGAAATACCATGGACCCCATGGTCTTATAGCAGGTATGACCGGATCGGGAAAAAGTGAATTTATTATGACTGTAATACTTTCATTAGCGGTAAATTACCACCCGAACGAGGTCGCATTTATCCTTATCGACTATAAGGGCGGCGGAATGGCACATGCTTTTGAACATCTTCCGCACGTTGCGGGAATTATCACGAACCTTGACGGCGCGGCGATAACACGTTCGCTTGTTTCTATCCAAAGTGAGCTGAAAAGGCGGCAGCGTGTTTTCAGCGACGCTGAACAGCAGCTCGGAATCTCAAACCTCGATATTTATAAATACCAGAAGCTTTATCGTGATGGAAAGGTTTCGGAGCCGCTTCCGCACCTTATGATTATTTCCGATGAATTTGCCGAGCTTAAAACCCAGCAGCCCGAATTTATGAACCAGCTTATAAGCGCCGCAAGAATCGGCAGAAGCCTCGGCGTTCATCTTATTCTCGCTACCCAGAAGCCGAGCGGTGTAGTAAGCGACCAGATATGGAGCAACAGTAAGTTTAAGATCTGCCTTAAAGTTCAGGATAACGCGGATAGTATGGAAATGATCAAGCGCCCTGACGCTGCCGCGCTTGTTGATGTCGGAAGATTTTATCTCCAGGTCGGCTATAATGAGTATTTTGAGTTAGGACAGTCGGCATGGTGCGGCGCGAATTATGAGCCGGAAGGTTCCGTAAAGCGCGAGGCGGCAAGCATCACGGTTATAGATAAAATCGGAAGAACGATCATCCAGACTGATGATAATATTAAATCCGAGCGAAAAAAATCGGCGCTTGATAAAAAGCAGCTTGACGCGGTAACGGACTACATTTCAGCTATCGCCGAGGAGGAGAACATTTCTTCCCGCGCGCTTTGGCTTGATCCGATACCCGATGTTGTAATTATCGACGAGCTGATAGAAAAGTATGGGTATATCCAGCCCAAGGACCGGATTTGCGTTGTTGTCGGCGAGTATGACATTCCCGCGAATCAGGAGCAGAAGCTTCTTTATTTCGATCTTGAACAGGCGGGAAATATCCTTGCCTATGGCGCTTCCGGTTCCGGTAAAACAACGCTGCTTACGGCTATGACGTATAATCTCTGCAAGTGTTATTCTCCATCGGACGTGTGGATCTATATACTTGATTTTAACGCCCAGACGCTTAAAACGATGAAAAAACTGCGGCACGTCGGAGATGTCTTCCTGCCCGACGATAAGGAAAAGCTTACCCGCTTTTTCAGTTGGCTGACGCGCGAGCTTAATACGCGAAGAAAAACACTTTCCGAGTCGGACGGCGGTTATTACAGTTATATACATTCGGGTGGCTTTATGCCATGGATAACGGTTATGATACATAACTTCGGTGCGTTTGCCGAGGCATATCCCGAATACGAGGAGCTGCTCGGAATGTTTACACGGGAGGGAATAAAGTACGGTATAAGCTTTGTCGTAACAGGCTCTACAACGAACGCGGTAAAATTCCGCATTGCCCAGAATTTTAAAACCCAGCTTTCTCTCCAGCTCAACGATGATTCATATTCGATTATTTTCGGTTCGACGCACGGTATGAAGCCCTCGCCGATAAAGGGCAGGGGACTTATCGCGATGGACGATATAAATGAGTTCCAGACGGCATATATCGCCCCGCCTGATGAAACTGCTGCCGCTATACAGGCGCTGGCTGAAAAGCTCGATTTACAGTATCCCGATACAAGAGTGTACAGCGTTCCCGTTCTGCCTGAACTTTATAAGCCTTCGCTTGCTTGTACATTCGCAGCGCGAGAGAACAGGCTTCCGCTCGGCTTGTTCACATCTGACGTTGAGCCTTATATGTACAGTATATCGCGTCCCGTTATATTTGTTATAAGTAAATCCGAGCGTAAGCCTGTATTTATCCAGGGTTTTGCGGAGCTTCTCGCGGAAAAATCGGAGGTTATCGTATACGACCACGGAGATAAATTCCTTCCTGCGCCCACGGAAAAATACAAGCGATTTACAGAAAAAACGGCGTTTATTTCCACCGTTTCAGCTCCTGCTGTTACCGGGGCGGAACGTGTTTTCGTAGTTATTTCGGGAATGGGCGAGCTGCTTGGTTCAATGAAGCTGCCTGAACGCGAGGTCATTTCGTCGCTGATCGAAGCAGCGCAAAATGAAAAGAAAATAACGTTGATTATAGCGGATAAGGTTTCCGCGACAAACGCATATTCATCGGAAAAATGGTATAAGGAAATGCTTGCGGAAACGTCATATATCTGGCTCGGAAGCGGTCTTTTCGACCAGTACCAGTTCCCCTGTTCAAATCGCGGAAGGAATGTCGAAATACCGGAGGACTGTGGTTATATTGTCGAAAGCGGCCGCGCGGACTGCGTAAAGCTTATTTCAAGCGAGGTGTTTGAAAATGAAGAATAAAATTCTCGTAGAAATATATTTTCCTGCCGCGTTCAGAAGTTTCGACGTATATATCCCTGACGATGTTTCGTTCCACCGTATCGTGACAATGCTCAAAAAGGTTTCTGAACGGCTTACCGACGGGCTTTTTTCACCCTCGGACGACAGCGTTATCTGCGATATGGAAAGCGGAGCGATTCTGGATATTAACCAGACGGCTAGAGAGCTTTGTCTCCATAACGGCTCGCGGCTTATGTTTATTTGAAAAAGAAAGGATTAACTAAAAATGAAGCTTCTTAAAAACAGGCTTATTATCGGCTGTATATGTATTATCCTTGCGTTCGCGCTCGGTTTTATCGGTGTTCCGTTTATTACAAAGGTCACAAGCGATAAAATACAGGTCGTAGTAGCGTCGAAGGATATTTCTAAGGGCACTCTTCTTACCGAGGATATGTTCAGAATCGTTGAAATGAGCGTAGGTGATCTTCCGTATATGCGCTCGGAGCTGTATTCGGCGATAAGCGGAAAAAACGATGAGTGTATATTTAACGTGAACTCGTCTGTCCCGTATTACGCAGCAGTTGAAATTTCAGCGAACGACTTTGTGTCACGGAAAAAGGTTACGGGCGAAATCCCGTATAAAAATAAGGAACTGCGCGATCTCGCGGACGATGAATACGCCGTTTCAATCGCGGTAAGCTCGCTCGACGCTTCTGTTTCGGGTAAAATCCGCGCGAACGATGTTGTTACTCTGCTTGTTGTCGGAGGAAAATCAGCTGAGCCGAAGGCTGTCGTTTACGACCAGCTTAAATATATGGAGGTTATTTCGGTTTCTACACGTGACGGCGTTGACGTAAAAACCGAAACAAGCGAGGAATTGCCGACATACGTTACCCTGCGCTGTAACCTTGAACAGGCGCAGATTTTAGCCCAGCTCAACGCTGATTATAAAATCCACCTTGCATTCGCCGCACACTCTACGAGCGAACGCGCCGCAGCTTTACTTGAGAGCCAGAAAGCATATTTTGCCGAAAGGGCAATCCGGGAGGCGGAAGCCAAAGCTGAAGCTGAGGCAGCAGAGATTGAACAGGAAGAACCAATTCCGGCAGAGGAGGAGCAGCAGTGAACGGAAGAATAGTATGCTTCTGGGGAAGTCCGGGAAGCGGGAAAACCATAACTGCGCTTGCGGTAGCGGCAGCCCTCGCGAAAAAGAAAAAGAATGTCGTGGTTTTTTCGGGGGATAAGCTGACTCCTGCGCTTAAAGTATACCTGCCGTCAGTTGACGTAAACGGAAAGAACTCTGTCGGTCCGCTCCTGATGTCGAACAGGTACGAGGACGGCGACCTTGCGCGGTGTATGATATGCCACCCCGAAAGCGAGTATATATGCTTCTGTGGAATGGCTCCCGGCGATAATTATATAACCTATCAGACTTTCAGCAGGGAAAGCGTTGTCCGTATGGTAAATAAATTCGCAACCCTCGCGGATTACATTCTTATCGACGGTGTAACGAATCCGATCGACGACACTATGACGCTTGCGATGTTGGAGATGGCTGACGTTGTTGTGAGATGTTCGACAGCCGACCCGCGCGGGATAATCTATTCCGAAGCGAATAAGCAGATTTACCGCGACCCGAAATTCCGCTATGATGAGCATATTACGATACTCGGAAATGTCCGTGATATTTCGCCGTATACGGAAACGATGGCGATAATGGGGCAGTTTGATTTCATTCTCGAATACTCCTACGAGGCGGAGGACGCTATGATCGGAGGGCGGCTCATACGCGGGCTTAAACGCTCAAAGGGCGTGCGGTTTGAGCGGAATATCGGAAAACTTGTTGAAAGGATTGAAAAAATCGACAATGGATCTTGACAGCTATCTCTCGTCCCGCGCGGGAAGTTCTTCTTACGCGGATATTTTAGCGGCAACCCAGGCGTTTATTTCGGGTACATATCAGGATATTCTATCTAACGACCTGACAGTTGACGACCGCCGCCTTATTAAGGATTATATCCGTCAGTACCTTATCACAAAAAATATAAGCCTTTCCGACGGAATGAGTACAACCGAGCTTACCGACAGGCTTTATATGGATATGGCTGAGTTTTCTTTTATAACAGTCTGGCTGCGTGACGCGGAGAAAATGCAGCTTGAAGAGATAAATATAAACGCCTGGAATGACATCGAAATTGTTTCAGCAGGGCGGAAGCATAAAACGAAGGAACAGTTCATCTCCCCGCAGCACGCTATCGACGTTGTTCGGCGAATGCTCCAGGCAAGCGATACCGTAATTGACGACGGTCGTCCGACAGCGCTCGGTTCTCTGGCGAAAAACGTCAGAATTACTGTAATAAAAACTCCGATACTTGACGACGATGTTGGCGTTGCCGCCTCGATACGAATTGTTTCCGGTGTAAATTTTACCCGCGACAAGCTCTCTTCGGGAACAGCCTCCGAGGATATGCTCGATTTTCTTTCCTGCGTTGTAAAATATAACCTTAGCGTGTGTATGGCGGGAAGTACAGGCTCCGGCAAGACCTCAACCGCAAGCTGGCTCCTTTCGACTATTCCCGATAATAAGCGAATTTATACAATCGAGGAAGGAAGCCGTGAGTTCGATCTGATAAGAAACGGCGAAGACGGTAAGCCGGTAAACAGCGTTATCCATACGCTTACTAAATCTACGGTTGACCATAGCGGCGATATTACCCAGGAGGATCTTCTCGACCTTTCGCTTCGTTTCGACCCTGACGTTATCTGCGTCGGAGAAATGAGAAGCCGCGAGGCCTTCGCTGCCCAGGAGGCTGCGCGAACAGGTCATACGGTTATTACCACGATCCACTCAAAATCCGCTTCAGGCGCATATATGAGAATGACGACTCTAGCCAAAAGAGCATACGAGTTTTCAGATGAAACGCTTATGAAAATGATGATCGAAGCCTTCCCGATTATTGTATATCAGCGTCAGCTTGAGGACGGAAGCAGAAAAATAACCGAGATAATCGAGGGCGAAGGCTACGAAAATGGTAAGGTCAAGTTCAGGACATTGTTCCGTTACGTTGTTGATGATAACATATCCGAAAACGGAAATGTTAAGGTAATAGGGCATTTTGAACATCCAAGCCGCATAAGCGCCGAGCTTCGTGAGGAACTGCTCCAGAATGGCGCGCCAAAAGCGTATGTGGAACGTTTTTAAGGAAAGGTAGCAGGTATGTATACGTTAATTGAACTGGTCATTATTGCTCTGCTTGTTGCGGGAGCCTGGTGCCTGTCGGGACTTTCAATGTCACAGGTAAAGTCTGACATAAATCGTTTTGTGCGCGCTTCGGCGATAAGATATTCCGAGCGCAGGCGAAATAAGCGCCTCAGCCTTAAAAAACAGATCGAAACGCTTTCACAGGCGAAGAAAAGCAATTTTATAGTCGCAAGTTTCAACGAGGCGCGGACAATCCTTACCTCGCAAAGGCGCGGGGAAAAAATGAAGCTGGTGTACATAATAAGCGCGGTGTGCGGAGTAGTCGGAATCGCTGCGGCATTCCTCGCCAATAATATCTACCTTGTTCCGCCGTTCGCGGTAGGCTTTACGCTTATACCTGTCTGGGTGATAAAAATGTCACGCGCCTATGTAAGAAAATCACTTACCGATGAGCTGGAAGTTGCGCTTTCGGGTATTACGACATCGTATATGCGTACCGACAGCATCGTAGCGGCAATCGAAGAGAATATCCCTATGCTGAGCAGCGTTGTAAAGCCGGTATTTGTCAAGTTTCTGAATGAATACAAGCTTGTAAACTCAAATGTTGTCGCAGGTCTGAAAAAGGTTAAACAGTCAATAAACCACGCGATATTCTCGGAGTGGTGTGACGCAGTTATCCAGTGTCAGAGCGACCGGACCTTAAAGGTGACGCTTTTCCCGATAATAAATAAGTTTTCGGATATAAAAGCCGTCCAGGCTGAGCTTGATACAATAATGATGGCGCCGTTTAAGGAGTTTATAACGCTTACCGCCGCCTTGCTGCTGACGATACCTATGCTTTATATAATGGGACGGGAATGGTTCGATATTCTTGTCGGAACAGAACCCGGAAAAATCATACTCTCGCTCACGAGCGTTGCGGTTTTTGTCGGAATAAATAACGCCGTAAATCTCGCCGAACCAATCGAGTATAAACGATAACAGGAGCTGCGAATGGATATATTCAAGAAAATATCGGAAAGATCCGCCGTATGGTCGGATTTCTGCATTGCGGGAGTTGAGCTTTTACTCGCAGTTGTTTTCGCAATAGGTCTGTATTTTGTTATAACGGAGTACGTTATCTCGCCGAGCGGAAAAACGCGAAGAGCTGTATCAGAAATCGGTAAGAAAAAGCTTTCCTTCGCAAATCAGCTTATTATGCCAATAGCTAATGTCGCGGTAAAGCTTGTGCGGCTTTCCCCGCAAAGACGATCTGTACTTATAAAAAAGCTTTATTCGGCTGAAATTGATTATACACCCGAATTTTATATCGCAAGAGCTGCTGCAACAGCCGCGCTTGTTGTAATTTTCGGTATACTTACGAGTATTATAACACCCGTTATGTTCTTCGTTTGTGCAGTTGCCGCTTTTGCTGTGTACATTGGCGCTGTTCAGGAGGCTGACAGAATTATAAAGGAAAAGAGCGAACGTATCCAGGGGGAGCTTGTCCTTTTCGCAAGTACTATACAAATGCAGCTTGCAACATCTCACGATATAATTAAAATTTTTGAAAGCTACCGTAAAATATGCGGCGAGGCGATGCGTCACGAGCTTGACGTAACGCTTGCGGATATGAAAACGGGCAGCTACGAAAGGGCGCTGCGTAATTTTGAAACACGCGTTCAGTCGCAGAGCCTTTCCGAGATAATACGAGGACTTCTCGCCGTACTGCGCGGCGACGACCAACGCTCGTATTTTGATATGCTGGTTCACGATCTGGTAATAAGAGAGCGCGAAACGCTTAAGCGAAAGGCGAACGAGCGCCCCTCAAAAATGAAAATATTCTCATTTATCATTCTTGGGGCGATCGTTGTGATTTTCTTCTACGTAATCTGTTACCAGATTGTTAATGAATTACAGGTAATGTTTTAAAGAAGGAGGGATATTATGAAGGAAAAGCTTTACCTTGCAAAGCTTGCGGCAGTGAACGGACTTGAGGGCGTTAAGGAGCGCGCAAAACGCAATCTTCTTACGAATAAGGGCGACTTCGTTGAAACGCTTATTAAGATACTGATTTCCGTTGTAGTCGGCGCACTTGTTCTCGGACTTGTTTATGCGCTTATTACGAACATTTTCCCCGAAGTTGAAACTAAGATTCAGGAACTGTTCGAATTTGACGGCTCTTCAGCAGGCGCAGGCGGCGGTACACCGGCGGCAACCTGACCGCAGGTATAAGCGGTGCTGTGTTTTACAGCACCGCCGATACCATAATAAACCCGATTCTCCGCATATGATACCGATGGTAACATCAAAAGTTCCGGCTTTTAGAGTATACCCGATATTATGTGCTTTAAAAAAAGGATATTTGTATGAAAAAAAGACTGCGTGAGCTTTTGTCCAAAAAGGGCGAGGCTTATATTGACACGCTTATAAGCGTTTTTGTCATTATTGCTTTTATAGCTGTAATAATCATAGTTATCCCGATATTTTTGCGAAAGTACCATCTCGATATGTTTGCGAACCAGGTGTCGAGTTTTATTGCTGTTTCCGGAGGAACAGAATCACTCGACATAGAAAAGCTGGCAGATGAAATGAATATTTCGCTCGACCGCTATGAGATCGTTGTGGCGGACGATACGATATGTACGCCTGACGCGTCAAACCCCGAAAGAATACAGCTTACGGGAATGTACACGGTAAATGTCTATACAACGACGTATATCGGGCTTGGCGGTGTTGTCGATTCAATTCCGATTGAGCTTTCATCCTCGGCTAGGGGCAGGAGCGAGGTTTACTGGAAGGATATGGAGGGCTTAACGCCGTCCGGAGGCTAAAATGAAAAAAATGAATCTTAAAAAAATTGCTGACCGTGCTGCTGATAAAAAAGGCGCGTCGGCGGTAACATCTCTTATAATAGTATTCGTATGCGTTATTATTTTCGCTTTTATTTTTCAGCTTTATTCCTTTTACACGATCTCGTCGAATATCCACAGCTGTTTTAAAAGGTCGATTAAGACTATAACCGCTATGAATGAGATAAATATCTACGAAAACCTGCGGGAAAATGTTCTTGAGCTTAGCGAGGAGGATATTGAGCGGCTTATTACGCTTGACGAGTTAAAGGAAGCCGTGAGCAGCGAGCTTGGGCTGAGCGAGAAGGGGAGCGCGCTTGTCCGCGAGAAAAGCGGGGACGGTTACAGCTATCGTATAGACGACCTTGAGTTTGATCACACTTACGAGGACGCTACGGGTACGCTGCGATTCGACGTCAGCGGGAAAATAGAGGTTCCGCTTGGAGTGTTCGGAGGAAATGCTGTAAAAATTACGCTTGATCTCGACGTAAGCTCAGTGTATGCGTCAAAGCTTCGTGCAGATAGATAGTTTCACCTTTTCGACACAATTCATCTATTGACAGAATCGAAAACAGCGAGTATAATAAAATAAGTGATAACGGCGGTATTGTGAAAATCACGATGCCGCTATGTTTTTTAGAGGTGTTTATATGTCGTACCAGGACGATAAAAGAGAGCTTTTAAAGCTTAAACAGGGCTTGATCGAGGAGAGCGAGATAATCTGCGAGGAAAAGCCCGTATACGAAAAGCCGCGCGGTTTTAAAAAGGTTGTGAATTTTTTTTACCACTATAAATGGCACGTGGTTGTATGCGCGTTTTTTGTTGTAGTTGCCGTGTTTATGATTTACGACCTTGTGAAAAAAGAGGACGGCGATATCCGCGTTCTGCTTATCACAAAGGATAAACAGATTTCCAACGAAATCACCTACAAGGTCAAGGATATCGAACTTGCCCTTGAAAAATACTGTCCTGATTTTGACGACAGCGGGTATGTTCACGTCGAGGTGTATAATATCGACCTCTGCCCGAACGGTCAGTCCGAATACGAGCTTTCTCAGGTTTCCAAGGTTATGAGCGAGCTTATGCTCGGCGAGTCGCAGATGTTCATTGTCGATTCTGCCGCCTTTGAGAGCATCACCGACGGAAACGAGTCAACCTTTGTGCAGCTTTCCGAGCTTTACCCCGATTGTGAGCAGGTTGACGGGATATACTATAAAATAAAGGACAGCGGGCTTGCTAACCTCGCAAAGTACGAGGAAGCCTGCCCCGATGATCTGTATATCGTTCTGCCGTCAAGAATCAACGCGTCGTCCGACAGCGAAAAGGCTAAGCTGGCGCAGGAGCGCTGCCGCGAGGTGATGGACAATATCGTCAACGGCGAACTTGCGGGCTGGATTGATGACGACGGACGGGTTTACGGAATTTACAACGAATAACGAACGACAGATAAGTCGGGGCGGCTTTGCGTTAGCCTTAAAGAAATTTTTTCAGACCGTCGGCGTATTTTTCTTCGCAGTTTAAAAGCTGTTCAGCCTTTCGGAGAGTTCCCTCTCCTGCGCTGCGGCAGTGGTTTACGGTTTCGGCTATGTCGATAATCCCCATATTTGTGCCGTTGTACATAAGCTTGGCGAGATTATTCCGGCTGCCGTCCATCATGGTTTTCATGCTTATCCCCATTTTCGCCATAGCAGTTTCCATCGCGGGTACAGGTTCGACAGTTCCGCCGCCGTTTTCGATTTCCGATTTGAGCGATTTACAGGTGTCCTCATAATGCGCCTGCTGGCGGTCGATATATTCGCGCAGCTCATCGCTGTCGCATTTTTCCGAAACCTGCTTTATGCAGTCGGAAGCCATCCGGCTGTTTTTGTAAATACAATTCAGAATATCAATATCATGTTTATGCAGCATACGATACCTTCTTTCCGGGTAATTCCCTGTATCAGTATCTGCGGAAAGGACGTCGGTTATGCAAAGAGATCCGATAATCAAAAAATTTATAAAGGGCTTCGGCTTTATGCTTTTCGGGAATATTTTAAGCGGAATTATGGTGATTTCGATTGCGCCGGTAATATCGGTCTGGTTTATTACGCTTGTCGCGCAGCTCCTCACGATTATAATTTACGGAGCGCTTATGTTTACGGCGGGCTTCCGTGATGGACAGCGCGAATGTCAGCTGCTGAAAAACCATCGCGTGGAGAGCGTCCCGAAAAACACATGGCTTATTCTCGGAGCGATTCTCTGGGTTATTATGTGCATTCCGGTTATCGTGCTTATGCTCGGAATGAACGGCGCGGTTGCGATTACGGGAGAATATATGTTCGTTTATCGCTTCCTGTGCGGGGCTGTAATGCCGCTTTTGTACATCGGTGAGCTTACGCAGGCGGCTGTTACCGAATACCCGCTCTGGCTGCCGCTGGTTAGTATGGGGATTTACCTTTTGCTTACTCCTGTAGCAGCGCATATCGGGTATCGCTTCGGACTTGACGAGGAAAAGCAGAGAAGCTTTATGTACGAGAAAAAATAAGGACTTTCCTTCCTTTCCTTTTATTATTAACAAAAACAGCGTAAATGGAAAGTTGTAAAATAAAATAGCCAAAAAGAAAGACTCATATTGAGAACTCTGG
>CAZAXM010000015.1:38740-43638 GCA_964489095.1 uncultured Ruminiclostridium sp. | reverse complement strand
GTGCGGGCGCATTCGCGCCCGCACCGCTCTCCCACTTCGGCGGGGATTCCCAACGACAGCAAGGGTCGGGTAAGCTTTATCGGCTTGACAGCAGCTTTATCGATTCTCCCGCCAGATATAGCGAGCCGCCGATGAAAATGCCGGCGTTTTCCGGGCGGTTGACCGAAGCAGCGCTGAGCGCGGCAGAGAAGTCCTTGACCGCGTGCGCTTCGAGCCCCATCTTGCAGGCGAAATCGGCAAGCTCACCTGCGGGAACAGCGGCCGGGTAGAAGTCGTCAACAAAGTAAACGGCGGCAGCCTGCCCTAAAAGAGCCCCTAAAGAAGCGCGCCAGTCCTTCGTTGAGAGCATTCCTAAAACCATAACCGGACGAATGTTTTCAGAGCGCAGCAGCGCCACGGCAGCCGCAGTCCCGGAAGCATTGTGCCCGCCGTCGATTATTACAAGCGGTTCACGGCGGAAAACCTGCATTCTTGCGGGAAGCGCAGCCTCGGAAAGCGCCGCGCGGATCGACTGTTCGGGAACGTTTAAAAAGCGAAGCGCGTCAATTACGGCGGCGGCGTTTTCGGGCTGGTGCGCGCCGCCCATTCTGGTTGCGAAAATTTGCCCTTTATAGGAAAATTCTGTCCCGAATAGCGAGTTTTTAGCTAAATGAAGCGATTTTTCGTCCGCAATAGTGCAGGGAGAATTTTTTTGAACAGCCGTTTCGCGTATCACATCGAGCGCTTCCGGGTGCTGGAACGGCGTGACGAAAACGGGCGCGCCCGATTTGATTATTCCCGCCTTGTGCGCGGCAATTTTGGGGATAGCGTCGCCGAGAATCGCGCAGTGGTCGTAGTCTATTTTCGTGATCAGGCTAAGCACGGGGGTCACTATGTTTGTGCAGTCGTTCAGCCCGCCGATACCTGTTTCAAGCACAACGTAATCGGCTGCGGATCGTGAAAAATACACAAAAGCCAGCGCGGTGAAGATTTCAAACTGGGAGTAGTCGGAGCGGTCCGCGGCGGCTGACATTACAGGCGCACAGCATTCGGCAAACCGTTCGGGCGATATGTTTTCGCTGTTCAGCTGTATCCTTTCGCGAAGCTCCACGATAAACGGAGATGTGAACTTGCCCGTTTTGTACCCCGCCTTTTCCAGCGCCAGCGCAAGGTATTCGGAAACGCTGCCCTTGCCGTTCGTTCCCGCGACGTGCAGGAATTTCAGCTTTTCCTGGGGATTTCCGAGCCGCGCGCAAAGCTCCTTAAATCGGGAAAGATCGGTAACGGGCGCGCCCGACTTTGTAAAGCTGTTTATAAAATCGACCGCTTCTTCATATGTCATAATGTCAGGTCCTTTCTTCCGGATATTTTCTCCGAACGCTTTATCAAGCTCCGCCGGCATGATCTGCGGGGTGAAAAGCGGATCAGCGAATTTTCGCAGTGTGATTTTCCCTTAAAGCTTTTCACGGCCGCGCGGCGATTTGGCAGATTTTTAAAAAGGAAAAAGCCCTGCGAAAAACACAGAGCCCAGCTTGCCGATAAACCATTTTAGAGAATTCCGATTTGATTTCTGTAACATTATCATTTGATGAAACAGTGAGAATCGCAGCAGAAAACGGGATTCAAAAGGGAAAGACCTCCTTTGGCGGGGTCTGGGGGCGGAGCCGCTATTCTCTTTTTTCTCTTTTCATCTTTTTCGACAGTCTGAGCCTTGTGAAAATTACAGAGCCGACTGCCTATTTCATTAAGGCGATAAAAGCCTTGGCCTTGCTGACAACGAGCTTGTCGTTCTCATAGGTAAGGTGGGAAATAGCCTGACCTATTTCGATCCAGCGGGTTTCGGAGATCTCCTCAAGCTGCGGTCTTGTGTCGTGGTTCAGAGCCTTAGCGACAAAGTAAACTACGTTTTTGATCGTATCGCGCCTTGGGGAAAAGGAAACGGTTTCTCTGAAGCCCGTGTCGATAAGCACATCAATATTGGTTTCCTCCTTAATTTCGCGGACGGCAGTTTCCGCCTCAGTCTCGTCGCGTTCAACGTGACCTTTAGGAAACGACCAGTATCCCGATTTGATGTGCCTGATGAGTAGTATCTCGGTATTGCCGTGAAATTTCCTGTAAACGATAGCGCCGCAGGACTTTTCGTAATTCATCAGCTCACCCTTTCACGAGTTTTTGTCGGTCGGCATAACGCCCGACCTATATCACCTCTATTATAGCACACTTTTTCTCTTTTGTCACGTGTTTTTGTAAAAAATATGGGGCAATACAGAATGAAGCGAAAATATGTACAAGCCGCGTTGACAAAAATTACAGCGTGTGGTATACTTATATTGATATTTACAACAATAAATGTGACGGTGCGTTTTCAATCAGAGCTTGAATAAACCGACCGCCTGAAAGGAAAAGATTATGAAAATTATTGGAGTTATTCCCGCAAGATACGCTTCAACGCGCTTCCCCGGAAAGCCGCTCGCAGACATCTGCGGTAAGCCTATGATATGGTGGGTCTATAATCAGGTCGTTAAGTCGAAAAAGCTTGACGAGGTCTATGTTCTTACAGATGATACGCGGATATCCGAAACCTGCGAAAAATTCGGAATGAAATACGTTATGACCTCGGATAATCACCCGAACCATATAAGCCGCGTCAAAGAAGGCTCCGACGTTATCGCTGCCGATTGGTACGTCTGCGTAAACGGAGATGAGCCGCTTATAGATTTTGAGTGCATCGACCGCGTGATCCCTGACGCTGAGCCGCCGAAGGAGCCCGTTTTCTATGGAGCAGCCCGAACGCTCGACGATGCGGCAAAAGTTATCGACCCCGCAAACCTTAAACTTGTCCTCGCGGGAAACAGATGCCTCTATATGTCGCGTAACCCTATCCCGTTCCCGAAAGGCACGCTCGATTTTAAGTATATGAAATATGTCGGAATAGAGTGCTTCAATAAGTCCGCGCTTGACCTTTTTAACAGCCTGGAAATGGGTAAACTCGAAAAGGTAGAGGATATAGACCATATCCGCTTCCTCGAAAATAATGTTCCGCTTTATTTTACATTGATCGATTCGGAGTCGATATCCGTAGATACGAAAAAGGATCTTGAATATGTAAGAGGTATTGTCGAGGAAAAAATCAAATCAGGAGAAATTGTCGTATGATAAATATTTTAGATTGTACACTTCGCGACGGCGGCTATGTAAACGACTTCGAGTTCGGAAAAAGAGAGATCCGCTCGATAATCCGTAAGATTTCCGAGTCGAATATCGATATAATCGAATGTGGATTTCTTCAGTCGGGCGCGGACGATAAAAACCGCTCGCTCTTTTCCTCTGTCGAAGCAATAACGCCGTACCTCGGAAAGAAAAATCCCTCGCTTATGTATGTCGCTATGATCGCTTACGGCGATATTACAGACGAGGAAATATCCGCGCGGAGCGACGACGGAATAGACGGAATACGCCTTACTTTCCATAATCACCAGATCGACGACGCAGTAGTACTTGGAAAAAAGCTGATGAAAAAAGGCTATAAGGTCTTTATGCAGCCTGTCGGCACTATTTCGTACACGGATATGGAGCTTCTCGCTCTTATCGAAAAAATAAACGAGATGAAGCCGTTCGCCTTTTATATTGTCGATACAATGGGAACTATATATAAAAGTAAGCTTATGGGGCTGTTCTATATGGCGGATAGTAACCTCGACCCGTCTATCTATATCGGTTATCATTCCCATAACAATCTCCAGCTCGCCTTTTCAAATGCACAAGCGCTTATTGATATGCCTACGAAGCGCAATATTATTATCGACTCCTCCGTTTTCGGTATGGGCAGAGGCGCGGGAAATCTTTGTACAGAGCTTATTACCCAGTATATTAACGAGAACCTCGAAGAACGATATGATATAATCCCCGTCTTAGAAATAATGGACGATTATATTATGCCGATCTATGCACATTATACCTGGGGATATTCCGCACCGTATTACCTCGCGGCGGTTCACCGCTGCCACCCGAATTACGCGGCGTATCTTATGAATAAGCAAACGCTTACAATGCGCCAGATCAACGATATTCTTAAAGAGCTTCCGTCCGATAAAAAGCATCTGTTCAGCGAAAAGCTCATAAGCGGGCTTTACTATTCTTTCCGTACAGCGATAAGCGGAAAAAGCTCCGACGAGGCACTCGAAAAGCTCGCTTTAAGATTTAAGGACAGGAATATCCTCGTTCTCGCTCCGGGAAAAACGCTTAAAACCCATAGCGATAAGATCAACGGTTATATTGCGGAAAATAACCCTGTTATTATATCCGTAAATGCTGCGCCGAACGGCTATAACAGCGATTATATCTTTTTCGGAAACCAGAAGCGGCTTTTCGCCTATGAGGACGATGGAAAAACCGAGATTATTGTTACATCTAACCTCTCTTATCCGGGAGAAAATGCAACGGCTGTCGATTACTCTGCGCTTTGCGGAAAGGACTGCGCCGAGGCGGATAATTCGGGAATGATGCTGCTCAGGCTTCTGGCTGCGTTAAACGTGAAAAAGGCAGCGATCGCCGGATTCGACGGATACGGGCGCGAGTCTATGTATTATTCGGAACAGGGCGCGCAGAAGCTCAACAACGATATTTCCGCCCAGCTTAAAGTAATAATGAACAGCTTAGACCTGAATTTCCTTACGCCGAGTTGTTATGTGTGATCCGGTCGGAAAAAGTGGGTAAAGCGAGAATAGTATGAGAAAAATATTTCCGATTTTGCTTGCCGTATGTATGTGCCTTTCCGCTTGCAGCGGCGAAGAAGCGTACAGTGAGTCGACCGCCGGAACGACTGTTACAACGGAGAATGCTCCTGCGGAAGCGGAGGAAACGGCTGCGGAAAAAACCTCCGGAACAACAGCCGGAAAAACCACGGAAGTTTCGGAAGT
>CAZAXM010000015.1:0-38640 GCA_964489095.1 uncultured Ruminiclostridium sp. | reverse complement strand
TGCTCCTGCGGAAGCGGAGGAAACGACTGCGGAAAAAACCTCCGGAACAACAGCCGGAAAAACCACGGAAGTTTCGGAAGTGACGGTGGAGGAAACGACTGTTACAACGGAGAATGCTCCTGCGGAAGCGGAGGAAACGACTGCGGAAAAAACCTCCGGAACAACAGCCAAAAAAACCACGGAAGTTTCGGAAGTGACGGTTTCGACATCTGCCGGGGCGACTGTTGAAAAAACAAAAGGGCAGGGCAATTCGGCAGGCGGAGGGCGCGGGGGCAGTTCCGTAACTGTTCCGGACGAGGAGGAACACGAGGGAAATCTCGTCTGGGTCCCTACGAACGGGGGAACGAAGTACCATTGTAAGGCGACTTGCAGCAAAATGAAAGACCCAATGCAGGTCACAAAGGAAACCGCCATTGCGAACGGGTATACGGCCTGTAAAAGATGTTATAGATAAATAATCGCCGCACGGTTAAACAGCCGTGCGGCGTTCCTGTTCTTTTTTCGCTTTTATTCGTCATTCTCCGCAGTGTTCGCAGTCGTGAACGCCGATTTCGCCTATTATCGGCGTTGGGTCTACGCCCTGTCTTGTGTAATAGTCGGCGATCGCGGTTTTTATCGCTTCCTCGGCGAGAACGGAGCAGTGGATTTTAACGGCGGGGAGACCGTCCAACGCCTCGACGACAGCCTTATTGGTCAGCTTCAGCGCGTCCTCTATCGGCTTTCCCTTAATAAGCTCGGTTGCCATGGACGAGGTTGCTATTGCCGCGCCGCAGCCGAAGGTTTTAAATTTTACGTCAGAAATGATACCGTTGTCGATTTTCAGGTACATTTTCATAATATCGCCGCACTTTGCGTTTCCGACTTCTCCGACGCCGTCTGCGTTTTCGATTTCTCCGACATTCCTGGGGTTAGCGAAATGGTCGAGAACCTTTTCCGAGTAGATCATATTTTTTCCTCCTTTTTAAGCCGCTCCCAGAGCGGTGACATTTTTCTTAATTTTTCTACAATTTCCGGAACAGTCCGAATAAGCTCGTCAACCTCTGATTCTGTCGTATATTCCGACATAGATATGCGCAGGGAGCCGTGAGCGACTTCATGGGGAAGTCCGAGGGAGAGGAGGACGTGCGACGGGTCGAGGGAACCGGAGGTGCAGGCTGAACCGCTTGACGCGGCGATTCCGCGCAGGTCGAGCTGTAATAGAAGCGATTCGCCCTCAACGCCGACGAAGGAGAAGTTGACTGTTCCGCAAAGCCGCCTGTTCGGGTCACGCTCGCCGTTAAGCCGTGCCGACTCAATTTTTGAGAAGGCTGAGATAATTTTATTGCTGAACGGGGTAAGGAGCTGTTTTTTTGCTTCGACGTTTTCGGCGGCTGATCTAAGGGCTGTTGAAAGGCCGACAATACCCGCGATATTTTCCGTTCCTGCGCGCCGCCCGCTTTCCTGTGCGCCGCCTTCGATAAATGGTGAGAGGCGGATCTTTTTATTGACATAAAGCAGTCCTACGCCCTTCATAGCGTGGATTTTATGACCTGAAAGGGAGAGCATATCTATATTTTGTTCTCTGACGTTTATCGGGACATTTCCGACCGCCTGAACCGCGTCCGTATGGAAATAAACTCCGCGCTCGCGGCAGATTTCTCCGATTTCGGGGATCGGCTGGACAGTACCGATTTCGTTATTCGCGTACATAATTGTCACGAGGGCGGTATCTTCGCGGATAGCAGCGGCAACGTCCTCGGCGCGGACGACGCCGTTTTCATAAACGGGGAGATAGGTTACCTCAAAGCCGTCCTTTTCGAGTGATTCGAGGCAATGCAAAACGGCGTGATGTTCAAAAGCGGAGGTTATAATATGCTTTTTCCCTTTTTTGGACATCATTTTCGCCGTGCTTTTTATTGCCCAGTTATCGCTTTCGCTTCCGCCGCTTGTAAAAAATATTTCTCTCGGCTCACAGCCAATCGCCGCAGCGCAGTCTGCTCTTGCCTTAGCGAGAGCGATTGCGCTTTCCCGACCGAGCGCATAAATCGAGGAAGCGTTTCCGTATCCTTCTTTAAGCCACGGAAGCATAGCTTCAAGCACCTCGTCGCTTACTCTCGTTGTTGCCGCGTTATCAAGATATATAAGCTTTTTCTCCATATTTTTGCCTTTCCGTTCTGGATATATCCAAAAACCTAGTAAATCACTATGTAATTATACCTCAACGGGGAGAAAATGTCAATAGGGAAAATGAAAAAAATAACAGGTTGACAATTTGTCCGGGTTAGAATATAATAGTAACAGAATATTCAGAAGGGGGCGGGGATATGAAAATACTGGCGGCGGCGAGAACGAGCGACGCGGCGCGGGCTTTAAAGGAGATAATATCTGCGCCCGGATACGAGATTACGACTGCGACAGACGGAATGACCATACGGGGGATAGACCTGAGCCGATTCGACGCGATAGTCATATCGATTCCGCTTGAAAACGAAACGGGGATCGATCTTTTCGCGGACATACGGAAAAAGACCGACGCTCACCTGCTTGCGATAGTTAAGGAGGACATTGCGGAAAAGGTACAGAAAAAGATCGACCCTTCGGGCGGGTATGTTATAACGAAGCCATTATTCCGCGGTGCGCTTGAACAGGCGCTTCGCTTCTGCCGGCTCAATCTCACTCACGAAGCGCAGCTGCGTACTAAGACGCGGGAGCAAAAGGACATCTACCGCGCAAAGCTTCTGCTTATCGGGCGCGGATTATCTGAGGAGGAGGCTCACCGTCTTATTCAGCAGCGCGCGATGGAGAATCGCATAACCCAGGCGCAAGCGGCGCTTTCGATTATCGGCGAGTACAGCTAAGCCGTCGATTTATACGGGGCAGGGGCGCGGCGTTTGGCGTGGTGGGGGAGATCGCGGAGCTTTTTAAAGCCGCGGCGACCGACGACGGAGGGGTGCGTGAAGCGCACCCCTCCACAAGGAGGCCGCACTTTTAGCAGGTGTGTGGACTGCGGCGTTAATTGAACTGTGCTGTAAGCCAAAGCTTTTAAAAGCCGCGCGCGTTTGAGCGAAGCGAAAACGCGCTGAAAACCTGTTAAGGAAATAGAACCTGCCCCGTTCTCCACATTCGCTTTCCCCTGAAAGCTCGGTTCAAAGCGCGCCCCTATAGAGGGTCCGCCCTTTTGCTGTGCAAAACGCCGAACCCCCGTCGGTGCGCGCCGCGGCTTTCTTAGTCATGCCAAAAGCGATACGGACAGCGGAACGCCGCGCCCCCTGCGTCGCAGCAGCTTCTAACTAAGGAAATAGAACCTGCCCCGTTCTCCACGTTCGCTTTCCCCTGAAAGCTCGGTTCAAAGCGCGCCCCTATAGAGGGTTCGCCCTTTTGCTGCGCAAAACGCCGAACCCCCGTCGGTGCGCGCCGCGGCTTTCTCAGTCATGTCAAAAGCGATACGGACAGCGGAACGCCGCGCCCCCTATATCGTGCAGCCAACTTCGTACCCTGCGTTATGCCAGAAATCAATGAGAGAACCGAGAATCTCCGCGTTCGTCGAGGAAACCGCGTGAAGAAGATAAATTCCACTGTGCGTCGAGGCGGTTATCTTCGAGTATGCTTCGCCTGCGTCAGGCTGCGCGGAAACGTCCCAGTCGCTGTATGCAAATGACCAGAAAACACTTGTGTAACCGAGATCCTGAACAAGCTTCAGCGTGTTCTCCGAAAATTCTCCCTTCGGAAACCTAAAAAGTCCCATTTTATAGCCGAAGTTCTTAAAAATATAGTCGTGAAGCGCGCTTACCTCCTCGGTAACCTCGTCGACGGAACAGTCAGGCAGCGAGGGGTGTGTGTAGCTGTGGTTCCCGATAACGTGCCCCTCGTCTATCATTCGCTCAATAAGCTCAGGCTCTGTTCGGCAGTAGTCGTATGTCACGAAAAATACCGCCTTTACCCCCTTTTCTTTCAGAACATCAAGTATCTCGCCCGTGTAGCCGTTTTCGTACCCCTCGTCAAATGTCAGACATATCTTCTTCTCACCATCTGTGAGAAAACGTGCGCCTGAAGCCTTGTACATTTCCTCCGCCTTTACCGCGTCAGTCGGTCTGTTCGCACTGTCACGCTCTTTTCCAAGTCCCCAGCAGATTTTGCCGCGGCTCAGCCCGTTTGCCGCCGCGCTGATGTACGACGAGGCGTATGCCGCCTCGCCGGGTTCGCTGTCCCTCTCAGAGCCGTTCGTGACAACCCCGTCGTCCGTTACCTCGTAATGCCCGTTTCCGTCAGCTCTGTCAGTTTTGTCGGTATCGATCTCTTCCGCCGTTTCGGGGAGAATGTTCGTGACGGAAGCATTGCTCTCGCTCATTCCCGCACCGCTGTTTTCGCCCGCAGTCGTAAGAGTTGACGTCCCGCTCGTCGTTTCAGCAGATTCGGCGGGTTCCGTTGAACAGCCGCAGGACGAACAACAGCATACTGCCGCCGCTATTAAAAACGCACATACCATTTTTTTCATCTTCGTTGCTCCTTTTAAGTTGATTGCAGAGTCTGCATTCATATTTTGCGGAGAGAAGCGGGTTTTATTCTTTTTTGAACATATCTCACCAAGACGAACTGCACAAAATAAGGCTGGATAATTGTATATAATTCACAAAATTGCTAAAATATAAAAATATTTCGGAAAAACCTGTCACATTTGCCTCAAAAAATCTGTTTTTATATATGAAAGGCATAAAACCTTAAAAATCTCAATGATCTCAAAAATCAAACCGGAAAGGAAGAATGAATATGAAATTCAAAAGAGTAACTTCAGCCCTCCTCGCAGCCGCTATGCTCGTCCCGTCAACCTGTATAGCTTCCTACGCAGCCGAAACGGACGAGGCTATGACAAGAGCGCTGACCTACGTTAAACATCGCGTCGAAATCCCCGAAAATTTAACAGGCTTTTACCATAATACAAGCATTGTCGGCGGAAATACAAAGTATGGCTTTAAATGGCATACCGCAACAACAGAAACGGGCGATTATGAGGAGCTCGGCGTCGATATTATCGGAAAAGTTATAACATATTTCGATAACGGAAAAATGGAATACGGCGATAATTATAAATTCGCTAAGCTTGAGCCTGATGAACTGTACAAAAAGGCAAAAGAGGCGGTGGAAAAGCTTAACCCGACTGTATATAAGTATATCGAAATAAGCGAAACGCCCAGCATCCCCCTCGGTTCAAATTTTGCCAAATTTTCCATTAAGCGTGTAAAAGACGGAGTCCCCGTAGCAGGCAGCTCAGGTAACCTCTTTATCAATAAGGATACCGGCGAGATTTTAAGGTATAACCTTAACTGGATTATCGGCGCAGGCTTCGCAGAAACAGAGGACGCAGTTCCTGCCGAAACCGCGCAGAAGGGCTTCGCTGATGAATTTCCCGTCGAGCTTGTCTATACGACAGAGTATGACTGGGAAACCGATAAAGTGATCCCTCACCTCATTTACCGCCAGACAAAAACAGGCGAGATTGATGCGCTCACAGGTAAGCTCTCCACTTATGACGGCAGTTACATCGATTACGACAAAGAGTATGGAAACGCTGAAGAAGGCGATGACGACTATGCCGCTGAGACCGCTATGGTCGCAGATGTTACCTTTACCGAAAGCGAGCTTGAAAAGCTGGAACTTGAGGAAAAGCTCATAAAGCCCGATGAGGCAATTAAAATTGTACAGGATATGGGTATTTTCAATATCCCCGATACCGCCGAAAGTACGTATTCCAGCTGCGATTACGACGATTACCTCGGAGCATACGTCCGCCATGTGTCGTTTGGGGGAAACGTTAAGGGTTATGTTGATCTGGACGCACCGATTGTCGAGCCGTATGAAGAAGAGCTAGAAGCCGAGGAGATCATGGAGGCCGATTATGCCGAAGCCTCTGCGACAACAGCCTCGTATAATCCACAGCAGGAAAAAAACTATATCATTTACGGCAGTATGAGCGTAAACGCCGAAACGGGCGAGATCTTAAAGTATAGCTGCTCAAATACGGCGAATCTGAATGCAACAAAGCTTAAAACCGAAAGCGGCACGGATAAGATCCTCGCCGCACGCTTTAAGAAAATCGCGGGCGATAAAGCCGAACTTTTCCCGATGGATAGCTCTGATATAACATATTCCCGCGAGTATATCTCTAAGGAACGCCGCGATAACGGCGAGATCGGTGCGATTTTCGGCGCGTCAGCCAGCCTTAACCGCTTCGCTAATGGAATAAAGTGTTCCGACGAAACCGCGCGAATCTCGATTGACCGAAACGGAAAGGTTAATAACTATAATATGACCTATTACGGAATCGAATACCCCGAACCGGATAATATTATTAGTGAAACAGACGCTTACGCTAAGTTCTTTGAACAGGTAGATTTCCCGCTTCGGTACCGTTGTGCGCTTAAGGATAATAAGACCGTAGTTACCGCCCTCGTTTATACAGCCTCAAGAACACTCTATATCGATGCTTTTACGGGTAAGCTCACGAATGGCGACGGAAGCGAAGCATATATAATCCCTGAGGACGTAACATACACCGACCTTAAAGACAGTAAATACAGGAAAATCGCCGAAAAGCTTGCCGCTTACGATATTACGGTGATGGACGAGGACGGAAGCCTTAACGAGGATAAGATCATTACACGCGGCGAGTTTAAAAACCTCGTGAGAAGCCTCGGTACATACAGTTGGTTGGACGAGAAAGAAACGGATAAGCCGCTTACCCGTCAGTATGCCGCAAAAATAATCGCGTCAAATTGGCTTGGCAAAAAGATTGCTGAAATGCCGATTTTTAAGTCCTCGTTCAGCGATGTTAAGGATACAGGTAAGTATACCGGTTACATCGAAGTAGCCTGCAATATGGGCTATATGAGCGGAAAAGACGGAAAGTTTAAGCCCGCTCAGAAAGTCACCCGCGGTCAGGCGTTAAAGATGATTTACGATCTGCTGAATAAATAATGATTAGCGAATAATGGTTGTATCGGCTTCGCCGATGATTTGAAATATGGCTAAGAATGAAGGCTGCTGCGAAATTTACGCAGCAGTCTTTCATCTTGTCAAAAAACTGTTTCGGAAAACTCGGTTTATTAAATTGAGGAAAATAGCAGCAAAAAACGGGATTCCAAAGGAAATGATTTCCTTTGGCAGGGGTTCGGGGACGGCGTCCCCGATCTCTTTTTTCTCTCTTTTCACATTTTCCGACAGCCATTCCCTCTATCTGTTTACGATCCGCACCGCAGTTGTCAGTTAAACCATCGGGATTTATCACAAAAATTTTCCACCTTGGAAAAAAGTCCCCCCATAGTACTTGACGAAACGGAGTATTTGCGGTATGATTATACTGTATTGTTATGTACAGAAAGAAGGAAAATGCTATGCCGACTGTTAAAATTTCAGCCTCCGTTTTAAATTCCGACCTTTCCCGCCTTGGTGAAACAGCGGAAAAAATCGCGGAGAATAATATCGAATATCTCCATTTCGACGTTATGGACGGCGAATTTGTTGAAAATATAACCTACGGAAGCGCGGTTCAGAATTCCATAAAATCCCGCACGACCGCCCTCCTCGACACCCATTTAATGGTAAAAACCCCTGCGCGCCAGATCCCGCTTTTCGCGGCGGCGGGCTCGGCGATCATAACATTTCATATCGAAAGCGACGGCGACCCTGACGCGCTTATCGACGAAATACATTCGCTCGGCGTAAAGGCGGGAATAGCCTTAAAGCCGAACACCCCCGCGGAAGCTGTTTTTCCGTACATCGAAAAAGCGGATATGGTTCTCGTTATGACAGTCGAACCGGGCTATGGCGGTCAGGGTTTTATCCCCGAAATGACTGAAAAAATCCGCGCTGTACGTGAATATGCAAACAAGCTCGGCCGTGATATTGATATCCAGGTCGACGGCGGTATAAACGAAAAAACAGCCGTTCTCGTTAAGGAGGCGGGCGCAAATGTTCTCGTAGCGGGAACGTACCTCTTCCGTGCAGAAAATATGAAAAAAGCGGCGGATCTGATGCGGTAAAAGGCGGGCTATATAAGCCTTGCGAAGGCTCGTGCCGCGCCGCTAGGACAGACGTTTTCAGCGTGTTCGTAAATACGGAATACCTCGCGGCTGTCGCTTATTACCTCGCCGTATTCGCTCATAATGCGTCTTATCGCGGAGAGCTGATCCGCGTCGGCGAAAACTATAAGGCTGTAACGTCCGTTTTCAGCATACGCGGAGGAATATTCTCCGTTGAAAAAGCGGTAAATCCCTGCGCAGAGCTTTATAAAGCTGTCTAACCCATCAACTGTACATAAAAGCGGCGAAATATCCCGCGTCGTGCCCTCCGGTGCTTCATCAAGTCCCGAAACATAAAGAATGCAGCCGCCCTTTTCACAGGGGAATGCTTCTAAAAAGAGCCGTTCGGTATTGAATTCACGGAAAAGCCTTGCCCTTTTAAGAAACCCTGCGAGAGCGCGTTTAGCTTCCGCGTTCTTTTTAGCCAGGCTTTTCGCGCAGAGGGAGTATTTTCGCATATCCTCCTCGGAAAGCGTTATTTTAACGGTGCTGCGGCTAAGCGTATCGAACTGCATAAAACCTCCATTATTGAGATAAGGAATGAAAAAATATGTCGGAAAAAAACGGCTCACTTTTTGAAAAATTTGACGGCGATATAAGAACATATCACGTTGCTCCGAAAAAGCCCCGGAAACAGAAATCTATATACGGCGATCAGCTTTTGTGCCTTCTGGCGCTTCTCGGACTCAGCGTGTGGCTCAGCGGCTGGCGCGCGCTTGTGATAGCGGTGATCTGCGTTATTACCTGTATGGTCTCGGACGCGATCTTTTGCCGTATGTCTAAAAAGACCTATAACCCGAAGGATCTTTCGACCCTGGCGGCGGGGCTTTGTATCGCGCTTATGATGCCCGCGTCGGTAAGCTACGGAATAGTTTTCGGCGGCGGTCTTTTAGCTATGGGCTTAAAGCACATTTTCGGCGGAAAGGACAACTATATTTTTAACCCGACCGCTGCGGCGATGGCGTTTCTTATAATATGTTTTCCACAGGATATGCTCCTTTATCCCGCGGCAGGCGTTAAACCACCGGTTTTCGGAACGCTAGGCTCGGAACAGCTTTTTTCGGGAATCGAAAGCTATCTTTTGAAATTAGGAACTGCACCGAGCGTTTCGGTTCAGGATATTTTGATTGGAAACTATGTCGGTCCCCTCGGAACGACGCATTTCCTGGTTCTCGCGGTGTGCGGGGTATGCCTTCTCGCGCGGCGTTCTCTTTCGCTCCTTGTAACAGTTTCCGGCTTAGGTTCATACTGCGCCTTAACCGCGCTTTTTCCTGTTTATAACAGTATCGGCGATACGCTTATACTTGAGCTTATCGGCGGCTATCTCCTTTTCGGCTTCGTTTTCCTCGCGGGCGACCCACAGACCACGCCGAAAACGCCTGCGGGAAAAATAGCCTACGGGCTTATAATCGGTATCGTCGGTTGTCTTTTCCGCCATTTCGGAAAAGTCGAAGGCTCGTTCCTTTTCGTCCTGCTTATCGCTAACGCGCTTTCTTTGCATTTAGATACAGTCTGCGCGGCGGCGGGAGCAGCGCTCAAGCGAATGTTCTCCTACCTGTTTAGGAATATGGGACGGTACGAGAGGCTCCGCGAAACGGCAAAGGCGGGCGGCGGGAAGCGCCTTTCCGATACTATGGAAATTATTGTTCCACCGACCAACTATAATATGCCGCCTATTGATAATAAGGTGACAAAAATAAGGCGAAAAAAGACGAATCTTTTCGAGCGTTACGCTCAGACAATTGAAATAAAGCGAAAAAAACAGCGCGCACAGGCGCGTAACAGCGACCGCGAGGGTAAATAACTATGGAACAGAAAAAAATCAGCCTGCGCGACGGGCTTATAAAACAGAATATCGTCTTTATGAGCGGGCTTCTTATCGCGCCGGTGATCGCCTGCGCGGGGACGCTTATGAAAAGCCTCGCGGTGTGCGTTGTTTTTTCTCTCGTGTCGTTTCTTACGATCGTGATCTGCCGCGCCGTTCCGCGAAAAATCGCCTATACCTTCCGCGTAATTATATACTGTTTAGCCGCCGCGGTAATTTATATTCCCGTAATACTTTTTACACGTGTAATTTTCGGGGAAGAGATCATAGCCTCGGCGGGGGTTTACCTCCCTATTCTTGTAACAAATTCGCTTATTCTCTCGAAAACCGAAACCCGATTTTACAGCGAGCCTATGGACGAGATGATAATCGACTGTGCGGTATTTATCCTCGGCTTTGATATTGCCTGCATTTTTGTCGGCTCATTCCGCGAGATACTTGCGAACGGAACCCTCGGCGGGCTATATATTCCTGTTTTATTCACTATCCCTGCGCTTGAAACAACGTTCGGCGGATTTTTAACAGTCGGCGTTTTTGCCGGGCTTTTCCGCGGGCTTTATAACCATAGAAAAGCGAAGCTGCTTGAACCCGACGACGAGAACGATGACGCGGAAGCGCTTGCGGAATATGCAGAGGATATGGGCGAATTTCTTACGGGTAAGCGCCATTCCGAGCCTGAAACGATACGGATCTACAAATCGCCGAAAAAGCGCAGGAAAAAGACTGTACGCGAAGAAAAGCCGGTTGAAGATATTACCGAGCTTACCTTCCGCGATAATACAGACCTGCTGGCGGAGTTTGAGGCGATCGTTTCCGGCGCAGAGGCTGTTCCCGAAAATGATGAAAATAATGCGGTCGAAAAGGAGGAAAAGTAATGGGAATATTTGCGAAAATGCTTTCTGCCGCCCTTACCGCAGTGTTTATCCAGAACCTCGTGTTCGAGCGCGCGCTTGGCATAAACGTTATGCTTTACGCTTCCCGTAAGCGCGAGCACGTTCTCGGCTTTTCGGCGGCGATAACGTATGTAACGACAATTTCCGCCGCGATAGTCTGCGGATTCGACCGGCTTTTCGCGGGGAATGGATTTTACGGAATAATTATGCCGCTTTTATATATCCTTATCGTAAGCGCGGTTTATGTGCTTACGCTCGCGTTTATATGGCGGTTTTTCCCGAAGGTGTTTAAGGGACTGAAAAAATATGTCCATATTTCGGTGTTCAACTGCTCCGTGATCGGCGCGCTTTTTCTTAGCGCACAGCAGGGCGGACGGCTTTCGTCATATATCGGCTATGGATTCGGAACAGGTATAGGCTTCCTTATCGCCGCATATCTTCTCTATATCGCGGCTCAAAGGCTTAACTCGCCGCTCGTACCCGCAGCCTTTCGCGGCTTCCCGATAATGATAGTTTACGTCGGTATACTTTCTCTCGCTCTTTATGCCTTCGCGGGATATTCAACAGCTTCGATATAACTCAGGAAAAATGTTCACCGTTCGGTATGGGGCATATCCCCCTGCTGAATGACAGGTTGATGTTCCAACCCTTACCACGTAAAATGACGGGGCAAATCCCTTACTGAAGGAGAGATAACACTTGGCATACAGAAATAAATACGGCACAAAAATCAAGCGCACGAAAAATCTTTATCGGAAAAAGAAAACGCGCGCCCAGAAAATTATGGGTACAGTTCTTCTGATTGCCGCAGTAGCCGCTGTTTTTTTCATTGGCTACTGCTTAGGAAAACCGATTCTGAATTTCTTCGAGAAAAATGCTTCACGTGAGGAGCCGCAGTGGACTCCCCCGACGGTTTCCGCAGCAGAACCGCCGGTCGAAGAAAGCGGAACGGACGACGCGGAGAATACCGCGCCCGTAACAACCACCACGACAGGTGAAACAAATACTCCCGAAGCGGCGGCAAGCGGCTACTTCGCGGCAGCCGTCCCGTCCAGCGCGCTTTCTAATACAACTTCCCTTGCGGCGTTCGCGGCTAAGGCGAAAAGCGAGGGTTACAGCGCGGTCATTGTCGTAATGAAGGACAGCGGCGGTCATTTACATTACCGTTCGGAGCTTGAAGAACTTGAGGGAACAGGAATCGTTCTGGGGTCGCTCCGACCGAATGAAATAGTAAAAACGCTTTCCGATAACGGGCTTTTAGCGATCGCGTCAGTTTCCGTACTTTCGGACAACGCGGGCTGTATCGCTTTCCCCGATATGAGCTATAAAATAAAGGACGAGCCGATAATGTCATGGCTCGATTATTCGACAGGAACGGATCTGCGCTGGGCAAATCCCGCGAGCGAGGCGACTGTTAAGTATAATAACGCGATAGTAAGCGAGCTGAAAAACGCAGGCTTTACGGAAATCCAGCTCACAGACCTCGTTTTTCCCGAACTTCACCCTTATGACAGGGAATATCTTTCCGACGAATATTTCGCGGCGGACAGGTATAAAATGTTGGAAAGGCTTGTGCATAACGGAGCGTATATCGAGATGACGGCGGCGGACGTTATTGCCGCGGAAACGGGGCGCACAGCCGAGCTTCTCGCGGACGCGGAATTTCTCCGCGGTAAACAGATCGTTCTTCGGATAGACCGTGAGAGTTTCCCTACCGACGAAGGCTACCCCGCGGACGCAGCTGGACTTATCGAGGATATCCTTACGCGGGCACAGCGGAAAACCGTCGGACTTACAGTAATACCTGAGGTAAAAAGCGCGGATTATACGTCTGACGAGCTTACAGCGGTTAAAAACTGCATTGAAAAAGCAGGTTACAGCGCGTGCTTTGTTAAAAATTAGGTGAAATAAAAAAAATTGCTTGCAATTCGCGCCGAAATGTTGTATACTTAAAAGGTACGTAAAATAAACGGACAAGGAAAGGATTTTAAAAAATGGAATTTATGACACTTCTTACCGCTGCGGCGGCTGACTCGGCAGAAACAGGCACTGCGGCTTCGCTTTTAGTAACGCTTGTTCCGCTTCTGTTAATGATCGCGATTTTCTATTTTCTTATCATTCGCCCCGAAAAAAAGCGCGCGAAGAAAATGAAGGAAATGCTTGATAATTTACAGGTTGCCGACGAAGTTGTAACAACAGGCGGCATCATCGGACGCGTCCTTAAGGTTACTGAGGACACTGTTCTTATTGAAACCGGCAGCGATCGCACAAGAATCCGTATTCTCCGCAGCTCTATCGCGGAAAACCGCACAACTCATGACGATGTTGCGACTGTAACCATTAAAAAGTAATTTACTCGCCTCGCAACATCAGCTGCGGGGCGAAATTTTTAAGAGAAATTATGAGTATCACAAGCGTCAGCTCCAATCAGGCAGCCCAAATTAAAGCGGACGTGAAAAACTATGATCCACGAATGTCAGTGGTGAACTAAAAGTTTTCGGTCAAGCCTTTTACAAAAGGCTTGGCAGGGTTCTAGGGGCGGCAGCCCCTAGTCTCAAAAAAACTCTCTCAAGAAACTCACAAGAAAACACGAAAAACGGAAGGAATGATAAAAATGAGAAAAACGAAAATTGTATGTACGATGGGACCCGCGACGGCGGACGACGATGTGCTCCGCGAGCTTATGAAAAGCGGAATGGACGTTGCGCGTCAGAACTTTTCGCATGGCGACCACGCGAGCCATAAGGCTGTTTTCGAGCAGGTAAAGCGCATACGCGAGGAACTGGATCTGCCCGTAGCGTCGCTGCTTGACACAAAAGGACCCGAAGTCCGCGTAAAGCAGTTCCGTGACGGGAAGGTAAAGCTTTCCCACGACAACATTTTTACGCTTACAACGCGCGAGGTCGAGGGAACAGACGAGATCGTGTCGATAACCTATAAAAATCTTGCACAGGATATTGACGTCGGAACGAAGATACTTGCGGACGACGGGCTTATCGAGATGAGGGTCGTTGAGATTGAGAGCAAGGCTGACGGCTGCGATATTCATTGTAAGGTTATCCACGGCGGCTGGCTTTCCAATAATAAGAGCTGTAATTTCCCCGGAGTAAAGCTTTCGATGCCGTACCTCAGCGAGCGGGACGTCAGCGATATTATTTTCGGCATAGAAACGGGATTTGACTTTATCGCGGCTTCTTTTGTAACATGTGACGAGGACATTCTGTCTATCCGCAAAATTCTTGAGGAACATGGCGGAAATGACATAAAAATAATAGCGAAAATCGAAAACCAGAGCGGCGTTGACAATATCGAGGATATTCTCCGCGTTTCGGACGGTATAATGGTGGCGCGCGGTGATATGGGCGTTGAAATCCCATTCGAGGAGATACCGCGCATACAGAAGAAGCTGATTGAAAAAGGCTACCGCGCGGGTAAGCAGGTAATTACCGCCACGCAGATGCTCGATTCTATGATAAAGAATCCGCGCCCTACACGTGCGGAGATAACGGACGTTGCTAACGCGATATATGACGGAACGAGTGCGATAATGCTTTCGGGAGAAACTGCGGCGGGGCTGTACCCGATAGAGGCTGTACAGACCATGGCGAAAATCGCGGAAACTACCGAAAAGGACATCAATTATTCCAAGCGTTTCCGCGACAGGCACGAAATCGCGGGGGAAAATGTCACAAACGCTATTTCTCACGCGACAGTAACTACCGCGCTCGACCTTAACGCGAAGGCGATATTAACTGTTACAAAAACGGGAAGCACAGCTAAATTCCTCTCGAAATTCCGCCCGAACCGCGCAATTTTAAGCTGCACAACAAGCGAGAGGACGTGGCGTCAGCTGAACCTGAGCTGGGGCGTTGTACCGCTTATGGCGCAGGAAAAATCAAGCACGGACGAACTTTTCAACCACGCGGTCGAGTGCGCCTGCCGTAAAGGTTATCTCGACACGGGCGACCTTGTTGTAATAACAGCCGGCGTACCGCTTGGGGTATCGGGAACGACAAACCTTATGAAGGTACACGTTGTTGGAAATGTGCTTGTTTCGGGCACGGGAATAACGGAAAAGGTCGTTACCGCACCGCTTTGCGTGGCGAAAAACGCCGAGGACGCGCGCAAGCATTTTGCGAACGGCGATATACTTGTAATTTCGGAAACCGACAACGAGATAATGCAGCTTTTACGTTCGGCGAGCGGTATAATTGTCGAAAAGGACGGACTTACGAGCCACGCTGCGGTAGTTGGCTTATCGCTTGACATTCCCGTAATAATCGGGGCGGAGAACGCGACCTCTATTCTGAAAAGCGGCACTACGGTAACGATTGACGCGCGCAAGGGTGTTGTTACGGCGGATAAGGCAAATGATACGGGTAACAATTAACAATGAATGATTGCGGCGTGGATTTTTAGATGGCATAAAAAGGCTGCCGCTGAAATTTTGCGGCAGCCTTAAACTTTTGAAAACCTGCTTCAGATAACAACGGGTTGTTTTGCCGGGATTTTGGATATGGCAGATCAAGGCTGCTGCTGAAATTTCGCAGCAGTCTTTTTCGCGCCCGTAATGTCGAACCTTGATTGTCAAAAGGTTTATTTTACCCGCGGTTTTCTGCTTGTTAAAAATTCAATCGACCGTTCAACAGACGTGCGGACGTGTTCCATTTCTGGGGTATGGAGCTTGCCGGCGTTTCGGTAGTCGAAGCTGTTGCAGAAGTCGTTTACGTCGCTGTTGAGCTGTTTTATATAATCTTCAAGCAGCTTGTCGAGAGCGGCGTTAAATTCCGCGAGGTCGCCTTTCTGGAGCTTTGTCGGGGCGAGCGACATAAGGAGATTGTAGTGCGGGATACAGATATATTCCTGCGTTTTGAACAGGTTTTTGAACTTTGCGTCCTTAACGAACATTGTAAAAACCGTTTCGAGGGTATGATTTATACCCCATTCAACCTTGCTGCAAACGAAGCAGGTCTGTTCCGCCTCGGCAGATTTTTTTGCTTTTGCATTTTTCGAGAAGAATAAGCCCTTTTTTTCGTATATATTTTTGCGTGCGTTTTCGAGGTAGCTGTTAAGCATAAGACCGAGGGAAAGGCGGTTGTTCCGTTGGAGCAGCATTTCAAAGTGAGTAAAGCAGAAGCCCAGCTCGTTAGTTTCCATTCGGACATCGGGTTCCATCATTGCCGCGCCCATGATGTATTCGCAGATATGATCCTCGACAGCGTTACGCATAGCGCAGATCGGGCAGCCGCACCTCGGCTCAAAGACCTCGTTTACGGGGATTGTAAGAATACTTTCGCGCATATAGTTTACCTTCCTTAAAGATTTTCATAAAATTTTCAGCTCGTATTGTTGAAATTCCTATTAAATTGTATTATAATAAAGAAGAATAATCAAGGGTTTTTGAAAATTTTTTTTCTTTTGGAGCATTTTTGTGAATTTTTACTTAAAAAACGGCTGTTCGCTTGTGCAAACGCTTGAAAGCGGGCAATGTTTCCGCTGGGAGCGGCTTTCGGACGGTTTGTACAGCGGATTTGCTGGAAGTAAGCGGCTTAAAGTCCGGCAGGAAGACGACGGGATAACGCTTATTGACGTTTATCCGGAGGACATTTCTTACTGGGAGCGTTACTTTGACGGTGAAACGGACTACGACGCGGTTATTGCGCAGTTTTCGGCGGACGAAACGCTTAAAAAAGCGTCTGAGGCGAACAGGGGGCTGCGTATTCTTCGCCAGGAGCCGTTTGAAACGCTTATAAGCTTTATAATTTCCCAGAACAACAACATTCCCCGTATACGCGGGATAATCGGGCGGCTCTGTGAAGGATTCGGCGAAAACGGCGGTTTCCCGACAGCCGGGCGGCTTGCGGTGCTTGACGAAAACGACCTTGCGCCGCTTCGCGCGGGCTTTCGCGCCAGATACATACTTGACGCGGCACGAAAAACGGCGGCGGGCGAGATCAATCTTGAAGCGATATATGGAATGGGGTACGACGAGGGAAAGGTACTTCTTAAACGGATCGTCGGCGTTGGCGATAAGGTCGCGGACTGCGTCCTTCTTTTTGCGTACCACAAAACGGAGGCTTTTCCTACCGATGTATGGATAAAGCGGATCGTCGCGGAGTACTATAAAGACGGGCTGCCCGAATGTATGGGGCAGTACAAGGGTATCGCCCAGCAATATCTCTTTGAATTTTTCAGGGACAGATAGGCTCGCAGCCGCACGACGGTAAATGTGCGGTGACGCTGAGAAAACATAAGAAAGGAATTGATTTTATGTATTGTAGAAAATGTGGAGCAAGAATCGCGGAGGGAACGTCCTTCTGTACAGCCTGCGGAGAGCGCGTTGCGCCGCTTACGGTTTCCCAGCAGGGCGCGTTTAATGCGGCTGCTGTTCCGGGCGATCCCGTTGTACAGGCAAGCCAGCCGGTTCAGAATACAGTCACAGGCGAAACGGCAGATGCCGCGGGAGCTGCGGGAATGGCAGGAGCTGAAACGACGAACGTTACGAATGCAGCCGAGGCGGAATCCAGGGGACTCGCAGAAGCGGCAAGACCTATGCCGACTTATACCGCTCCGCCGATCCATCAGGCGCAGACGCCTATCCTCCCGCCTGTTATAGCTGTACCGGAAAAGGAAAAAGTAAAGACCGACTTCGGAAAGGGCGCGCTCGCGTTCTGCCTTGTTATAATCGGGATCCTTGCGGTTTCGACAGGCGTTTTCGCGGGGCTTTACTTCTCGCTGTTATGATGGATAGAGAGCGTGTACTGCGCGGAGTCCGCGGCGGACTTATTATCGCCGCTGCGTGCGCGGTCGGGATTTTGCTGGGCGTGATGATGACAGACTACGAGCTGCGCTATTTTATGACGAGAGAGTTTTGCGGGAATTACCGCGGGATCGACGTTTATAAGTGCGGGGAGCTTGACGACGATAATTTTCTTGGACATATTCTTATGCTTGAAAAGGCTCCTGATTCTCTTGCGGAGAGCTGTGATGCGCTTTACTTTACGGGTGAAGCACTCTCCGTTCCCGAAGTCGGGCAGGACAGCTCTGCGCTGGGTCTGACGCAGAACACCACCATTTACATAACTACGGAAAGCTTCTACCCCGACGTGCTTTACCATGAGCTTTTTCACACTTATGACAACTCTAACGGAAAGCTTTCCGAATCTGACGAGTTCGCAGGGATCTACGAGCGCGAGGGCGATTATGTTATGGATACAGGCGGCGAAAACGGCAGCAGAACGGCTGAGTTTTTCGCGGCGGCGGGTGCGGAATACCTCCTTACTCCGGAAACTCTCAGAAAAAAAGCGCCTGAAACCTTTGAGTTTATCGACAATCTTATTGACGCTTACGGAGAAACTGATTTATGGTGAATATAGGAAACGACTGGGACGAACTTCTCGCGGGGGAGTTTGAGAAGCCGTACTACCTCGCTCTTCGCGGATTTCTGAAGTCCGAGTACAGCGGCTTTACGATCTATCCCGATATGTACGACATTTTCAATGCGCTTAAGCTTACGCCGTACAGTGACGTAAAGGCGGTAATTTTAGGTCAGGATCCCTATCACGAGCCGAAGCAGGCGCACGGATTGGCTTTTTCGGTTCAGGACGGGGTTGAGCCGCCGCCCTCTTTGAAAAACATATACAAGGAGCTTAACGCGGATCTGGGGCTGCCTGTTCCGACGACAGGCGACCTTACCTGCTGGGCGAAACAGGGAGTTTTACTTCTGAACACATCGCTCACGGTTCGGCGCGGGCAGGCTAACAGCCATCAAGGAAAGGGCTGGGAGGTTTTCACCGACCGCGTTATCACTCTGCTTAACGAGCGGGAGAAGCCGCTTGTGTTCATTCTCTGGGGAGCGAATGCGCGGAAAAAGACTGCGCTTATAACGAATCCGCGCCACCTTATCCTTACAAGTGCGCACCCCAGCCCCTTGTCCGCGTACAATGGCTTTTTCGGCTGCCGGCACTTTTCCAAGTGCAACGAATTTCTAAGTGAAAACGGGATAAGCGAGATAGACTGGCGGGTCACATAATTGCTTCTTATGGAACAGTGCCGGTTTCGTTTTTCCCGCCGCCTCGTCTGCACCAAAGTGCAAAAAAAGTCGCGCAGGATACCCCGAAACGTGATATAATGCATTTACAGCAAGAGGGAAGGGGCGAGGAAAGGTGAATGGCTGGACAGAGGGCATACAAAACGCGATACAGTACATCGAGGATAACCTTACCGAAGAAACGGATATAGCGAAAATCGCCGCGCGGGCGCACGTTTCGCCGTTTTACTTTCAGAAGATCTTTGGCGTGCTTTGCGGATTCACCGTTGGCGAATACATCAGAAACAGGAGGCTTGCGCTTGCTGCGGAGGAGCTTTCCACGTCTGATATAAAGGTGATCGACGCGGCGGTTAAATACGGCTACGATTCTCCGGACAGTTTTGCGCGCGCATTCACGAAATTCCATGGGATAACCCCCTCGGCTGCAAAAGAATACGGTGCAAAGATAAGAAGCTTTGCGCCGATACGTATTAAACTTACGTTAGAGGGAGGAACAATTATGGACTACAAAATTGTAGAAAAATCAGCCTTTACGGTTATGGGCAGGAGCAGAAGATTCGACGCGGATACGGCGTATTCGGAGATACCGAAGTACTGGTCTGAGCATTACGCGAACGGCGGCGCGGATATTGCAGGCGGAATGTTCGGCGTGTGCGTTGACGGCGACGGAAAGGACTTTGATTACATTATCGCCGACCTGTACCAACCGTGGAAAAAGATTCCCGACGGCTGTGAAACGCGGGTTATACCTGCCGGGCTTTGGGCGGAGTTTCCGTGGAAGGGTAAATGTCCTAAGGCATTACAGGACGTGAACACGAAAATGTGGAGCGAATGGCTTCCGAATTGTAAAGAATATGAACTCGCGGGAAATTACAGCATCGAGGCTTATTTCAGCGAAACAGAGGGTGCGATCTGGCTGCCTGTCAAAAAGAAATAAAAACGAAAAGGACTGCCGTTCAATCGGCAGTCCTCCAGACCGTCGAAAAAGATGAAAAGAAAAAGAGATTGGGGGCGCCGTCCCCAAACCCCTGCCAAAGGGAATTACTCCCTTTGGAATCCCGTTTTTGGTGTATTTTTCTCGATTTAACATATCAAAAGTTTTAGCAGATCGAGTCGAGATTCTCTGAAACAGGTTTATCGACAAACTGAAGGACTGCCGTTCAATCGGCAGTCCTCGTTTTATACCTGTTATCTGATCCGAAACAATTGTTTCCGGCAGGGCATATCGTGGATCTCCGCCACATACAATAGGACGAGGTGATACCATGTCCGAACAAAGAAACGACCTTATGAAGCGGGCGGGGACGTATGTGTTTTCGACAGCTCTTGGGGCGGCTGCCGCCGTTCTGCTCCTGCTCTTTTTCGCGTTTATAATGTACACGTTGCAGTTCCCGTTGGATATTTCGGGGATTTTCGCGCTGTTCTCCCTCGGCGTCGGGTGTATGCTTTCGGGGTATGTCTGCGGGAGGATAAAAAAGCACAGCGGGCTGCGCCACGGTTTTCGGTGCGCGGTAATTCTGCTCTCGCTTTGTCTGCTCGGCGCACTCCTTTTCGGCGAAGTGCAGGGGACTGACTCGATCGCTAAGGTGCTGACTGCGGTTTTTACAGGCTGCACAGGCGGCGTACTTGGCGTGAACCGGCGGTGAAAAAAGGATAGCTCCGGCGAAAGCGGACGGGCGCGCGGCTTGCCGCGCAAGGCAGCGCACGGCGGAACGCTCTGCGTTCCGCGCGGCGGCGAAGCCGCCGCTATTTTGCCGCGCCCTGCGCGGCAAAATGTGCGCTGCCTTGCGCGGTTTGAACCGATTTATCGGTTCAAACCGCGCGCCCGTCCGCTTCCGGCTAGTTTTCCGAAAGGAACAAACGTATTCGCTCAGGCGCTCAGAAGAGTCAGTTTAAAAGCGAACGAACCCATTCATAAATCGCGAACCGAACCTCTATTCCTTTGCCGCTCTCGACAGCTAAGCTGTCAGCCGTAAGCTTAGCACGCTGCTTTATTTCAGCGTAAGCCGCACGTGACGGCAGAGATGTTTTTTCGGCTGCGGCTGGCAGACACACAGATGGAAACAGAACGCACCACCAGTTCCGCCCCTCGCCCTTGCCGAGTACGATCTTCAGCGCGTCGTAGTCGCCCGCAGGAAGCGTGTGATCTCCGTAGCGGCGGGTAGGAAAGGTGCAGTTTTCCACACTGCAAATAGCAGAATACCCGCAGCCGCTTTTTTTCAAGAATCCGTTCGCACGCTCGTTTATAAGCGCTATGTCGCGGCGCGCGAGCCGGACCGTTTCTTCCTTTGTGCGGCAGCTTCGGAAGAGGTAGCCCAGGTCGTCGATTATGTAATCGCGAAGCGCGTACTTTATTTCCTGATCTGCGGTGCTGTCGGAATTTGCCAGAATGTGAAGCCGGAAGGCTTTTTCCTGCATTTCCTCGCAGCTTGCTGTAAAACCCGCTATAAGTGCAAGCAAAATCGCTGCCGCCGCCCCCAGAAGCAGCGATATATCCAGTATTTTTTCGTTCGTTAATTCTCCTTTTCTCATCGTCGGCTCCTTTCATCGTCTGCGCGGCGGCTTTTGTTGTGTTTTATTTTTTTCGGGGAGCGTCTGACGCCGCGGTCGGCAGGTCGCTGCTGCCCTATGCTGCCCCATTTGAAGGGCGCTTCTACCGGCGGCACGGGCGCGTGCTGCATTTGTGGGCAAATGCAGCCGAGGGCGGCGAAGCCGCCCTCCCGCGGTTCAGCGGAGCTGAACCGCGACGCGCCCGCGCCGCCGGCAGAAGCGCGGTGTAACGGGAAAGCTGAAACAGCATATAAAGGCGGCGGGTGCAGCAGCTAAGACAGCGGATCGGGTGCGGAAGAATCCCCACGCCATTATTTTCCCCCGAAAAATGCCGCGCTAATCATTTTTGCGGAAAATTTAAAAAAGCTCTTGAAATGAGCAGGATTTATGATATAATAATAAGTGTAAAGAAAATATCAAAGGAAAGGTCGTAAATTTATGGCAAAAATGAACAGCAGCTTTCTTTCGTTGAAAAAAAGCTACCTTTTTATCGAAATCGGTAAGAGAGTAAGAGAGTATATCGCGGCAAATCCCGATAATAAAATCATCAGAATGGGTATCGGCGACGTTACCCAGCCCTTAGTTCCTGTTGTCGTTGACGCAATGAAAAAGGCGGCTGACGAAATGGGCGTTAAGGAAACCTTCCGCGGATATGAGGACAGCGGTCTCGGTTACGATTTCCTCCGTGACGCGGTTCGCGATTATTATGCAAGCTATGGCGTTGAACTCGATAGCTCCGAAATCCTTATAAGCGACGGCGCAAAGTCCGACTGCGGTAATATCGGCGATATCTTCAGCAGCGATAATACCGTCCTCATCACCGACCCCGCTTACCCCGTATATGTCGATTCAAATGTAATGGGCGGAAGAAAGGTGATCTACGCCGATTCTAACCCCGAAAACGGCTTCGCAGCTATGCCCGACTCCTCCGTTCACGCCGATATGATTTACCTCTGCTCGCCGAATAACCCGACAGGCTCCGTATATACAAAGGAACAGCTTAAGGAATGGGTCGATTACGCGATCGCAAATAAGGCGATCATCATTTTTGACGCAGCTTACGAGGCATTCATAAGCGACCCGTCCCTCCCGCGCTCGATCTTCTGCGTCGAGGGCGCGAGAAAGTGCGCAGTCGAAATCTGCTCGCTTTCTAAAACAGCAGGCTTCACGGGAACCCGCTGCGGCTATACCGTTGTTCCGAAGGAGCTTACCCTTGAACAGCCCGACGGCTCTGAGATCAGCTTTATGCAGCTCTGGACAAGACGTCAGGGCAGCAAGTTCAACGGCGTTTCCTATCCCGTTCAGCGCGCAGCAGAAGCTGTATTTACGCCTGAGGGTCAGAAACAGACAAAGGCTGTTATCGCAGGCTATATGAAAAACGCTAAGGTTATGTCCGATACTTTCGACGAACTTGGAATTGAGTATACAGGCGGAAAGAACTCCCCCTATATCTGGTTCAGATGTCCGTTCGGTATGGACAGCTGGTCGTTTTTCGACAAGCTTCTTAAAGAAGCCGAGGTTGTCGGAACACCCGGCGAGGGCTTCGGAAAGAACGGCGACGGCTGGTTCCGCCTTACCGCTTTCAACACTCTCGAAAATACGGTCGAGGCTATGAACAGGCTGAAAGAGCTTGTTAAGAGCGCAAAGTGAACAGGTTGAAGAAAATTTTGGGAGCAGCCCTGATGACTGTCAGCGGGCTGCTCCTGCTGTCTTTTGCACTTACAATGTGCGCGGGAATCGTCAATCACGGTAATGTGATCGGGTCTGTGATTTGTCTGATTGTAATATTATTGTACAAATATTACGGAAAGTTGAAGAAAAATTCCTTTTTAAGGACAGCTTCACTGTGTCTGACGGGGTTCCTCTGCATCGCGGCTTTGTATACGGCTGCTGCGTCGGTGTTCATAATTTCCGGAATGATGAACACCCCGCAGAGAGCTGTTCAGGCGGGGACGTTAAGCGCGTCTGAGCCGCACACGGTTATAGTGCTTGGCTGTAAGGCTAACAACGGCTATCCGTCACGAATGTTAAAAGCGCGGCTTGACGCAGCGGCTGAATACCTGAACGAGAATCCTGAGGCGATATGCATACTAAGCGGCGGGCAGGGTGCAGATGAAATCGAACCCGAAGCAGAGTCTATGTATCGCTATATAATTACTCTCGGTATAGAAGAATCGAGATTATACAAAGAGGAACAGTCCCGCAATACTGCCGAGAACATAGCGTTCTCGAAAAAGGTTATTGAGAATGAAGGACTTCCGCGCGAGGTCGTGATAATAAGCGAAAGCTATCATGTTTCTCGCGGAATATATCAGGCGGAGAAATACGGTCTGAACGCGACGGCTGTTTCCGCGTCGCCGACGGGCGTGTGGTGGGCTTTACCTAGCTACTGGCTGCGGGAGGTGTTTGCAGTTTCGCGTGACTTTGTGGCGGAGCTTGTCGGATAGAGCCGGGGTATTCCGATAAATATGCATATCTGTACACAGTTTGATAAAAACATTCGTCAATTTAACCATTTCTGCACGCATTTTTTCAGCAAAATGCGGTTTTTTTACATATTTGTCGATAAATGGGGCTTTTTATCTTGACTTTTTCTTGTGCCGGTGCTAATATAAAGGTATGATGGAAAGTATGGCGTATTTGCTAACGCCGTATGTCATAAACGTGAAATTAGAACAGGAAACTGCTGAAAACCTGTCGCGAAAGAGATTTTCGGAGGTTTCCGATATACAATGAAATGATTGCCGGTCAGGATAAAAAAGCAGGAGGCTAATATGTCAAGAATAGGAAAGAAAATCGTTCTTTTAGCGGTCATCGCAATATTTGCTACGGTCGCCCTAACCCTTACAACGACGATGATTTCGTTTATGGGGTATAACGACGGTATACTCGTAAAGCTCGCCGAAAGCGGTGTTGCTACGCTTAAAGGAAATGTTCTGAATCAGGAAGATCGCCTTGAAAACATTTATCAGGTCTGGCAGGCTGGCGGAAGCCTTGCGACAGCCACGATAAGCAAGGATACGGACGCGCTTAACACGGGCTGGAATGGTCACAAGGAAGCGGAAAGTGATTTCTGTCTTGTTTTTGACGCTTCAGGTAACGAAATCTGGAGAAGCGCTAACTGCAATCTTTCCACTTTTAATACTGCCTACGCAATGGGCGGTAATGTTTCGAGCGGACTGCTCTCGGACGCGAATGTATCGCTGTACGCTTTTTGCTCGGCGCCTGTAAAAAACGGGAATGAAATTGTCGGTACCTGCGTTGTCGGACTTGACCTTGCCGAAACGACATGGCTTGACGAGGTTAAAACGGAAACGGAAACCGAGGTTACGCTTTTCGCAGGAAACACCCGTTATTCCACAACTGTTATGAACAGCGACGGAAGCCGCGCTGTCGGAACAACGATGTCTGCGGATATTGAGCAGAAAGTTATACAGGGGGAGCAGACTTATAAGGGACAGGCGCAGATCCTCGGTCAGAACCATTATGTTTGCTACGAGCCGATGTATGATATAAACGGGAAGCTTGTCGGTGCGTATTTTTCAGGCTCGTCCTCTGTCGAAGCGGACGCTGAATTTGCGACTGTAATTATACTGTCAATTGTAATCGGTATTGTTGGAGCGGCGGTTGCGATGGGCGTTTTCATCTCGCTTATCAACAAGACGCTTATCAGACCTATAAAGCGCGTATCGGGACTTGCGGATAATATGAGCCGCGGAAACCTCGGCGTTCCCGATTTTACCGATACATTTGCAAAAGACGAGATCGGCGATTTTGCAATCCAGCTTCAGGATACAAAGCACCAGCTTAACAGCTACATATCGGATATCGCAGATATTCTTAATGCAATGGCGGTCGGCGACTTCTCTCACACGCCTTCTGTACGGTATCAGGGAGACTTCGTAGCGATAGAATGCGCTTTTGAGCAGATAAAGAGTGTTCTCGGAGAAATGCTTGAAAATATGGGTATGTCCTCCGACGAGGTTCTTGCGGGCTCACGTCAGATGGCGGACAGTTCCCAGTCGCTTGCCGACGGAACTACGAAGCAGGCGGCGGCGATACAGCAGCTTGTGGCGACTGTTTCGGAAATTTCCGATCGCGTTCAGAAAAACGCGCAGAACGCCTCCCACGCGAAGGAGCTTTCGGGAGCTGTTGAAGAAAAGATCATTTATCAGAATCAGAAAATCACAAGCATGGTAAATGCCATGACCGAGATCGAGGATAAGTCCAAGGAAATCGAAAAGATCATAAAGACGATAGACGACATCGCGTTCCAGACGAACATTCTTGCGCTTAACGCGGCGGTTGAAGCGGCGCGCGCGGGAGAAGCGGGCAAGGGCTTTGCGGTAGTAGCGGACGAGGTTCGTAATTTAGCGAGCAAGTCTGCGGAGGCTGCAAGCAACACGACCGCGCTCATATCCGCGTCCATTTCGGCGGTTGAGAACGGCTCAAAGATTGCGGTGATGACGGCAGACACTATGAAGGAAGTTATTGACATTTCCAAGCAGACTACCGACCTCATTGTTGAGATCGCGGACGCGAGTGCAGAGCAGAGCAATTCTATCCAGCAGATTTCCAACGGCATCGACCAGATATCAACGGTTGTACAGCAGAACTCGGCGACTGCGGAGGAAAACGCAGCTTCCTGCGAGGAACTTAGCGGGCAGTCAACGCTGCTTAAGGAGCAGGTTGCAAGACTCCGCGTATAACAGACGTTAGGGGACTGCGCTTATTCATTTAACAATTATATACCCAAAAGGCTGGCGCAGCAATTGCTGCGCCAGCCTTTTGGGTATATACTGTTCCGGCACAAGGTGCGGTGTGCGCCGACTGAAGCGGGAGGGTGCAGCAGGCACTGTCAATTGCGGCTGCAACCGGCGGGGCGCGGGGGCGCGCAATTCATTTTGCAAAGCAAAATGAATTAAACGGCGGCAAAGCCGCCGTAAGCAATTCCGCTTGGGCGGAATTGCCGCGCGCCCCCGCGCCCCGCCGGTTGCAGCGGAGAGGTTGGAGTAAGCGCGGCAGCAGCTTGTCGGAATTGACGCGTGGGTAAAAGGAACGCAGCCTTTCCGAAAAAGGGCTGCGTCAGCTTGTCGATAAATCCAAAATCGGGATTCCAAAGGGATCAAATTTGGGGACAGCACCGCCAATCTCCTTTAAAAGCAATGCTAAAATCGGGGGAAGCGCGCTCGCCGATAAGCGGAAAGGCTGCTACAAATCAACGCGGCAGCTTTCGCCTTGCTGAACCGTGGAAAATTGTAGCAGAACACGGGATTCCAAAGGGATTGAGTCCCTTTGGCGGGGGTTAGGGGGCAGAGCCACCAATCTCTTTTTCTCTCTTTTTGTCTTTTTGACAACCTTCTTCCTTTAAAAGCACTGTGAAAATCGGGGGAAGTGCGCCCGCCTAGTGGGGGTGCGCTGTTCGCTCCGCTCACAGCGCACCCCCGGCGGCGAGCGCGCCGGCTTCGCCTTGTTGAACCGTGGAAATCGCAGCAAAAATCGGGGTTTTAAAGGGATTAGGGGCAGCGCCCAATTCTGTCGTCTTTCCGACAGCCTTTTGCACAGACCGTCATTCTTCCGGAATCGCTTCAAGCGGACGCGAAAGCGTTATCGCAAGAACATCGTCAACCGACGGGTTCTTAACAAAGTAGTTCGATGTTTCAACGCGTCGGTAAATTCCGTCGTCGCCAAGTTGGCGCGTTATAACCGAAAGGATCTTCTCGCCGTTCTTGCTCATCTCGATCTGCCGCTCGCGGTTGAATGTTTCGCGGAACAGGTCGCGGTCGTCGAGGTGCATGGTCATAGCCGCGTGCGCGATAAGATCGGTGTAAATCCCCGTGGACGGACATGAGCTTGTCGTGAAGTTCTCGTAGCCCATCATGTAAAAGCTGTTTCGCGTAAGATTACTCATTATAATAAGCGGAAAACGTGTGAAAATTGCCTCCAGAAGCAGCTGCGTGGCGCTCGCGGGCGCCTGAGTGAGAAGTATGTCCTCCGTCCTGCGCTTCGCTTCGGCTGTCGCGCATAACTCAAAAAAGTTATCCCTCGGCATCGGCTTCGCATATAAGAATCCCTGTATTATTTTACAGTCGCACGTCCGCAGAAATCCTAGCTGCTCCGGCGTTTCAACACCCTCCGCAACTGTCGTAAGCTTCAGCCGGTGAGCAAAGTCAAAAACGCTCTCAAGTACAATTCGCTCCTTTTCATTTTCGCAGTTCCCGCTAAGCAGCGATTTGTCGATTTTCAGTATGTTCGCCGGTACATCCTTGACAAAACTCAGCGACGAAAGCCCGCTCCCGAAATCGTCGATCGCTACGTCAAATCCCTCGCTGCGTATCTCCGAAATAAAGCGTATAATGTCCTTTCCGCCGTGAACAAGCGCAGATTCCGTTATCTCAACCTCAAGAAAGCTGTGCGGAACACGACACCTGTCCGCCGTCGCGCAAAGCCGCTTTACAAAGTCTGCCTCGCTCGCGTGCGTCCGTGAAAAATTCACCGAAATCGTGACGACGTTCATGTTCTGTCGGAGAAGCTGCCCTAAAAATCCGCATACCTCCTCGTAAACATACCAGTCCAACTCGTTCACAAGCCCCGTTTCCTCAAGCGGCGGTATGAACTCCGCGGGCGAATATAACCCTCCGTCTGCCTTTCGCCAGCGCGAAAGCGCCTCCGCCCCGACAAGCTTGCTCGTTATAGCGTCAAACTTCGGCTGGTAGTAAACCATGATGTCCCTGCGCGAAATAGCCTCGTTAAGAAGCTCCCCGATGTTTTCTTTGGTGAATGTCATTTTTCACACCTCTCAATTTGGCAAGAATAGACGAAAATAAAGTTTTTTATAAATACTTTTATAACATTTTACCATATTTCTGCCGATAAATCAACCCCACAGAATGGTTTTGTTTAAATTTTACGCCAATTTTTGAATTTTTTGTCACAAAGAAAGAAAATTCACTTTCCCCCCTTGTTTTTTTGGAACAAAAGTAGTATAATATAAGGGTATATTTATGCCTCCTTAGTTAAATGGATATAACAAACCCCTCCTAAGGGTTAGTTATCGGTTCGATTCCGGTAGGGGGTGCCACACGGCGGCACTTTTCCGCGCCGTAGAAACGGAGGTGCGTATGAGATTCCGATTCAACCCGAAATACACCCAGATTGCGGTTTACGCGATTATCGTTATCGTCGTAAGCGGCATTATCCTTATCGGTGCGGTTGATATCCCTGATTTCAAGCAGATAGGCGATCTTCTCGCCTCCTGTACCGCTCCCCTCGTCTGGGGCGCAGTTATATCGTATTTGCTGAACCCCGGCGTTGAATTTTTCCGCTTTAAGGTGTTTAAAAAATGGAGCGAAAAGGCGGATACCGAGAAAAAACGCCTGGTTATAAGAAACGTTTCTATTTTTATCGTCGTTATCCTCGCTATCGGTCTTATAACAGGTCTGCTCTTCCTCATTATACCACAGGTCACAAGCAGCGTTTCAGGCTTCGTTTCTCAGTTCGACGATTACGCGGATAAGTTCCTTGAATGGGTCGGCGCGACCTTCGCAAATCAGCCGCAGATAATCGATGCACTCCAGAACCCCCTCGCGCAAATCGAAAATTTCCTTAACAAATCGTGGGCGGATATCTCCGAAACCGTTCTTTCTTTCGGAAAACAGATCGGCGGCGGACTTCTTAACTTCGTTCTCGGCTTTAAGGATTTCATAATCGGATTTATAATCGGCATCTATATCCTCGCGTCAAAGGAAATGCTTAAGGCGCAGGCGAAAAAAATCGTCTTTGCCTTTTTCCGCAATTCCCACGCGCAGAATATCCTCCGCGTTACCCGCCGTACAAACGATATTTTCGTGCATTACCTCACAGGTGTCCTTATCGACGCATTTTTTGTCGGCTGTATGACATTTATCGGCGCTTCTGTAATCGGCACCCCTTATCCGCTCCTTATGGCAGTCATAATAGCCTGCACAAATATAATCCCGTTCTTCGGTCCGTTTATCGGCGGTATACCCGCCTGCTTCATCGTGCTGCTTGAGGATCCGATGAAGGCGGTCTGGTTCGCGGTATTTATGGTGGTTATGCAGCAGATCGACGGAAATATCATGGTTCCGCTCATTCAGGGCGATCGAACCGGCGTTCCGTCTGTATGGGTTCTTATAGGACTTATTGTCGGCGGCGGTCTTTTCGGCTTTGCGGGAATGCTTCTCGCCGTGCCGGTTTTCGCCGTTGTGTATATGCTCTTTAAAGAATTTCTTAATTCAAGACTTGAAAGAAAACGCCTGCCCACTATCGGCGCGCTTTACAGCCCCGAAAAAATCGACAGGTATGTTGACGGATTTTCATATTCCGAGGAAGAACGCCTTGCCGATGAAGCAAAGTATGAAAGCACCGAATCAAAAAAGGGTAAGCTTAATATCTTCCGTAAGCGTGAAAAGGACGAGAATGAGGACGAGGACGGGGATCAGCTTTGAAATCCGATAATTCTGACAATGCAATAAAATGTAATAAAAAAACAGGCGACTGCGCCAGAAGAAAGGAACTATAATATGAAGGAACAGCTTCAGAAAATAAAGGAAAAGGCTTCCGCCGAAATCGCCGCAATGAGCGACGCGAAGGCACTGGAGGATTTAAGAGTAAAAATTCTCGGAAAAAAGGGCGAGCTTACCGCTATCTTAAAGCAGATGGGTCAGCTCTCCGCCGAGGAACGTCCCGTTATCGGGCAGCTTGCAAACGACGTAAGAACCGCGCTTGAGGCGGCAATAAGCGAAAAATCCGCCGCGCTTAAGGCGGGACTTCTCGAACAGCGTTTAAAGCTCGAAGCGGTAGACGTAACTATGCCCGGCGAACGTCACGAGGCAGGAAAACGTCACCCCCTCAACATAGTTTTAGAGGACTTGAAGGGCATCTTCCGCGGAATGGGATATACCGTTGTTGACGGACCGGAGGTTGAGGAAACGAAGTACGTTTTCGATATGCTCAACACCGACGAGGGTCACCCCGCACGTGACCCGCAGGATACCTTCTACATAACCGACAAGATTCTCCTCCGCACCCAGACTTCCTCGGTTCAGATAAGAACAATGCTGAAGGAAAAGCCCCCTATCGCAATTATAAGCCCCGGACGTGTTTACCGTTCGGACGCGGTTGACGCGACGCATTCGCCGATTTTCCACCAGTGCGAGGGACTTGTTATAGATAAGAAAATCCGCTTCTCCGACTTAAAGGGAACGCTTGAAATATGGGCTAAGCGTCTTTACGGCGAAAACGTTAAGCTGCGCTTCCGCCCCCACCACTTCCCGTATACCGAACCCTCCGCCGAGGTAGATTTACAGTGCTTTAAGTGCGGCGGAAAGGGCTGCCCACTCTGTAAGGGCGAGGGCTGGATCGAAATGCTCGGTTCGGGTATGGTTCACCCGCAGGTTTTAATCAATTGCGGAATAGACCCCAACGAATACAGCGGCTTCGCTTTCGGTATCGGTCTTGAACGTATCGCAATGATGAGATACAATATCGACGACATGAGATTGTTATACGAAAACGATTCGAGATTTTTAAGCCAGTTCTGATGGTAAAAAAACACCTTGTAAAACAGACTCTGATCACGCTCGGTTGGCTTGTAATAAGCGTTTTTATGTCGGTCAGCTGTGTTTTCGGAGTTGTAATAAAAAGCAGCGTTCCCGTGATGAGAAGAGTATGGGCGGGGGTTATCGCGCTTCTGTTTGTATGGTTTTTTGTATATCAGATACGGCTTTATATCCTCCACCGGAAGGACGTTAAAGCGTTTGAAAAAGATTTTCTCCCCGAATCGCTTGACGATATTCTTATGACAGCCGATACGCGCTGCGGCTTTGAACATTTTCTCCTGAATGACTGCGTTATAAGCCTTGAAGCGACAACGGAGTTCAAATACGAGGATATTACGGGAACAGCTATCGCGAAACGGACGGGTTATCGCTCGTCATTTAAGCGAAAAATACTTATTATACGCCTGAAAAACGGCGTTATGGTTTCACTTAGCTTCTCGCCCTTTTCAAAAAGGTGCGAGAAAACAAAGGCGGTTATTAACGAACGTGCGGGTATTCCGCAGGTGAATATTCCGAGGAAAGGAAAAAATAAATGAATTTATCAATGAAGTGGCTTAACGACTACGTTAAAGCCGATATGCCGATTAAGGAGTTCGCCGCTGAAATGACAATGAGCGGCTCAAAGGTCGAAACCTATGAGGATATGAGAGGACCGCTTGAAAAGGTCGTTATCGGTAAGGTTGTCGAAATGAAGAAGCATGAGGACAGCGAAAAGCTCTGGATCTGTCAGGTTGACGTCGGACAGGGCGCGCCGATCCAGATAGTTACCGCTGCTCAGAATGTTTTTGAGGGCGCGTGTATTCCCGTTGTTCTTGACGGCGGAACAGTTATCGACCGCAAGAACCACACGACTGTTAAAATTAAAAAGGGTAAGCTCAGGGGCGCGGAGAGCTGCGGAATGTTCTGCTCATTTGAGGAACTTGGAATGGAAAACAGCGATTTTCCGTATTCTTCGCCTGACGGAGTTCTTATCCTCAACGACGACCCCGAATTTGATAAAATGACGGTAGGCGAGGACGTCTGCAAGGCGGTAGGGCTTGACGACATCTGCGTTGAGTTTGAAATCACCAACAACCGTCCCGACTGCCTTTCCGTGCTTGGTCTTGCGCGCGAGGCAAGCGCGACATTCAAGACCCCGCTTAATGTAAAAGAGCCGGCTTTTAAGGGCGTCGGCGGCGACATCAACGCGGAGCTTTCGGTAACTGTCGAAAACACTAAGCTTTGTTCAAGATATATGGCGGCGAAAGTTAAGAATGTTAAAATTGCGCCTTCTCCGCGCTGGATTGCGGAACGTTTAAGAGCAAGCGGCGTTCGTCCGATCAACAATCTTGTCGATATAACCAACTTTGTTATGCTCGAATACGGACACCCCATGCACGCTTTTGACGCGAGATATATTCAGGATAATAAAATCGTTGTCCGCAATGCGTGCGACGGCGAAACGATAAAGCTTCTTGACGAAATGAAGGAGCCGATCAAGCTTTCTCCCGAAATGCTGGTGATCTGCGACGGCAAGCAGCCGGTTGCGGTTGCGGGCGTTATGGGCGGCGAGCACAGCGGAATCTGGGACGACACGACCGAGGTTATTTTCGAGGCGGCGTGCTTTGACGGCGTTTCGGTAAGACGTACCGCGAAGAAAATCGGCGAACGTACCGAAGCCAGCTCACGTTTTGAAAAGGGACTTGACCCGATAAATGCGAAAAATGCGCTTTACCGCGCTTTGCAGCTGGTTGAAGAACTTGGCTGCGGCGAGGTCGTGGGAAATGTTATTGATATTGACAATTCCAACAAGGCTCCGCATAAGCTGAAGCACGACTGGAAGTGGGTAAACGAGTTCCTCGGCTCGGATATTTCCGAAGATGAACAGATTGCGATTCTTGAACGCCTTGGTTACGGTTACGACCGTGCGAACCACGAGTTTACCGTGCCGAGCGTAAGAATAGATATGGAGCTGCCGTGTGACATTGCCGAGGAAATTGCGCGTATTTACGGCTATAACAATATCCCCTCGACGATCCCCGCGCTCTCCAGCCAGAGCAGGATCACACCTGTCCAGAAATTCAGCGACAGAGTTATCGACATTATGCTTACGCAGGGCTGTCTTGAAACGATGACGTTCAGCTTTATATCCCCGAAGGGCTACGAGAAGATTCGCCTTCCGCAGGAAAAGAGAAGAAGCGTTGTACTTACAAACCCGCTCGGTGAGGACACCAGCGTAATGAGAACGAGTATGATACCGTCCATGACGGAGCTTATTGTACGCAACATAAACAACCGCAATCTTTCGGGAAGATTCTTTGAAATCGGGCGCGAGTATTATCCGCTTGAAAGCGTGGATATGTTGCCTGTTGAAAAGGACGTGCTTTGCGTTGGCGCATACGGTGCGGACGAAACGTTCTTTACCGTAAAGGGAATTGCGGAGGAGCTTTTCGGAAAGCTCGGAATTGACGTTAAATTTGAAAAGTGCGTGGACGACCCGACGTTCCACACGGGACGCTGCGCGGTAATGACTGCGAACGGAAAAGTTGTCGGAAAAATCGGCGAGCTTCACCCGCTCGTTGCCGAGAACTACGGCGTTAAGGAACGGATATACATTGCGACCTTTGATATGGAAACGATGATGGAGAGCGCGGAAAGCGACGTTAAGTACAAGCCGCTTCCGAAATTCCCTGCGATTTCGCGCGACCTTAGTCTGGTTTGCGACGCGGACGTAGCTTCGGGCGAGATAATCGAGATCATTTCCGGTGCTGCGAAGCATCTTGAGCAGGTAAGCCTTTTCGACCTTTATCAGGGCGCGGGAGTTCCCGACGGAAAGAAGAGCCTTTCGTACAAGCTTGTATTCCGCCGTGCGGACAAGACCATGGAAACGGAAGAAGCGGACAAGTCGGTTGAAAAGATACTGAAGGCTCTTGGCGAAAAGGGAATAACGCTTCGCTGAGCGGGGTTCGGCGTTTTAACGGTTTGAACAGAGAAAGGAACGAAAAGATGAAAAGCAGCTTAAAAAGAACACTTGCAACAGCGCTTTGCGGCGCGATGATACTTTCTGCGGCGTCCTGTGGGAGCAACACAAAAACTGCGCTTACGGTAGACGGCGATGAGCTGAGCGCGGGAATTTACATTTACTATCAGATGTCTGCACTTGGCGAGGCGCAGGAGAAGCTTGCGGAGGAGCAGCCTGCTCTTGACACGAGCGCGGAGAATTTTGACATTACCGCGTACAGCGTTGAGGGGACTCCGGTATGCGAATGGGTAAAGAACAAGGCGATCGAGCAGTGTCGCAGGTATGTTGCGATAAACAAGAAATTTGACGAGCTTGGTCTTGCGCTTACGGCGGACGAGAGCTCGGAGATAAACGAGTACGTGAACGGGCTCTGGACGGAAGAAAATATGTACGCGCAGTACATTTACGGTGTTGACATAATCGGCGAGTACTATGAGCAGTACGGAATCGGCGAGCAGTCGTTCAAGAATGTTTATACGCTTGCTTATAAAGAGGACAAGGTTTTTGACGCGATTTATGGCGAGGGCGGAAGCCTTGAGGTGCCGGCTGACGAGCTCAAGGCGAGCGTTGTTGAAAAGTACGCGCTTGTTAAGTATCTTGAAATTGAGGACGGCTACGACGCGCAGAAATATTACTCTATGCTCGGAGAAGGGAAGAGCTTTTCCGAGATGAAGCAGGCGTATGACACAGATGTTGAGCTTGCGGAGATTGAGGCGGAGATGGCTGAAGCGGAAGCTAACGGCGAGGAGTACGATGGGATTTTACCTGAAGAACTTGTCGTAACAGCTTCTGAGGAGAGCGAGCTTGAAAGTGTGATTGAAAAGGATCTTCCCGATCCGTCGGAGGAATTTGTCGAAGCGGTATTTGCTATGGACATTGGCGAAAGCACGATCATATCCGTTCCGAATGAATCGACCGATGAGAACGGCAACAATGTCACGACATTCTCGTTTTACGTTGCGAGCAGACTTGATATCACAGAGGACGAGGAAACGTTCACGGGGTACTGCGGCACGGTTCTCCACGACCGGAAGGACGAGGAGTTTGACGAGAGCATTAAGGCTGACGGAGCGGCACTTAGCGTAACGGAGAATTCTGCGGCGATGAGCAGATACACTGTTAACAACCTGATAAAGTAAAACTGAACTGCTGTATACGCGGCGCGGACGGGAAATCTGTCTGCGCCGTTTCTGTATCCAATCTCTTTGGCGAAAGCGGGATTACTGCTCCTTTACGCACTCGCTTCAAGCGGCGGGGCGCGGCTGCGCGCGCGTTCGGTGAAGCCGAACGCGCCAAGCGGCGGTGAAGCCGCCGCTTACAGCCCGCAAAGCGGGCTGGCGCAGCCGCGCCACGCCGTGAGGCAGCAACCTTTAGGGTAAGCCGCCGATTACTGCGGAGAAAGCCGTTAAGCAGTACCCCGAAGCCTGCCCCGATTAGCAGGAATGTAAATTATCAGCCCACCCCATTTGTACAAAACACTAAAAAATAAACGCACGTGGAAATTTTTTCAAAAACTATTGCAAAAAGCGGGATTTTGATATATAATAATATTGTGTGTTATTCGGGTAATCCCGAAAAGAAATGCCCGCGGCGAGGACAAGCACCCGCCGCGAAATTCTGAAAGGAGTTTATAACTGTTATGACGTATTCACATGAAGTTGAAACTATGTGTCCCGTGAAGCAGGGCGTAGCGCACGGCGCAGCTCCCATTCCGGAAGAAGCAAAGTGGGTTAAGGCTAAGGAAATTAAGGATATTTCCGGTTTTACTCACGGTATCGGCTGGTGCGCACCCCAGCAGGGTACTTGTAAGCTGTCCTTAAACGTAAAGGACGGAATTATCCAGGAGGCTCTTGTTGAAACAATCGGCTGCTCCGGTATGACCCATTCCGCAGCTATGGCGGCTGAAATTCTCCCCGGAAGAACTATCCTCGAAGCGCTTAATACCGACCTTGTATGTGACGCTATCAATACCGCTATGAGAGAGCTTTTCCTCCAGATCGTTTACGGCAGAAGCCAGTCCGCTTTCTCCGAGGACGGTCTTGCTATCGGCGCAGGCCTTGAGGACCTCGGTAAGGGTCTTCGCTCTCAGGTTGGTACAATGTACGGAACTCTTAAGAAGGGACCTCGTTACCTCGAAATGACCGACGGTTACGTTACAGGTCTTGCTCTTAACGAGGACGATGAAATTATCGGCTATAAGTTCGTCAACTTCGGTAAGATGATGGAATTTATCAAGAATGGCGATGACGCAAATACCGCGTTTGAAAAGGCTCAGGGTCAGTATGGCCGCGTAGCTGACGCTGTTAAGGTTATCGACCCCAGAAAGCAGTAAGGAGGATAAAATAATGGCTTTATTTGAATCATACGACAGACGTGAACCCCAGATTCTCGCTGTAATAAAGAACTACGGTATTAACTCCATTGAAGAATGTGCAGAAATCTGCAAGGAAAAGGGTCTTGATATCTATAAGCTCGTTGAAGGTATCCAGCCTATCTGCTTTGAAAACGCTAAGTGGGCTTACACCGTAGGCTGCGCTATCGCTATCAAGAAGGGCTGCAAGAGAGCCGCTGACGCCGCTGCCGCTATCGGCGAGGGCTTACAGGCATTCTGCATTCCCGGCTCCGTTGCCGACCAGCGTAAGGTAGGTTTAGGTCACGGCAACCTCGGTAAAATGCTTCTCGAAGAGGATACAAAGTGCTTCTGCTTCCTCGCAGGTCACGAATCCTTCGCTGCCGCTGAAGGCGCAATCGGTATCGCTGAAAAGGCTAACAAGGTTCGTAAAGAACCCCTCCGCGTTATCCTTAACGGTTTAGGCAAGGACGCAGCTCAGATCATCGCTCGTATCAACGGCTTCACATACGTTGAAACTGAAATGGATTACTATACAGGCGAGGTTAAGGAAATCTTCCGCAAGTCTTACTCCGACGGTCTTCGCGCTAAGGTAAACTGCTACGGCGCAAACGACGTAACAGAAGGCGTTGCAATTATGTGGAAGGAAGGCGTTGACGTTTCCATCACAGGTAACTCTACCAACCCCACCCGTTTCCAGCACCCTGTTGCAGGCACATACAAGAAGGAATGTACCGAAAAGGGCAAGAAGTACTTCTCCGTAGCTTCCGGCGGCGGTACAGGACGTACACTTCACCCCGACAATATGGCGGCAGGCCCTGCTTCCTATGGTATGACCGATACAATGGGACGTATGCACTCCGACGCGCAGTTCGCAGGTTCTTCCTCCGTTCCCGCGCACGTTGAGATGATGGGTCTTATCGGTATGGGCAACAACCCGATGGTTGGCGCTACCGTTGCTTGCGCCGTTGCCGTTGAAGAGGCACTCAAGTAATTGACTTACGTTGTATTGCGGGTTAAAGCGGCGTGCGATTGCTAAAAAGTGCGTGAGAATTAACCCGTAATACACAACTGTAATACACAAATAAGACGACTGTCGGATAGGCAGCCGTCTTATTTTATATTCAGGGGTATACGCAAGCGCTAATTGCGCCGGCGTTTTAATTGACAATCGTCACTTATATGTAACCTTTGTGTTTGCGTCAACAAACAACCTGTTTCCAAGGTTTGTATTCTTATTTATATAAACATTTTTAAGCGACGGATTGTACGAGCAATCAAGATATGTAAGCTTGGTGCAGTTACTTACGTCCAACTCGGTTATTTCGTTAAAATTAGATCTCATAGAATTGCCAATGACAGTTGCCACATAATTGCTGCAATCCAGCTTTTCAAGCTTCGTATTCTTGCTTACATCAAGAGAGGTAAGCTGACTGTTATAACAATTAAGAGTTTTAAGCCTCGTGTTCTTACTTATATTAAGCTTAGCAAGCGGATTGTACGAGCAACTAAGACTTTCAAGCTTAGTATTTTTACTTACGTCAAGCTTAGTAAGCAGATTTAACTCGCAAACAAGCTCTTCAAGCTTTGTATTCTTGCTAACGTCAAGGTTGGCAAGTTTATTATAGGAACAATAAAGTACTTCGAGCTTAGTGTTCTTGCCCACATCAAGTTTAGTCAGCTGATTCTCATCACAATTAAGCTTTTTTAGCTTTGTAATTTTGCTAACGTCAAGTTTAGTCAGCTGGTTTCCACTACACCCAAGCACTTCGAGTTTAGTGTTCTTGCTAATGTCAAGGCTTGTAAGCTGATTGAACTGACAGTCCAGATATGTAAGCTCGGTAAAATACTCAACGCCCTTAAGGCTTTTTATTATTTTCCCTTTGTATGTCTGTGTTTCCTCGTCGTACGTCCGTGCGACTTCAATTTTCGTCGCCGCCTTACGCTCCTTCTTGGAGAGCTTTCCGTCCTTGTTTGCATCGGAATTTTCCGAAACATAGGTGTGGAAGCTGGAATCGGGGAAGTTCTTTTTGTTGATTGCCACCGTTTTTGAAGCGGCGGACGCACTTACCGAAAACGCGGTGACTGCCGCAAATGCTGCGGCGGTTGTGAGAAGTGCTTTAAGCTTCATTTCTTTTTCCTCCTAAAACGTTTTATTCAACTAATGAATCAGCGTATTTATTATCACAACTTTTTGTTGTTGTCAAGGAAAATATTACAACAAACTTATTTGTTACAACACAACAATATTTTGTTATAATAAGACTATATTACTAGAGCATGTTGACACTAAAGATAAAATATGATATAATATATACATGAATATCACGAAAGAA
>CAZAXM010000014.1:0-48965 GCA_964489095.1 uncultured Ruminiclostridium sp. | reverse complement strand
ATGCTGGCAATTTGTTTGGTGATATCGAGGGTAACCCGGATGATGTAGTTGAGAATCCTCTTGAAACAAAGGATTACACCATCACGGTGGATTTCAAAAAGGGGCCACAGCGTGTCATCCAGGGAACATATGATAAGAAGGCTCTGCCGGAGTTCTGGGGCGAGTTTGCCGAAGCAGTATGGCAGTTTATGCGTTTCTATGGCTGGGGCGAGATGCTCGATCCTACGGTCTATGAGAAGGTAAGGCGGCGCAAGCAGGACTATATCTACTGTAGCGTGGAATTTGAAGAGGGATATAAAAGCTATTATTATATTGCCGATGAGGACAACATCTCCGTCGGTGATTATGTAATAGTTCCTGTTGGCAGAGATAATCACCATTCCGCAGCAGAGGTTGTGAAGGTTGAGTATTTTGCGGAGGAAAATGTTCCGCTCCCACTCGACCGCACAAAGCATATTATTCGGAAGTGTACGGATGAAGATTTTGACCCGCCAAGGTAAACTATCATATTTTTCCTCTGTACTTTCAAATTTTTTCCATACAATCAAATTATTCCTCGGTAGGGGGTTCATTTGAAAATCATAAAAATATATGAATTTCCCCGGAGAGCAAAAAAGTTCTGGCAGCAAGAGGCTAAATTTGAACCCCCTGTTGCCAGAACTCTTTGTTTTACAATGCTTTTCGGTTAGAAAAAAATAAAAGTCCGAAACCGATTGTATTAACGGTTTCGGACTTTTGTGGTCTGAGTGACGGGACTTGAACCCACGGCCTCTACCACCCCAAGGTAGCGCGCTACCAACTGCGCCACACCCAGACACAGGGTATGCAATTCACATTGCTTTAATATTATACCTCTTTTTTTTTCATTTGTCAACCCCTTTTTTCAAATTTTTTAATTTTTTTCAAGTTTTTCTTTTACATATTTTCCCGCGCTTTCCTTAATGTTTGCATTGACTTTTCTACGCCCGTGTGATAAAATAATATATAAGTTCCACCGCATAAAGACCATGCAGGCTTTGTGCGGCTGCGCCTATAAAGATTTTATGAAAGGATATGGCATAAGTGAAGAAAAAACAGCTTTGCCTTATTATATCGGCGGTGATTTTTCTGTGCGGCTGTGTAAATATCGAAAACCGCACTCTTACCGAAACGTCCGCCGTCACCCAGATACCCGCCGCAGACAACTCGCCTGTGTCAATTTCAATCGAAACGACAACCGCGCCAAAAAATCCGGCAATCTCCGTTGCCGAAACGACAACAGAGCCGCCTGAGGAAGAAATTATCGAGGAATATAATACTTTTACGCTTAACGATGAGGATAACGATTTTCTCTCGCGATGCGTTTTCGTCGGGGATAGTATCTGCAGCGGACTTAAAGTTTACGACATTCTCCCTGCCGACCACGTTGTCGCACAGGGTAATATAGCGGTTCGCAATATATTTGATTTTACATTTATCGTTGACGGCGGCGAACAGTCGCTTTTGTCCGCGCTTGTCGAGCTTAAGCCCGAATACGTTGTTTTTTCAATGGGAATGAACGACGTGAACATAACTTCTCAGGAAGAGTATGTCCGTAACTATACCGACCTTCTCGCAATGACGGAAAGCTTTATCCCCGATGCAAAGCTTATCGTATTATCCATAACCCCGATAGACAGAACTTCGACCTTTACCGCGAACGAAAACATCGACAGCTTCAACGCCGCTATCGAAAAAGCTTTTTCGGAAAACGAGGAGAATAAGTGGCTCTATGTCGATGTAACGGGCGAGCTTAAAAACTCTGTAAACGCGCTTAAAACAAATTATAACAGCGGCGACGGCATCCATCTTGCGCCGGACGCTTATTACGCCGTTTTATCTCAGCTTAGCGCGGCAGTTCGGGAATGGGAAGCTCCCAACGACGAAAGCGGCGAAGACGAGCTTGTCGTCGAATAAGGTTTATATAATCACCGTACCGGGTAGCAGTATATACCGTGAGGGGCTGTTGCAGCATTTGCTGTAACAGCCCCTCTGTCATTTTCACATTGCAGAACTATTCCACCGACTTCAGCGCTTCTATCATATCGACCTTTTTCAGCCGCTTATGCATTACAAGCGTTACAAGCACTGAAAAACCTATCGTCAGGAGTGCCGATAAAACATAGCTTCCGAGGTAAATGTCGCGCCCGAACATTACGAAGTCAACCTCCGCTGTCGTTATAACAAACTTCGCCAGAAATACGCCGAGAACAAGCCCCGCGGCTGTTCCAAGGAACGTAAGAAGTATGTTCTCGCGAAATATGTACGCGTCAACCTCTTTGTCGAAAAATCCGAGAACCTTTAGCGTAGCAATTTCCCTGATGCGCTCCGTTATGTTGATATTCGTGAGATTGTACATTACGATAAAAGCAAGCGCGCCCGCCGCAGCTATAATTACCCAGATAACGTAATTCAGAGCCGTCAGCATATTCTGATACGTCTGCATTACCGAGGTGGAGAAAGATATGGCAAGCACGCCGTCCGTTTCAAGAAGCCGTTCAGCCAGCCCGTCCTCGCCATCTTCGCCAAGATCATGTGTAAAGTAAATCGCGTTATATTCAGGTTCTTCACCGAACAGGTCTATATACGTGCTCTCGGTCATATAGACGTAGTGGTTCGGATAATTCTCGAATGCCGCGGTAAGCGTTACCTCACATTTCTTCGTATCTGATTCGTTAATGGTCAGAACATCTCCACCCTTTATCCCGCCAAGAAGAAGCGATGATTTTTCATCAATATATATCTCGCCGTCTTTAAGCTCATATTCTTCTTTTGTAACACGGTCGCGCAGCGTCATGAAATCGGAAAAGCGTTCGGATTCGGACGGAACAGCAATATACGCACTGACCTTATTCCCGTTCGCCGAAATATCCATCTGCTTCTGATAAACCTTTACGCTCTCCCCTGTTTCGGCGAGGATTTCGTTTACCTTTTGTTCAGCTTCGGGATACTTCTCCCCGTCGTATACCGCGATCCCATCGTAGCTCTGGAGAGAGCCGTACTGAACGCGGATAATATCGTTTATACTGTCGAAAAGCGCAAAGCCTGTCAGTAAAAGCGCGGTGCAGCCCGCTATTCCTATTACCGACATAAACATCTTTCTCTTATAGCGGAAAAGATTCCGCGCGGTAACTTTATTACTGAAATTGAATTTTTTCCATATAAACGGCATTCTTTCAAGGAAAATCCGTTTTCCCGTTTTTGGCGCTTTCGGGCGCATAAGCTGTGCGGACTGCTCCGAAAGCGCTGAGCGGCAGGCGAAAAATACTGTCGCCGTTATCGCTACAAGGCTTACCGCGATTGACGCTGCCGCGGTCGGCATATCGATCGGAAGGCAAAGCTCAGGCAGGTCGTACATCATTCCGTAGGCTGTTATTATAACGAACGGGAACAGCTTCATTCCGACTACTACGCCGACAACAGCGCCCGTGAGCGTAGCCGCCGCCGCGTAGAAAATGTACTTTCTTATTATTTTAGCATTTGAATAGCCGAGCGCTTTAAGCGTTCCGATCTGAACTCGCTGTTCCTCGACCATTCGCGTCATTGTCGTAAGGCAGACAAGCGCAGCAACCAGAATAAAGAAAACAGGGAAAACCGCCGCGATATTCGTGATCCTCTGTGCGTTTTCGCCGTATTCGGAGTAACCGGGGTTATCGTCGCGCGTAAAAATATACCATTCCGGCTGTTCCAGATCGGCAATTTTCTCCTCCGCCTCGGACAACTCCCTTCTCGCGTCAGCTATCTTTTCATCAGCCTCCGCCTTCCCGTCAACAAACTCCTTTTCGCCGTCCTTGTATTCGAGCAAGCCCTGCTCATATTCAGCTTTTCCGTCCTCAAGCTCCGCGCGGAACTTTTCAAGCTCCGCTAAACCGTCGCTGTACTGCTTCTCGGCTTCGGTAAGCCCATTTTCTGCCGCCGCGAACTGCTCCTCGGCTTCGGCTTTTCCGTCCGCTAACGCCTTCTTCGAGTCGGATAGCTGCTGTTTCCCGTCGGAAAGCAGCTTTTTACCCTCGTCAAGTTCTTTTTTGACACTGTCGAGCTGTGTTTTAGCCGCAGACAGTTCCGCCTCGTTTTTATCAAGCTCTTCTTTTGCGCTGTCAAGCTGCGATTTCGTATCGTCGAGCCGGATTTTAGATTCGTCAAGCTTCGGCTTTGATTCATCAAGCTGCGCCTTCCTCGCGTCAAGCTGGTTCTTAGCGGCGGTATAAACCGAAACACCCGCGTCATATTCCGCTTTTGCAGCGATATATTCAGCTGAATTTTCGCCGTAAGCAGCTTTAAGCTGTCCTAAACCCGCTTCCGCTTGGTCAAGCTGCTGCTTCTGTGCATCTAAAAGCGCGCTGTTCTCCTCGTACTGCGCTATACCCTCGTCGTAAGCGGCTTTAGCGCTGTTGTACTCTGAAAGACCGGATTCATACTGCGCTTTTCCGTTTTCGTATTCAGCTTTACCGCTGTCGAAAAGTGCCTTTCCGCTGTTATATTCCGAAAGACCCGCCTTATATTCAGCCTCGCCGTCCGCGAGCTTTTTTTCATTTTCTGCAATTTCCGCTTCTGCGTCGGCAATTTTCTGTTCAGCCTCTGCGGTCTGCTCCGTAAATTCCGCTTTAGCCTGTTCTAAATCAGCATAGCCGCTGTCGATTTCAGTGCGCGCGCTGTTAAGCTCCCGCTCCGCGTCAGCAAGCTGTTTTTCGCCGTCGTCAATTCCTGCTTTTGCCTCGTCGAGCTGCTTTTTTGCGTCAGCCAGACCCTTTTCGGCGTCCGCGATTTCCTCGTTTGCCTCTTTTTCGGCTTTTGACAACTCGGCTTTTGCTTCATCAAGCGTTTCGTTCGCCTCGGAAACGATCTCGTTAAATCGCTCCGTCTTACGCTTTTCGGCAACCTTTTCAATTACAGGCGTAAGCTGTTCAATATTTTCATCATATTCATCGTCATAGGTATAAAACTCATCTAGCGCGGGAAAACGAAGGTAGACCTCGGTATTATACTCCAAGCAGAAATTTTCCATCGGAACGAAGTAGACAGACGAGATAGACCCATTTCCGACAGTTGTACTTCCATAACCGGTTTTGTCGATATAGAGCGGAGATTTAACGGTTCCAACGATTGTATAGGTATCGACATTCAGCGTGTCATCAGGCTTTTCGCCGTTTCCGTCCGTGAATGATACGACCGCACCGATAGGAAGCCGCCCCTTCATACCGCTGTCTGAGGCGAGGCACTCGTTCTCGTTTTCGGGGAAACGTCCGTCCGTGAGCGTAAGCTGATTTACGGCGGTTTCACTGTCCCGATTGAGCGCGATAACTCTCGCGGCGGCGGGCGACGAACTTTCCGATGACGCAAGAACGTCGGTATAATACGACGGGGTTACCTCCGCGCCGTCGATTTCCCTGAGCGTGGCTACATCGTTTTCATTAAAGCCGTACGTTGAAACAAGCCGAAAATCCATCAGGCTTGTATTATCAAAGTACTTATCCGCAGTCAGCCGCATATCCGGTGCGGCGGCTTTTACGCCTGAAAAAAAGCCTACTCCTATTGCGACGATCCCGAAAATCGACAGAAAGCGGCTTTTTGTTTTTCCAATCTCTCTGAAAGTACTCTTCCAAAGTGCGTTTTTCATAGCTTTCTTCCCTTCTATTTTGTGCGGTGTGCTTTTATAGGTTGCTGCTTTCGGGAGGGCGGGCGCGCCGCCGCCCCGACCTTCAGTCGGGGCAGCTTTCGCAGCCGCCGCAGGCGGCTGCGAAAGCCTAGCGCGGCTTCGCCGCGCGGGCGGCGCGCCCGCCCTCCCGAAGAAGAAGCCTTTCCCGTTCGCAGCCAAAGTCGGAGTCTGTTCCGCTTAACCGAAGCGCTTGAGCTTTTCAAAAGCCTCGGATCAAATGCCGATTACTATACCCCTAAAAAGCGAAATTACGGCAGTAGTCCCGCCGTAATCCATTCCGCTTATTCATCATCGCCGTTTTTCACGTACTTCGCACGAATACGGTGTTCAAGCCCGCCGATAATGTTCGCGCAGGTGCGGTCGTCAGGGTTGAAAAGAAGCGCAATAACCCCGTTGTCCGATTCCGAAATGAGATACCAGAGGTTCTCGCCTGTACCGTCATGCGCGATAACCGTCGCGTCCGCTTTAAGTTCCATATCGTTGACGTACGGTTCGAGCGCAGTAACAGTTCTGAGGCTGATCGTGATGAGCCGCTTGCGCTTGCGCTGACCGATAATCTTGTCAATATCAAGATCGTCGTTGGTAACAACATACTCATATTCGAGCTTAGTCCCGTCAATTAAATACTTTGTGAGCCAGAAGCCGCCGATAATCGCAACTAAACCGAGCGTAAGCGTCCCCGGACCAAAAATAAGGTAAGCAATTACAACAACAGCAATGATAACCACGTTCATCGCAATAATCGCGCCGCGTATAAAGAAAACCTTCCCGTCGGGAACCTTTGGAATAAGCTGTTCGGAAAATCTGTCCATCTCTTTCGTCCTTTCGTGACTTGTGATACTTCATTATATCACATTTGCCCAAATAATACAAGGGGGATTAGTGCATATTTCCGATGATTTTCACATTTTAGCCTGATTTATTACAATCGGGTCGCTGCCAGCCTATACCATTTTTCGTCTTTTTTAACAATTTTTTTGTGCAGCTCCCACCGTTCAGGACTTGTTTTTGTGAAATCCGACAAAAAATCCTTCCGCGCGCTTAATAGCGTAACTTTATTTACGCACCCCTTGACTATTTGAAGAAAATATATTATAATAGGTGTAAGTACCATATTACGGCGGAGAAAAGCGCCGGTATTGGCAATATGCGAAAGGTTAGGTAAGGCTATGGGCAATATAACCCTTATTACAGGCGGCGCAGGAAGCGGAAAAACCAGATGGGCAATTTCCTACTTTAAAACCTGCGATAACGTCCTTTTTATCAACACGGGAAGCGGCATAAGCGAGGAAACACTGCGCCGTATGGAATACTCAAATAATAAGAATAATGTCCAGTGGGAGGTCGCGTCTAACATTGACGACCCTGTCCCGCTCATAAAAGGACATAAGTTCTTCATCTTCGACAGCCTCGGCTCGTATACATCCTCGGTTATGCGCCGCATAGCTAAAGATGTCGAAAATATTACCCCCGAAGAATACGCCGAAATAAAGAAAACTGTCGTTGACAGCGTTATCGAATGTATGAAAAAGGTAGAAGAGCTTAACGGAGCTATGGTTATTATCTCTATCGAGCCCGGTTTCTCCGTCTGCCCTAAAGACCCCGAACAAATCGCTTTCCGCGAAATTATGGGCGCGGTTAATCAGCGTATCGCAAATACCGCTCAGGAAGTCTACCTCTCCGCAAGCGGAATCCAGTTCAGAATCAGATAAGGTTTAAAATAAATAGGGCTTAGTGTCAATACGCCCAAGAAAGGGATAAAAGCTATGACAATCGACCAGTTAATTAACTTTGCAAGAAGCAAGAACGCGTCCGATATTCACCTTACCGTTGGCGCGCCTACATCAATCCGTATAAACGGCGAGCTGAAAAAATTCGACGGGATGGACGAGGAAGTCGTAAGCCGCACTATTCTCTCTATGCTCTCCGCCGAACAGGAAAAGAAGCTCGGCGCAGGCGAGGATATCGACTTTTCATTTACCGCCCAGAACGGCGGACGACAGAGAGTAAACGTCTACCACCAGAACGGCGGAAAACTCGCGGCGGCTATCCGTCTGCTTAACGAACATATCCCCTCCTTTAAGGACATCTGCCTCCCGCAGGCAGCTATCGACCTTACTAAGGAGTTAAAAGGTCTTATACTTGTAACAGGCCCTACCGGTTCGGGTAAATCCACTACCCTCGCAACCATGGTTGACTATATCAACCAGAACCGCGCATGCCATATTTTAACAATCGAGGACCCCGTCGAGTACATCTACCTTCCTAAGCTTGCAACAATCCACCAGCGTGAAATCGGTACGGACGTTCCCGGCTTCGATTATGCATTAAGAAGCGGTCTGCGTGAAAACCCCGACGTTATCCTTGTCGGCGAAATGCGCGACTACGAAACGATCCAGCTCGCCCTTACCGCCGCTGAAACAGGACACCTCGTTTTAGGTACCCTCCATACAACAGGTGCCGCTCAGACGATCAACCGTATTATCGACGTTTTCCCGTCAGATGTCCAGAACCAGATCCGCTCACAGCTTTCAGGTAACCTCCGCGGTATTATCTCCCAGATGCTCGTTCCTATGAAGAACTCCGACAGAGGCAGAACCGCAGCTTTTGAAATCCTCATAAACAACGACGCGTCCGCAAATAATATCCGCGCCGAAAAGGTTCATCAGCTTGAACAGGTTATGGCGTCGAATGTTTCAACAGGTATGAGAACTATGAACGAGAGCTTAAAGCGACTCGTCCGCGACGACGTTATTTCAAGAGAAACCGCAATCACATACAGCCCCGATAAGGACGAGCTTCGGAAGATGTTCTGATGAAATCTAAGGCGTTATTACAGACAGCAGGGTGGTTTCTCGCCCTGCTCCTGTTTTTGAACAGCTTCCCGCTGTTCGCTAAGGCAGAGCCCGCTAAAACAAACCTGCTCAGAACTACGCTCAATCCCGACGCCTACGCGCTTTTCGAGGTCAGCGGTGATAAAATATCAGCACGCGGAAATTTCGTTTCGGACAGACTCTCCGAAATCTCAATAAGTCCCGCCGTACTCTCCTCATACAGCTTTACCGCCCACGAGGACGGGAGCTTTGAGGCGGAAATGACCTGCCTCGCTTCGCAGACAAATAATAACCTGCTGTTGAAGTTTTCATCGGGTCGTCAGCTTTCGTACCCGCTATATTTCGACGGTAATGCGCTGTATTTCCCGATGAACGGACTCGCAGAGAAAAACGCAGAGGTTTTCGATAAGATCCACGACTGCGTTCCAACAGCAGCGGGACTTTACCTTTCCGCTTCGGGCAGCACGGAAAATATCGCCGATGTCCAGGATCAGATCAGGCGGATTTCCGACTCGGTAACCGATGGACTGGACAGCGACTACGATAAGGCACGCGCTCTTGCCAGATACGTTTCAGCGCACATAAGCTATGATTATGATGCGCGGAACACAAGCGTTACCGAGGAAACTATTTCAATTGAAAACACGCTTAAATACGGCCGAACAGTCTGCACAGGCTTCGCAAACCTTTACTGCGCGCTTTTACAGGCACAGGGAATAGACGCAATAAACATAAAGGGCGGAAGCACGGGCGGCGAGGTAACATATGAAACGCTTACGGACGGACTTCAGAACCACGAATTTACGGCATTTTATTATAAGGAACAGGAACGCTGGGTCTGGGTCGATAGCTGCTGGGACGGAGCGGGCCGCTACTCCGGCGGAGAGTTCACGCCTTCGATCCAGCACGAAAAGTATTTCGATATAACCGACGCGGCTTTGTCCTTTGACCACCGCGCAGATTATGCCGAACGCAGAAATTTTTTCGAGGCAATGCCGCTTGAACAGACGAACGAGCCGACCGAAACGACTGCGGACCAGACATCTCCCGAATCAACAACGGGAAATCAGCCGACCGAAACGACTGCGCGCCGAACCTCTCCCGAAACAACCGCGAGGACTTCAACTAACGCGGTATCTGCACAAAACACGGCGGCTGTAAAAAACAGCGAAAATACACCGCTGATCGTTATAACAATTCTCCTTAGCGCGGGGATAATCGCGCTGGTTATATTTATAATAGGAAGGAATCGAAAAAATGGTAGTAATTGAACTTGAAAACGGAAAGAAGATCAAGCTGGAGCTGTATCCGAACGACGCGCCCGAAACAGTCAAAAATTTTGAGGAGCTTGTCGGAAAGGGCTTTTACGACGGTCTTACTTTCCACCGCGTTATAAGCGGATTTATGATTCAGGGCGGTTGCCCGAACGGTAACGGAACAGGCAATTCCGGAACGCACATAAAGGGCGAATTTCTCGCAAACGGCGTTGTAAACAACATAAAGCACGAGCGCGGAGTACTTTCAATGGCGCGCGCGGCTGACCCGAACTCGGCTAGCTGCCAGTTCTTCATTATGCACGAGGACGCTCCGTATCTCGACGGGAACTACGCAGCTTTCGGACGCGTTATCGAGGGAATGGACGCGGTTGACGAGATTGCCTCCTGCGAAACCGACTACTCCGATAAGCCAATCAAGCCGGTTATTATGAAGAAAGTCGTTTTAATCAACGATTGACACTTTATGTCGAAAACCCGTAAGGGCTGTATTAACTAAAATGGATTTCAATAAGGGGCTTGCCCCGTCATTTAACGTGGCAAGGGTTGGCTTTGCCAACCTGCCATTCAGTAGGGGATTGTATCCCCTACTGAATGGCAAATGGAACCCGCCGCCTAAGAGGCGGGGGACATCTTGCCTAAGTTATAAAAAACGAAATCGGACTGTTACAGCAAACGCTGCAACAGCCCGATTTGTATATACCGCCGTCACAAAGCCGTGCGGCGGCAGTCCCTTACTCATTCGTCGTCGGAAATCGTTATTCCGCCGAAGTATTCGTCGCTGTCGTCATCATCGACGGCAGCGCCGTCTCGGATAAGGTTGTACGTTGTAATGCGCTCCAGGTCGTCAACCTCCCCGTCATTGTTAAAGTCGATTCCGCATAAATGATCAAATGGTCCCATATTAAAAATCTCCTTTCAGCTATTTACGGATTTCCCGTTACTTATATTATATCATATATGTTGTCCTAAAATAAGGACAACTGAAACAAAACCGCATTAGGAATAATCCAAATGCGGTCTGCGCTTTTTATGACAAGAACATATTTTAGCTTCTATACCTTAACGCTTCTTTTCCTCCATAGCCCCGAAGCGTAGAAAGCAATCGAAAGTATCGCCGAAATGCCCCAGCCAACAGGCCACGACCACCATATCCCGTCCGTGCCGAGTCCGAGCGTTCCCGAAAAAATAAATGCAAGTACAACGCGCAGGATCAAGTCGGTAAATGTCGAAATGACAAAGCAGGCAACTGCGCCCGCGCCCTTTAATACAGCGTCACAGCTCAGCTTTACAGACATAACCACATAAAACGGACTCACGATCGTAAGGAAGCGGCAGCCTATCGCAACCGCGTCGCCGTCGGGGTTGTTCACGAAAAAATTAACTAACGGCGCGCCAAGCGTCAGATACAGCACGGTTACCGGTATCGCAACTGACGCCGAAATAATAAGCGAGGTCTTGAAGCCGCTTACAACGCGGTCGTGCTTCGCCGCGCCGATATTCTGCGCCGCATAGCTCGAAAGTCCGTTCGACATCGTAACAATGCACGTCACGATAAACGTGTTCAGCTTTATCGCCGACGAGTAACCCGCCATCGCCGCCGGACCGTAATCGTTTATCAGCCATTGGATAAACAGGTTTCCGACCGAGATAAAGCACTGCTGTAAAATAGACGGAACAGCGATAATTGATATCTTTCCGAGCATTTCCATCGAGAATACCCGCGATTCCTCGCCGTCGCCCTCCATCTTTCTTACACGTCGGAAAAGAGCAAATATCGCAAGCACCGCCGCGATACCCTGCGCCGCAAAAGTCGCCCAGGCTACTCCCGCAACGCCCATATTAAGACAGACAACCGCGATTATATCAAGTATAATGTTCCCGACGGATGACCCAATCAGAAACCAGAGCGGGGTTTTCGAGTCACCAAGCGCAGTGAAGATCCCGTTGCAGACGTTGTATAAAAACAGGAACGGAACACCATAAACGTAGATGTCGAGATAAATTTTAGCGTCCGTAAAAACGGCTGCGGGCGTGTTAAGCATATTAAGCAGACTGTCCGAGAAAATCACCCCGATAAACATAAGCAGAACGCTTAAAACCGCCGCCGAAACAAGCGATGTGTAGATCGAAGTACGGAGCCGCCCGAATTTCCGGCTTCCGAAAAGATTTGAAACTATAACCGAACAGCCCGAATTACAGCCGACCGCAAATGCCATAAAAAGCATAGTTATCGGATAACTCGCGCCGATCGCCGCTACCGCATTCTCGCCGTTTTCAATAAAGTTTCCCGCAATAATGCTGTCCGCCATATTGTAAAACTGCTGGAACGCAACGCTTATCAGAAGCGGAAGCGTAAACCGCCATAAAACCTTAGACGGTTTCCCGACCGTCATATCAATGTTCATTTTAAAAGCCTCTTTCCTTTTTCCAATTACCTTTTTTGCTGTTCAATTATTTTTTCGGACAGCTTTTCCAGCGTTTTCCGTCGGATCTCGTTCACATTAGCCGCGCTCAGCATAAGCCCGCCGTCAATTTCACATACGATTTTCCCCCCTTCAAAGACAGTTCCGCCCATTTTCATAAGACGTCCGCAGATTTCCTCGGCGGTGGATTCACGATTGCGCGCCGTTTCGGGAACAATTCCCGTTTCAAACTCAACCTGTACACCGCCCGCCGAAGCCTTAACAATAACAGGCTTCCCCGCCAGAACTGTAACAAGAATATCTGCCTTAAACCGCTTATACGGCTTGTCGTACAGCCTTTGCAGATCTTTCAGAGCGTCCGCCGAGGCAGCTACGTCCTCCTTGGTGCGGGTACCCTGCATATCCTGTAAACTGCCGTCAAAATAGCTCTCGGTAAAGCCGCTGCGCGAAAAAACAGCCCGAAGCTGTTCCATATCGGGAACTTCCCCCGCAAGCGCCTTCCGGCAAGCCGTTACCGCCGCCGCAACATATTCGGGACGCTTCATTCGCCCCTCAATTTTCGCGGAGGTAACCCCAAGCTCGTCCAGCTTTTTCAGTCGGCTTATAACCGACAAATCCTTCAGGGAAAGTACGCTGTGCCTTTCACCAAAGGAAAAATCCAGACGGCACGGCTGCGCGCAAAGCCCGCGATTGCCGCTTCTTCCGCCGTACATTGCACTCATAAGGCACTGACCGCTAAGGCACACGCAAAGCGCGCCGTGAACAAAAACCTCGGTTTCGACATCGACGTTTCTGACCACCTCTAAAATTTCTTTATACGACATCTCCCGCGCCAGAACAACGCGGCTGAACCCCATTTTTCGTGCAAACTCCGCGCCCGAAGCCGAATTTATCGTCATCTGCGTGGAGGCGTGCAGCGGCATTCCGGGTACGGCACTGCGAAGCCGTCCCGCAAGCCCGATATCCTGCACAATAAGCGCGTCAACGCCCGCTTCATAGAGCTGCTCGGCTATTCTGACCGCCTCGTTAAGCTCGTCGTCGAAAATGAGCGTGTTCATCGTAACGTGAACCTTAACGCCCGAAGCGTGACAGAGGCGGACAACCTCGCCGACCCGCTCGGGCGTGAAATTCTTTGCATTTTTTCTCGCAGAAAAAGCGGTTGTACCTAAGTAAACCGCGTCTGCTCCCGTATTAAGTGCGGCGGGAAGACAGTCCTCGCCGCCGCACGGCGCTAAAATCTCGATCATGACCCGAACGTCGTCTGGACGTAATCAGCGTTGAGCTTTTCGCCCGCCGCTCCGAGCTGCTCCTTAAGCTGCTCAACCTCTGCCTGAAGCTCCATAATTTCTTCCTCTTTTTTCGACATTACAACGCCGTAGGAGCTTTCGTAATTTTTCAGTATCTTACGTAATTTATCGTTTTCCGCGTCCTTTTCGTCACATTTCTGGCGAACGGCCTGCTCCGTTTCCGCGAGAATAGTGCGGAGTTTATCCATTTCTCCGCTGCGCGCCTCTAACGCGCGGATTTTCTTTTCATATTCCGCGATCGTCCTGTCGAGGTCGGCATTTTCCACAGCAGGCTTTTCCGCCGCCGCGCGCAGCTTTTCCTTCTCCTCGTTCGCGATAGCAAGCTCAATTTCGAGGTCCTCCTTTTCGGCGCGGAGCTTTTTAAGTTCTTCGGGAACAGGCATTCCGTCCTCGTTTACAGAGCTATGTATTTCCATTTTAGTAAGCCTTCCGTTAAGTTCGGCTATCGTCTTTGTCGCCGCCTCAAGCCGTCCCTGCGCCGCGTCAAGCTCGTTTCGCAGCGCTTCATTTGCCGCTACCTCGGTAAGCTTTTCGGTGTTGAGCTGAGCTATGATCTTGTTCGCGGACGAAAGCGCGGATTTTACGTCGGCAATAGTCGTTTCGCTGTCGCTGCACTGTTCGCTTAATGCCTTACTCTCTTCCTGAACACCGGCAAGCTGTCTTGCAAGCTCATTTGCACGTTCTTCAAGCGCTGCGGCTTCCGATTTAAGCTGCGCTTCGGCTTCGCTGCGGACAATAAGCTGGCGTTCGAGTTCTTCAATACGCTCCTGGAGGATCTCCGTCTTTCCTGTAAGCTCGTCAATAAGCAGCTCGTCCTCATCGCTGCGCTTCTTTTTAAGCGAATCGCCCATTATAAGCAGAGCGGAAAGCGCAGTAGCCTCGGCTTCGCTTATGCCGGGCATTTTTGTTGTAATATATAAAATCTTATCCTCAAAGGTTTTCGCAAAGGAGAGAACCTCCTCGGCGTTGTCGGTTTTAAGATAATAGCCGCGGCCATTTACCTGTACCCTTAGCTTATCCATGCACTTACCATTCCTTCCTTGATAACTAATCCGTCAAATGTACCCGGTCAGGGTAAAAATACTCATTCTATACTATTATATAACATTTTCCCTCAAAAGAAAAGGGGTTTTTAAAAATTTTCCGCTAATTTTTAAAATTTATTGAAAATTAAGCCTCGTTGTGCTATAATATGTGTATATGCATCAAAAGAAAGGACGCGCGCTTATGAATATTAAAACATTTTACTTAAATAACGAAAAAACAGTTTATATTAAAGCCTATCTTTTAGGACAGGTCGAGAGCCTTGAATGGTGTAAAAAACGTCCCGCTGTCTTGATTTTCCCCGGCGGCGGCTACGAATACTGCTCCGAACGCGAGGCTGAGCCGATCGCGATGCGCTACACCGCCGAGGGCTATAACGCGTTTGTACTTTATTACACCTGCAATAAAAAATACCCCGCAGCATTCATAAACGCCGCTTACGCTATGTACAAAATCCGCGCAAGAGCTGACGAATTTGGTATAGACAAGGATAAAATCGCCGTTCTCGGCGCAAGCGCGGGTGGACACCTCGCAGGTTGTCTGGCGACAATGTGGGGCGACAAGGCGATAACCGAAGCTATCGGCTGCACACCCGAAGATATTCGTCCTAATGCGGCAATTCTCTGCTACCCCGTAATAAGCGGGATCACCGCCCCGCACGAAGGTTCGTTCAAGGTGCTGCTCGGAGAGAACGCTTCTCACGCCGACCTTTCGCGGCTGTCGCTCGAAAACCGCGTTACGCCGAAAACACCGCCCGTTTTCCTCTGGTGTACGGCGAACGATGACTGCGTACCTGCCCATAACAGCCTTGTAATGGCACGCGCGTGCGTTTCCAACAACGTTCCCTGTGAGCTTCATATGTTCGACGAGGGGCCGCACGGACTTTCCACCTGCGATAAGGTCACGGGCTGGCACGATATGTTCTTTAAGGACGACTGCAAAACGTGGATCAGCCTTTCAATCAAGTTTCTTGCAAAATATATGAACGTATAAAGAAGGAGAGAAAAAGATGAAAAAACCGTTTACCACAAAGGAAAAGCTTGAAGAAATCATTGCACAGTACCCTACCCCGTTCCACCTCTACGACGAAAAAGGTATCCGCGAAAACGCCCGCCGTTTTAAGGAGGCTTTCTCCTGGAACAATGGCTTCCGTGAGTATTTCGCAGTTAAGGCTACCCCGAACCCGTTTATTATGAAAATCCTTATGGAGGAGGGCTGCGGCTTCGACTGCTCCAGCTATACCGAGCTTATGCTTTCCGATAAGGTCGGCGCAAAGCAGCACGATATTATGTTCAGCTCAAACGAAACCCCCGACGCTGACTTTAAAAAAGCTTACGAGCTTGGCGCGATAATCAACCTCGACGATTTTACACATATTGACATTCTCGATAAGCTTACGGGAATCCCCGAAACGATCTGCTGCCGATACAATCCCGGCGGAGAGTTCAAGACAAGCGAAACGGGCAACGTTATGGACACCCCAAAGGACGCAAAATACGGCTTTACGCATGAGCAGCTTATCGAGGGATACCGCATTTTAAAGGAAAAGGGCGCAAAACGCTTCGGTATGCACTCCTTCCTCGCAAGCAACACCTTAACCAACGACTACTACCCCGTTTTAGCGGAAATTATGTTTAAGGCAGCTGTTGAAATAAAGGAGAAAACAGGCGTTAAGCTCAGCTTTATCAACCTTTCGGGCGGCGTAGGAGTTGACTACACCCCCGCCGACAAGCAGAACGACATTCTCGAAATCGGCAGAAAGGTGAAAGAAGCTTACGAAAAGGTGCTTGTACCCGCAGGAATGGGCGACGTTGCGATTTACACCGAGTGCGGACGCTTTATGCTCGCTCCCTACGGCGCGCTTGTTACAACAGCTATCCGCGAAAAGCACATTTATAAGGAATATATCGGCGTAGACGCCTGCGCGGCTAACCTTATGCGCCCCGCGGTTTACGGCTCTTACCACCACATCACCGTTATGGGCAAGGAAAATCTGCCCTGCGACCACACCTACGACGTGGTAGGCGGACTTTGTGAAAACTGCGATAAATTCGCTAAGGACAGACAGCTCCCGAAAATCGAGATGGGCGACATTATTTATATTCACGACACGGGCGCGCATGGCTTCTCAATGGGCTACAACTACAACGGAAAGCTTCGCTCGGCGGAAATTCTCCTTAAAGAGGACGGAAGCTTCAAACTTATCCGCCGCGCTGAAACCCCGCAGGATTATTTCGCTACCTTCGATTTTTCGGAGTATAGCTTCAAATAACATTTGTTCAGATGAGATTTGAGTATTGTCCGAGCTGCGGGGAGAAGCTTGGCGAAAAAGCCATAGGCGACGAAGGGCTTGTGCCGTTTTGCGATAACTGCCAGCGACCGTGGTTCAGCTTTTCTTACCCCTGCGTCATTTGCCTTTGCGTGAACGAGCTTGGCGAGGTTCTGCTTATAAAGCAAAGCTACGGACAGCCTCGGTTTGTACTTGTTGCGGGATTTATACAAGTCGGAGAAAACGCAGAAGAAGCAGCCTTACGCGAAGTGAGAGAAGAAACAGGACTTTTTGTAAATTCGCTTGATTTTGCATTCAGCAGCTATTATGAACCGCGCGACAACCTTATGTTCGGGTTTATCTGTAAAGTGAAAAAGGCTGATTTTACGCTTTCAGGCGAGGTTGAAGAGGCAAAGTGGGTTTCGCCCGAAGAAGCGGTAAATACCCTCAGAAAGGGCGGCACGGCGCACAAGCTTGCCGAATATTACTATTCCAAAGGAAAATAAACATATGAGAATGAGAAAAAAGAAGCACCTTGACGAGCGGCTTGAAGCCTGCGCGGCGGTAAATCTCGGCTGGTTACAGGATTACGCTTCGGAACAGCGGGGAGTAAACCCGCCCGAAATAATCACCGCCGAAAAAGTGTTCGGGAACAGCAACCCCATTCACCTCGAAATCGGCTGCGGCAAGGGTCAGTTCGCCGAGGAAATCGCCCGCAGGAATCCTGACGTAAACTTTGTCGCGATCGAGCAGAACGTGAACGTGCTGGTCACGGCTATGGAGCGCACGAGCGCGGGCGGGCTGAAAAACCTGAAATACATAATGGGAATGGCGGAATATCTTGAAAAGGTGTTCGAGCCGAAAAGCGTTGAGAGGATCTACCTGAACTTCAGCTGTCCCTTCCCCAAAAACACCTACGCAAAGCACCGCCTTACCCACGAGCGGTTTCTCTCGATTTATCGGAACATACTGACCGAAAACGGGTACATTATCCAGAAAACCGACAACTCTCCGTTTTTTGAATTTTCGCTGAACAGCTATTCCGACAACGGCTTCCGCCTGCGGAATATTTCGTTTGATTTGCATAACAGCAAGATTGAAGGGAATATTATTACGGAATACGAAGAAAAATTTTCATCGCAGGGCTTCCCGATTTTTTACACGGAGGCGATACCTCTCGCGAGGTAATAAAATTTTGGAAATTTTCTGAAAAATCCCTTTACAAATGTTCAAAAATATTATATAATAGTAACAGCTGAAAAAATTGTAAATTGAAAAATCTGAAAGGAATGAATTAAAATGGGTAAATTTTCTGCAATCGTTGGTCTTGCAGCTCTTGCGGGCGTTGGCTACTACGTCGGCAAAAAAGTTTTCGAGAAGAAGAAGGCTGACGAGGAAAACTACATTGAACCTGAGGTTTTTGTTGAGGAACGTCATTCTACGCCGAAGGAAAAGCTCCAGAAGGCTTCTCTTTTTGCAGTTGGCGCGATAAAGACGGGGACCGAAAAGTTCAAGGAGGGCATTGATGAGATCATCAATACCGATATGGTTACCAAGGGCGAGGATACTGTAAACACCGCTAAGGAAACCGTAATTGAAACAAAGGACAAGGCGGTTAATTTCGCTAAGGACAAGGGCGAAGCTTTAAAAGGCGAAATTGAAAACCTGAAGAATATGGTTACGTCGATAAACACCGGCGCAGGCGAAGCTGAGGACGAGGTTATTGACCCAGCCGAGGCTGATATTTCCGACGAATCCGAGGCTGCTGAGATAGAAGAAATTACCGAAGCGGCTGAATCTGACGAGGCTGCCGAGGAATCTGAATTACCCGACGCTGCTGATACAGCAGAGCCTGAAACAACTTCTGCCCTTAAATTTGAAGCTGCGACCGGGCTTGAAGAAATTGAGGCGCCGATCGAGGAAGCTGTTGACGAAATCACCGAAGCTGCCGACGAAATCGACTCGCTTTCTTTCGACAGCGCGGACAGCATCTCTGTTGACACGTTTGATTTCAGCGCTGCCGACAAGCTCTGATTACCCATCAACACGACAATTGCCGCACATCAATGATGTGCGGCAATTTTGCTTTTATGAGCAGTCGGCTGCCCGGTTATTGATTTACGGCTTGCATAAGCGAAAAGGCAAACCACAAATACGCAATATCCCATAGCCGCGGCTTTAGCCGATGTGCGGGATAAGACGAGGATGGAGAAAGCCGCGGCGACCGCCGACGGGTGGCTTAGATCTTCCCCACAGGCGGTCGCAAAAGCCGCTTCAGCTAAGTGCGCTTCTTTTCGGATTTCCTCGGCTAATCGTATAGCTTTGGTTCATATGGCAGCTCCTCCGTGAGGGCGTAATGCTATAAGCATTACGCCCTCCGTCGGAGCTGCCCGCGGCTTTAAAAAGCTTTCTTCCCTGTCTGACCCCGACTGACGCCGCGCCCCGCCGCCTGGTCATTTGCGGAATGTGTTACACCTCCGCAAATTGACTGTTGTACAGCGTTGCGTAAAATCCGCCGCGTTCCAGCAGCTCCTCGTGATTTCCTTGCTCGATTATATTCCCGTCTTTCATTACAAGAATAACGTCCGCGTCACGAATTGTCGAAAGTCGGTGAGCAACAATAAAACTCGTCCGCCCCTTCATCAGCTTCGTGAAGCCGTCCTGGATTTTCAGCTCCGTTCGCGTGTCAATCGACGAGGTGGCTTCGTCAAGTATCAGCATAGGCGGCAGGCAAAGCATTATTCGGGTTATGCAAAGCAGCTGCTTCTGCCCCTGTGAAAGGCTGCCGCCGTCCTCACCGATAACAGTGTCGTATCCGTTCGGAAGTCGCTTTATAAAACCGTGCGCGTGCGCAGCCTTAGCCGCCGATATGACCTCTTCGTCAGTAGCTTCGGGTTTCCCCATCACAATGTTTTCGCGTATCGTACCCGATTTGAGCCACGTTTCCTGTAAAACCATTCCGTACGCCGAGCGCAGGCTGTCGCGCGTTACCTCCCGCACGTCCTGCCCTTCAACCGTTATTCTTCCGCCCGTTACGTCGTAAAACCGCATAAGAAGATTGATGAGCGTGGTTTTTCCGCAGCCCGTGGGTCCGACAACCGCGATTTTCTGCCCCGCCTTAACCGAAAGATCAAGCTTTTCAATAAGCTTCTGCTCAGGAAGATACGAAAAGCTGACGTTCTCCATCGTGACATTTCCCTTAACAGCCGTCAGAACTGCGTTATTCTCGTCGCTTTCCTGTGCAGGTTCTTCAATCAGCTCAATAAGCCGTCCCGCGCACGCAAGCGCATTCTGAAGCTCGGTAATTACACCCGAAATCTCGTTGAACGGCTTCGTGTACTGGTTCGCATAGCTTAAAAAGCAGGAAAGCGCGCCGACTGTTATGCTGCCGTTTATCGCCGCAATCGCTCCCGCAAGTCCTACCCCCGCGTAAACAAGGCTGTTTATAAAACGGGTTGTCGGATTGACCAGAGAGGAGTAAAACGTCGCCCGCCGCGAATATGTTTCAAGCCGCTCGTTTATCTCGTCAAACTGCTCCAGCGCCGTCTGCTCATGTGCAAAGGCTGAAACAACCTTCTGATTACCTATCATCTCGTCTATGAACGCCGTCTGCTCGCCGCGCGTTTCGCTTTGCAGACGGAACAGCTTATAGGTCCGCTTCGCTATGAATTTCGCCGTGAAAAGCGAAACAGGCGTAAGCACAACCACAACCAGCGTTATCCAAGGGTTTATGCTCAGCATGAAAACAAGCGTTCCCAGTATCGTCACAATTCCCGAAAAAAGCTGCGTAAATCCCATCAGTAACCCGTCCGCAAACTGGTCAGCGTCCGCAATAACACGGCTCACAATGTCCCCCGACGGGTGCGCATCAAGATAGCTCAGCGGAAGCTCCTCGATTCTTCGGAACGCCGCGCTTCTGAGGTCGCGCACAACCTGAAACGTAATTTTGTTGTTTATTGCGTTCATCAGCCACTGCAAAAGCGCGGTTGCTCCCGCAATAACCCCCGCCTCGATAAGAAGCGGGAAAATTGCCGCAAAATCAACCCCGCCCTCGACAATGCAGTCAATGGCGTTGCCCGCGATGATCGGAATATAAAGCGTTCCCGCAACAGTCGCCGCCGCAAGCAGAACCGATAAAATCAGCCAGAAGACGTATCGGCGTATATATTTTAACACTTTTTTCAGCGTTGACGCGTTTTTCATACAGCCTCGCCTCCCTTTTCAAGTTCCTTGCTGCTGAGCTGAGATTCGTGAATTTCGCGGTATACGGGACAGCTTTTCAGCAGCTCCTCGTGCGTTCCCGTTCCGACAGCCTCGCCGTCGTCAAGTACAACGATTTTATCGGCGTGACGTATCGAGGACGTTCTCTGCGAAACAATGAAAACCGTTGTGTTTTTCAGCGTTTTCAAAGCCTTTCGCAAAGCCGCGTCAGTCGCAAAGTCAAGCGCGGAAGCACTGTCGTCAAGTATAAGGATTTCAGGCTTTTTCACGAGAGCGCGCGCAATGGTAAGGCGCTGCCGCTGACCGCCCGAAAGGTTTCGTCCGCCCTGCTCAATTTCGCTGTCAAGCCCGCCGTCTTTCTTTTCGACAATTTCTCGCGCCTGCGCCAGCTCAAGTGCAGCGAAAATCTCCTCGTCAGTCGCATTTTCATTTCCCCAGAGCAGGTTTTCACGGATACTGCCCTTAAAAAGAACCGCCTTCTGAGGAACAATCGCGATCTTTTCACGCAGCGCAGGAAGCCTATAATCCTTTACATTCAGCCCGTCAACGTAAACTCCGCCCTCGCTTGCGTCGTAAAAACGACCTATCATATTCACCAGAGAGGTTTTGCCCGAACCCGTACCGCCGATAATGCCGACCGTGCTGCCCTGTTCAGCGGCAAAATCTATATCCGTCAGCGAGTTCTCTGAGCCGCCGCGGTACTTAAGCGAAGCGTGGCGGAACTCGACCGCGTAAAGATAGCCGCTAAAGCCGTTTTCTTCAACACCGCACTGCGTTTTCGTCCCGCTCTCCAGCGCAGACTGTATTCTTCTTCCGCAGGCAACTGATTTCGTTATATTTATTATCAGATTCGCAAGCTTGATCAGCTCGACAAGTATCTGCGACATATAATTGTAAAGCGCGACCACCGCGCCCTGCGTAAGCACGCCCGCGTCAACGCGGATCGCACCCACGTAAATCAGCAGGATAATCGCTGCGTTGATTATCACGAACGTGAGCGGGTTCATCAGCGCGGAAATTCTCCCCGCCGCCTTCTGCCCGACGGTAAGCGCGTCATTGCAGCTCTCAAATTCATTTATCTCATCTTTTTCCTTGCGAAAAGCGCGGATTACACGCACGCCCGTAAGGTTCTCGCGCGTTTTTCCAAGAACCTTGTCAAGCTGCCCGCGAACCTTGTTGTACATCGGAATTGTAATAAGCATAATACCGAAAACAACTATGGACAAAACAGGTATCGCGCCCGCGAAAACAAGCGCGGAGGGAACGTCGATCGTAAACGCCATTATCATCGCTCCGAAAACCACGAACGGCGAACGCAGCAGCAGTCTTAGCGTCATATTTACACCCGATTGTACCTGATTCAGATCGCCCGTCATTCTCGTTATAAGCGCCGAGGTTCCAAGCTCGTCAAGGTCGCTGTACGAGAGAGTCTGTATATGCGCGAAAAGCGCGTGACTTACCTGCCGTGCAAACCCTGCCGCCGCCTTTGCAGCGAAATACTGCGCGGTAATCGAAAATGCAAGCCCCGCAAGTCCCAGTCCGCCCAGTATAAGACACATTTTTACGACATACCCCGTGTCGCCGCCCGCGATACCATTATCAATTATCGCCGCAACGACAATAGGCACAAACAGCTCCAGAAGCGCCTCTAGCATCTTGAACAGCGGGCTTAAAATCGTTTCTTTCAGATAATTCCCCGTCAGGTATTTCAGTAGTTTTCGCAAGAAATATCATTCCTTTCTTATTGCTCTTGATTTTTCTTAAAAAATATGGTATAATAGCACTCGGCGTTAAAAATGAAACCGATTATCAATTTCAAATTCAAGGAAGTGCTAAAAATGAAAAAATACATAAAAAATTTCACAGCCGCGCTTATTTCGGCAGCCATTCTTTCTGCAATATGCGGTTGCAGCGCCGAAAAGCCGCAGAGCGAGGGACTTGATATCATCACCACGAATTTCCCGCCGTATGATTTTGTGCGGCAGATTTCGGGCGGAGATATAACCCCGACAATGCTCCTTTCGGGCGGGCAGGACAGCCATTCCTACGAGCCGACCGCGCGTGAAATGGTTCAGCTTTCCGAGGCGGATATTTTGATCTGCACGGGCGGTGAGAGCGACGCATGGGTCGATTCGCTCACCGAGAGCGCAGAGAGCTTGAAAATCGTCAGAATGATGGATTTTGTCGAGCCTGTTGAAGCTGAACACGACGAAGACGACCATGAAAAAGAAGAACACGACCACGTTCACGACGAGCTTGACGAGCACGTATGGACATCGCCGAAAAACGCAATACTCATCTCGAACGGCATTGCCGAAGCGCTTTGTGAAGCCGACCCCGAAAACGCAGAAAAATACCGCGCGGGTCTTGAAGCGTACACCGCGGAGCTTACTGAGCTTGACCGCGGGCTTACGGAAGCAGCCGGAAAACTGGAAAAGCCGCTTATTTTCGGCGACCGTTTCCCGTTCAGATATATGGCGCGGGATTACGGGATAGAGTATTACGCGGCGTTTTCGGGCTGTTCCTCGGAAGCCGAGCCGAGCGCGGCACGGCTTGCCTCGCTGATTGAAACAGCTAAAAGCGAAAACGTCGGCGTGATTTATTACATTGAGTTTTCAACGCAGAAGGTTGCGGATACTATTGCCGAAGCGGCAGGCGCAAAAACGCAGCTTATGCATTCCTGCCATACCCTGTCGGACGCGGATCTGGCGGCAGGCGAAACCTATATTTCAATAATGCGGCGCAACATTGCTGCGATGGCGGGAGAATAATTATCGGCGGACGGTTCTCGTCCGCCTCAGACTGTCGAAAAAGACGAAAAGAGAGAAAAATAGAAATTGGGGACGCCGTCCCCAAACCCCTGCCAAAGGGAATTATTCCCTTTGGAATCCCATTTTTTGCTGCAAATTGCACCGATCTATCAGGTCGATAATCTTGCAAAACGACACTATACTCTCCAAAACAGGTTTTCAACAAGCTGCGGCGGACGGTTCTCGTCCGCCTTTTTTACCGTTTATCTCATTCGTCGCCTTTATTCTCGCTGCCCCAGATATACCCGAAGCCCCATACGGTGCGGATAAATTCGGGGTTTGAGGGGTCGTCCTCGATTTTCATTCTAAGCCGCCGTATATTTACGTCAACGATTTTTTCGTCGCCGTAATAGCTCTCTCCCCAGATTTGCCGTAAAAGCGTTTCACGGTCGATAGCGTCGCCCTTATGCCGTATAAAATAATCAAGTACGTTAAACTCCATCTGCGTAAGTTCAAGATTTACGCCGTTTTTGTATACGACATGGCTTTTCCTGTCGATATGGAACGGACCGCTGTCAACGGTAGAAACCGCCTCCGAATCGGGTATTGTCATACTTACGCGGCGATAGATCGCGTCAACTCTTGCGACAAGCTCAGAGGGTGAAAACGGTTTTGTAACGTAGTCGTCCGCACCCATCATAAGGCAGTTCACCTTATCCATCTCCTGCGTTTTCGCCGAGAGCATTATTATCCCGATCGTGCTGCTTCGTTCGCGCAGAAAGCGGCAGACCTGACAGCCGTCAATCCCCGGCATCATTATGTCTAGCAGCGCAACATCGAACCTTAATCCCCTGTTCCAGGCGTCAACCGCCTTTTCGCCGCAATCAACGTCAAACACCTCGTAGCCTGAACGCTTCAGATGAATCACAACGAAGTCACGGATAGCCTCTTCATCTTCACACACCAGTACTCGCCTTGTTTTCATTTCTTCACCACCTATGATATTACTCTGAAACAGTCCGAAAGCTCTGCGTCCGTCAGTGCAAAGGAGTCGGACGATTTTTTTACGTAAAAGCTGTAACCGCTGGTTTCGCTTTTCGCATAGAACGTGTAGCCCTCAGGGGTATCGCTGCCTGTCGGGAGCGAGCGTATCGAAAGAAGTTCACTGCCTTTTACGTGAAAACGGCTGTTGTAGCCGCTGAAGGTTACCGTCGATTCCGAAATTGAAACATCAGCTGTTATTCTTCCCTCCCAGCGCGTCGGGATAAACAGCGCGTAATCGCCGCGCGTGCTTATATATGACAGCTTATCCTGGCGGACCTGATAGCCTTTTGCTTCTATCTGATACCATGTAGTCATATTGACCTGCTCGGGACGGGTAAGGTTTTCGTATCCCGGAAAAACGACTGTCGAGGGAATCTCGACGATCCCGTCACCGTCGATATCCTGCGAAACAATATCAGGGGTATAGGTGTTGGTGCGGCGGCTTATAAAGTCGGAAAGTCCCTCTACCGCGGCGATCCGCCTGTCAAAGCACACAAGTGCATGCGTTCCGAACGTTCCGTCTGAAAGCGCACAGTCGATAAAAATAGCACGGTAGCCGTCATCGTCGCACTGTCCTAGCAGAACATTTCTGCAGCTCGAAAAGCCCCCGCCGAGCGGCGCCGAGGAAAGCGCAGAAAAGCCTTCGTCTGTCCAGCCGAGAAGGTACGCGGCAGCGATCCCGCTCGTTTTATCGCTGTTTATAAGGAACATCTCGTCCGCGCCGTCGTCGTTGATGTCAATTAAATTCATATAGACGTGGCGGCTTTTATACACCTCCGTCGGCGCGCCGTTTTCGTAGCGCAAAACGCTTGTCGCACTGTCTGACGAGTTCTGGATCGTATATGTTATGATTATGCTTATTCCGCCATCTCCGAGGTTAGCGAATCGAACGCGCTCGACCTCGCTTCCTAACGCGGCAAAGTCGTATACCGAAACCCAGTCCCCGTTTTCCTTATCAAGAAAGTTTAGCCGCAGCGACGAGCCGCCGTCCGAAACATTCGACGCTTCATAGAAAACGATAGCTTCTTCCGTTTCCTCATCGTCAATATTCTGAACGACAAACGCGCTTCGGTACTGACCGCTTTTCGGATATTTCAAATGGATATCCCCGCCCATACTGTTTTTAAGCGCGTTATATATCGCGGACTGCTCCTCGTCAAGCTTCGGCGGGCTTAACAGGTTTTCAACCGAGGCTGAGCAGCCACCCGCTATGAGAAGCAACGCGAGAAAAAATGCAATTTTAGCTTTTTTCAACATTCTTCTCCGTTTCATCAAGGTCGAAAAACTCCAGCGGTTTTTCCTGTTTAAAGCAGCATACTGTTATAAGCCAGCCAACCGAAATAACAGCAAGAGCAGCGGCTGTCGGATCTATCCCGCTCATTCCCGCTGTAAGCACGCCGCCGAACAGCATACCCATCACCTTCGCAAGAACGTGCGTAAGGGTAAAAAGGGCGGTAAGAACGGCTGTAATAAGCTCACGAAGGCGGGTGTGCTTACCTTCAAGGCGCGCGAAAAACCTCGCAGCCGATGAAAGGAAAAGTACGCCGCAGATGTAGCCGAGCAGGAGGATAAGATTTTCGGAATGGTTTTTTATAACCATATCATCTCTGAAAAGAAGCGTAAGCTTAATGAAAAGCAGGAGTGAGGGAATGAGGTTTAAAATCCCCGAAGCCTGCGGGGGAACAGTGTTTTTAAGAAGAAGAAGTCCGACTATTGCGAATATCGCCGCGGATAACGCGCTGTAAATAACGGTAAATCCGCTCTCGCCGAATAGCCCTAAACAGAGTATGACCGCCGCTGCGAGCCAGCATACGCCCTGCACAAGAGAAGCCCTCGTGCCAAGCCCGTCCGAGGACGCGGTCGAAGCTGTCCAGCCGCGCTTTGCGCCGAATATCGCGAGGGAAACGACTGCCGCACCGAAAACGGCAAAAGCAATATAAACCGCGCCGCCCGCAAGCTCGCTTCCGTTTGTAAAAAATCCGGTGTTAAAATCAAGGATTGTAACATACTGGAAAAAACGGATAACAGCACAGGCAAACGCGCCGAGAAGGGTTGCAACTAAAATAGGTAGTCCTTTTTTCATAGTAAATGTCCTTTCTGTATTCCAGATGAATACGCTACCTCTTATTATAGTATATTTTTCCGTTTAAGTCAATATAATTATAAAAAACTTGAAAGGATAACGGAAATGAAAGACAGACTATTTATTGCATTTTTTTACGCGGCGGCTTGTATTTTTCTCCCTTTTTTAGGGACAGGCTCTGCCTCGGCGCGCACGGCTGAATTTCCCGAAGCGGCGACTATCATCATAACCGAAACGGGCGAGGCGGTAACGGTTACCGCGCACGAATACCTCGTCGGCTGCCTTGCCGCGCAGATCCCGCTTGATTACGAGCAGGAGGCGCTTAACGCACAGGCTGCCGCCGCGTACACGTATGCGCTCCGTCTTTTTTATGATGATCCCGAATTACAGCTTTCCGACGACCCGAAAACCTGCCAGCCATTTTTCACACCCGAAAAATGCGAACAGGAATACGGCGAGGATTACACGCGGTATCTTCCTGCGCTTGAACAGGCGGCAAGCTACGGCGAAGCCCACCCGATAATCTACGAAAACGAGCCGATTTACGCGGTCTACCACTCCGTAAGCGCAGGCAGAACCTGTTCGGGTTACGGCGTGTGGGGACGGGATTTTCCGTATCTGAAGCCCGCGGACAGCTTTTCCGACAAGACCTACGTTAATTTTGAATGTTCAAATGAAATTCCCGCCGAACAGGTTCGATATGCTCTTGTCACGTATAAATCCGACATAGAAACACCCGCCGATTACGCGAAATGGTTCAGCGAGTTCAACGCGAACGAGGACGGTTATGTAATTTCAACAAAGATCGGCGAAAATCTCTTTTCCGGCGGCGATATATGGCGTATACTCGGCTTGCGCTCAACAGCCTTTACCGTTTCCTACCGCGACGGAATTTTTACATTTGTTACAAAAGGCTACGGGCATGGCGCGGGACTAAGCCAGTTCGGTGCGAACGCGCTTGCAAGGGAAGGTAAAAATGCGGAGGAAATTTTAAGATATTATTACGGAGAAGGCGTGGATTTTTAAATCGAAAAAAAGAAAAAAGAGAGGTTGGGAATGCCGTCCCCAAACCCCTGCCAAAGGAATTTGATCCCTTTGGCATCCCGTTTTCTGCTGCAATTTTCCCGCTATTTATGCAGCAGCCTTTGCTTTTAACAAATTTTCAGGTCGCCGGCGATACCGATACTTTCATTATTCATTGCTCATTCACCCAGAAGCTTCCGCCCAGCTTTTCCCGCCAATCCTCCGGGAAACCCAGATGTTTCAGCTCGATCGCGCTTCCATATTCAGCTATGAGCATTTCCAGCCGCGCCATAAACATAAAATTCCACATCTGCGGGCGCGGATAAAGCCGCTTCAGAATCAGCATATAATCAAAAAGCGTGTTTGAAAAGCGGCAATTCGGTTCGGGCGGCTGCTTCGGAATCTCGTCCATAACGTTTGCGTAAAGACGGTTATAGTGCGCGCAGCAGTTACGCAGATCGGAGAGCCGCTGGAGCCAGTTCTCCGCGTAACGCCACGGCAAACCGAACGCAGCCTCGGAAATGGCGCGCTTGTCCTCCTGGGAAAGGTCGGAGAAGAAGTTGTTGAGCGCACCAAAGCTGAACAGTTCCATAATAACCCAGAGCGGGAACGCGCCGTATTTGTTGATATGGTGAGTTACCAGTGCTTCGCCGTTGTTACTTTCGATCATTCGCTCGATTTTTTTCAGGAACTGCTTATGATTATGGCGAACGTCAAAGCTCGACTCGTTCAAATAGCCGAGCGCGCCGTATTTCATCGCGTGGTAGTTAGAAACGTGAGCGCGAAGAGAAATTTCAACTTCCTCAAGCGCGGCTAACAGCAGTGAGCGCAGGAGCCTGTCGAAATCGTAAATCCTCATAACCGTTTCAAAGGTCGTTCCCTCGCGGTATTTATGCTTATTTTCAAGAAAAACCTCGAAATAATGCACAAGGCGGTAATAATTGATATTTGAAAGCACAAAAGCTGCTTCTTTTTCGTCCTCGATTATACAGCCGCGGCTTTTCAGCTTTTCGAGCTGCGCAGATATACTTGCGGGACTTTTTACCGTGCTGTAACGTTTTTCTGCCATAAAATACTCCTTAAGCCTTATCTGCTTCGATAAAGTAGTGCGTTCCGCCGCCGCGTGAAAGCGGCGTATCAAGGTCGAAAATATGACGTACTTTATTAAGTGCAAAGCCGTCCATAAGCTTATCAATATCCTCGCGGTCCACAAAGAAGTGCGGTATACCGTCCTCAATCCCGCCGACAAAGCGCAGCGAATTTTCATCAATCCGCGGATAGCCTGATCTTGTAAAGCTCCACGAATCCTTTGAGCAGAGGTCGAAGAAGATCTCCCCGCCCGCACGCAGAACCCTGTGGACCTCGGAAAGAGTCTGTTTAAACCCCTCTGTATCCGCGTGTGATAAAACGTGGTAAGCGTAAATGCAGTCGAACGAGCCGTCCTCGTAGGGCAGCTTTTTCATATCGCAGACGGCTGTCGGGAAAGAAACGCCGTTTTCCTTCTGCCAGCTGCGCAGATGTTCAACGCCGCATTCCGAAAGGTCACAGGCGGAAACGTCGAAACCTTTTTCGCTGAAGAAAATCGAGTGTCGTCCAAGCCCACAGCCGAGGTCGAGCAGTCTGCGCCTGTTCTCGCGCCGCCATTTTTCCGCGTAGTAATAGCTTTCCTCCGACGGCGTAAGCCATGCTTCCCGTTCAACCGCGTTCCAGTCCCATTCTTTTGAGTTTATCATATCTTTCCCTCCCGAACTTTTGTTTATTACAGTATAGCATATTTTTGACATTTTTGCAATAGTTTTGTACATTTGTTGAAATCTGCAATTGACAAATATTACAATTTATGGTATACTAATTAGGAATGATATTGTAGGTTTTTATGAACCTACCCAACCTTACGAAAGGCGGAGTAGTATTATGGTAGGGAAATATAAGCTTATAGGAGTTTGCACGACCAAGATCCACGATGAGTTTTGTTCGGAATTTCTTCAGGAGCTTTATCGCTGTACATCATTTAACGATTACCGTTTACTTGTGTTTAACAGCTTTTATGACTATTACCGCGGCGACGAGTACGACGTTGGCGCATGCTCTATTTATAAAATGATAAATTTTGATGTGCTTGACGTTATCGTTATGGACGGAAGGCGGTTTTATAATCCGGAGCTTGTCGAACGTATAGTAGAAGAAGCGCGGAAGAGAATGATCCCCGTTCTTATGCTTAATGATACTCACGAGGGCTGCTTTTCGATAATGCCGAACCCTGAGGCTGCCTTTAGAAATCTTGTAAGCCATGTTATCGAGTACCACAACGTAAAAAGACCGTATTTTATTGCAGGCATTACGGGCGAAAGGGATTCGGAAAACCGTTTAAGATGGTTCCGCGAAACAGTCGAAGAACACGGACTTACGTATGACGAAAAAAATGTTTTTTACGGTGATTATTGGGAGATCCCTGTTTTTAAGATAATTGATAAGCTCGTAACGGAAAAAAATCTCCCGCACGCTTTTATCTGCGCTAACGATTCTATGGCGGTCGCCGTTTGCGACCAGCTTGCGCGGTATGGAATAAGAGTGCCCGAAGATATAATAGTTACAGGCTTCGACGGACTTACGAGCGTAGCTTACCATACCCCCAGAATTACGACGTGTGCCCGAAACCTTTCGGGACTTGCGAAGCTTTGCTACGAAATTATCCGCGACGCTGTTGAAAACCACGCCGAACCGTATAATACAGAGGAATCCTATGAACTTACGATTTCGGAGTCGTGCGGCTGTCGCTCGGAAACCGATTTAAGCTACCGAAAGACTGCCGCTAAGCTGTACAGCCTCGTACACGAAATGAAATCACACGAGGAGATTATTTATTCCTGGGCAGATAAAATTCTTGACAGCACCGACCTTAGTATAATAGGTCAGAATCTTTATGAACATATTCTCGCGGGTTCGGCCGTTGCGCTCAACAGCGACTTCCTCGCCTCGGTAAGAAAGGGCGTTCCTACCGACCCCGAACACCCGTTCAGCAATAAAATGGTCGTTATTTCCTGCCGCCGAAACGACTATACGGCACGAAACCAGGAGGTTTTCGACCTGGAGGAAATGTCACCCGAATTTTTAGCCGGACTCGAACAGCCTATAATGATGATTTTCCAGTCTATTTTTGTCGGCTCGAAGGTCTGCGGTTATTACATAGTAAAAACGCCCGATATCGAATATGTCGCTCATAAGCTCCACCGTGTTTCACGCGTAATGAATATCGGCTTCTGCACGATCGTGAGCCGCATAGAGCGTGAGCATATGACGCAGAACCTGAACGAGGATAAATCCCACGATTCGCTTACGGGTCTGCTTACGCTTATGGGCTTGCGCGAAAAGCTTGACCAGTATAAAGAAGAATATACTCAGAAACATTTCGCTATTTCGATTTATAATATGCCGCGCTACAGATTCATTCTTGACAATTACGGTCAGGCGGCTATCGACGAGGCGGTCTGCCTTGTAACCGAAGCGCTCAGAATGTCAAACCCAAAGGAATCGCTTATATCGAGAATTTCCGACGATACTTTCGCGATTGTGAACCTTGAATCAAGCGGAAAGGCGATTTCGGGTATCATAAACGACGCTGTAAAGGTATTCTTCGGAATTACAGGAACGTATCAGCAGAGTAAGGAATATTTCGTCGAGGTGAACTGCGGCTGTTATACGTCTAAGCCCGGCTGGAAGCCCTCCGAGCTGTCGCTTTACGTTCAGGCTGCAACACAGGAGCTCCAGCGCAACCGCATTATTTACGGAACTCTCCCTGCTGTTAAGAGCAGTCTTCCCGGCGAAAGATACAGGCTTTTCGACACGCTTATCAAGAAAAATCTTTTCACATACCATTTCCAGCCTATCGTTGACGCGCGTACAGGCGAAATCTGCGCGTATGAGGCGCTTATGAGAACTACTCCCGAAATCGGTATGAATCCGGGTGAGATCATTTCTGTCGCGAAAGAATACAACCGTCTTTACGACATCGAACGCGCTACCCTTTTTAACGTTATGGAATATATTGATACCCACCACGATGAATTTGGCGAGCGGAGAGTATTTATTAACATTATTCCGGGCAATTTCCTGCGTAAAAAGGACAGCCGTATGCTGCACAATATGTACGAGCATATTTTCCCGCAATGCACGCTTGAAGTAACAGAGCTTAACGAGGCTTCTGACGAGGATCTTGACGTTCTCGTAAACTCGCCGCTTTTTGAAATTGCAATTGACGACTACGGAACGGGCTTCTCAAATATCGTAAGCCTTCTCCGCTTTAAGCCGCAGGTTCTGAAAATCGACCGCTACCTTATTACCGATATCCACAAGGACGTTAATAAGCAGATGTTCGTTAAAAGCACAATTGAGTTTTCTCAGCGCAACAACATTAAGGTGCTTGCCGAAGGCGTTGAAACGTCCGAGGAACTCAACGCGGTCATCGAATACGGCGTTGATCTTATTCAGGGCTTCTACACAGCCCGTCCCGCGCCGAAGCCGCTTGACGGAATACCCGAAAAGATACGTGCGGAAATTATAAGTGCAAACGAACGCAGGATCGAACCGCTGAAATATCTTGATTAAACAAATCAATAAGAAAAGAACGGGAGTCCAAAGGGTTTAATACCTCTGGACTCCCGTTTTTGTCAATTGATAATCGACAATTAAAAAGCATAAGCAAAAAGGCTGCTGCAAAATTGTGCAACAGCCGTTATTCTTAAACATTTTCATTTCATCAGCGAAGTCGATACCGCAATTGTCAATTGTTATGAACGCTTCTTAAAAATCGCCTCAAGGTCGCTGAAGCCGCTGTCATCGCCGCCGAAGCCCTTGCTGCTGTTTCCAAGATAGCTTGCAAAGCTGTTGTCGTTAGCAGAGCCGCCGATAATCTCCTCAGCAATACTCGGAGCGGCATTATCAGCCTCTGTTTCCTTAAAACAGGTCGCAATAACGGAAATCGCAATCGAATCCTTCATCGTTTCAGGGCCGTAGTTTGCACCAAAGATGATCTCAGCGTCCGCGCCGCAAGCCTTAGTAATAGCGTGCATAGCGTCGTCAACGTCTGTCATAAGCGCGTCCTGGGAAAGTGTTATATAAACGAGTAACCGACCCGCATTCTTGATCGAAGTTTCAAGCAGCGGGCTGTTTACGACCTGCTGAACCGCATCGTCAACCTTCTTATCGCCGCTTCCCATTCCGATAGCAATATGTGCGTCACCAGCATTCTTGATAATCGTGCTTAAATCGGAGAAGTCTACGTTTACGACAGCCGTCTTATTGATCATATCAGAAACGATCTTAACCGAGCGGTGAAGAACATCGTCTACCATAACGAAAGCCTGCTGGAAAGTGAGCTGCTTCTCGTTGAGCTGTAATAAACGCTGGTTAGGAATGATAACGAGCGCGTCAACGTGCTTACGCATCTCGTCGATACCCTTCATAGCCTGATTCATTTTCTGTTCACGCTCAAATTCAAACGGCTTAGTAACAACGCCGATCGTGAGTATGCCCATCTCCTGTGCGATTTCAGCGATTACAGGAGCAGCGCCCGTTCCGGTACCGCCGCCCATACCTGCTGAAATAAATACGAGTGACGCGCCCTTAAGGTACTTTTCAACCTCTTCGCGGTCCTCTCTCGCAGCCTCAGCGCCTACCTCGGCTCTTCCGCCTGCACCTCTGCCCTTAGCGCACTTACGTCCGATCTGAACACGGCGCATAAGCGTCTTATCCTTATTCTTAAGAGCAGCGACATCAGTGTTGACCGCAACAAATTCGATATCGACATCATCATCGCTTACGTCCTTAACGCCCTTATCGCGCAGACCCTTTTTCGCCATATTCTCAACAGCGTTTCCACCGCCGCCGCCAACGCCGAAAACCTTAATCTGAATATTATAAACGGCTCCCTCGTCGAGATGGTCGAATTCGGGTTCCTCGCTCTCTACTGCGAAGCCTTCTTCATCAATTTCAATAGCCACGTCTATACCTCCTGTTTTTTTGGTATCCATTAGATTTATTGTATCAGATTTTTGCGTAAATTTCAATACCTTTTTAAAAAAAATTCAAACATTTCGCTGCGCTTTTTTACATAAACCACCAGATGTTGCATTTTTGGTAACAATCAGGTTACAAAGCCGTTAATCCTCTGCCGGCTTTTCTGTATTTTCAGTTTTGGAAGTCGCCTCTTCCGTTATCTCGGTAACGGGTTCAGTCGTTCTCGCCGCCGAAGTAAGAGGACGCTGGATAACCTTATCCGTATTCGTTACGTCAAGTGAGACACGCGCGCCGTCGTCTATGTAATCCGCTATAAGCTCTTTTACCATAATAAGCTTTTGTTCAAGCTCATAAATCGTGCCGATTTTAATTTTGATCCTGTCGTCGTAGGTCATTGTTATAGAAAGCGTATCGCTTATATTAAGCTCCGTTATTTCCGTTATTCCGAGCTTATCGAGGGTTGCGCTTATGAGCGTGATCATATCGTCCTGTTCGGGGTTCGCCGCCGTTATGTAGTCGCCCACGACCACGCTTTCGCTTGGCTGATAGCCGATTACCTCCATACAGTCCGCTGCCGTCTTATCGATCTGCATAACTCGCCCGACGTGCGAAATAACATAGTTCTTTCCCGCATAATAGAAATTGACCATCGGCTCGGCTGCTTTTACCGTTATTTTTATAGCATTCGGATACTGCTTCTTGATCTCAACGCTGTCCAGGCTTACGAGAGCGTCCGTTATTTTTTTCGGAATCCCCACCGTATTGAGCCGCACAAGGTTCTCATTCCCCTTAAGTCCGCTCGCCTCGATTATTTCTTCATCAGAATATACGGACTCGCCGTCAACTATTATCTTCTCCGTGTTAAAAAGGACAGTAACCGACAGGATCCCGAAAATAACCGCCACGAAAACGCCCATCATAATGTAATAAACAATATAATTTCCGTGTCGGCGGCGTTTGCGCTTTTTCTCCTCGCGCTCCCGCCTGCGAAGTTCCTCCTCGCGCTGCTTCCGGACAGGACTTCTCGGCGGCATCTGCGTTTTAGCCTGCTCGGAAATTTTCTGCTGTTTTTTCGACTGCTCCTGATTTTTCTTTTTTTGAACAGGCTTCGCTGCCGAACGGTTTATCTCCTCCCGAAGCCGCCTGTTCAGCTCTTCCTTACTCATTTCAGTCGTTTTCGTTTTATTCAGCTTATGAAAATCAGGCATAGCTTCACTTCCTTTTCGGTTATTTTTACGTTATTTCTTGAATATTATTTTATGACATCTACCCCGCTGCCCGGTTAGCGGCGCAGCCGCATGGGGGTGGGTGGGCGGGGATTGCTGAGCGAGCGCAGCGAGCGAAGCACCGTTTCGCTTAGCCCGGACTGCCCTAAGACCGCGCGCCGCTACCGCGCGGTCGCTCAGGTCGGTTGCGGTATCGCCTGTAATTACGCAGCAAGCCTTAGATCAAACCGTCCGTATATCCGCGCCGACTCCCCGAAGCTTTTCTTCAAGCTCCTCGTAGCCGCGGTAAATATACCCCGCCTTCCCGATTTTTGTAACACCGTCCGCAAATAGCCCCGCCGTAACAAGCGCCGCCCCGCCGCGCAGGTCTGTCGCTTCAAGCTCCGCACCCGAAAGCGCGTCAACCCCCTCAACGACCGCGACACGCCCTTCAACGCTTATTTTTGCACCAAGCCTCATCAGCTCGGCAACGTGGCGATATCGGTTTTCAAAAACCGTTTCGACAAAAATCGTCGTCCCGCGAACCGCCGCACATAGTGCCATAAGCGCAGGCTGTGCGTCAGTCGGAAAGCCGGGATGAACAGCCGTCCGTATCATCGCAGGGGCTTTAAGCTGCTTCCTCGCGTTGATATAAACGTTGCCATCGCCATAGCTGTATATGCTGCACCCCATCTGCTCCAGAACAGCCGCAACCGCTCCCATCGAAGCGTAGTCCGCATGCGTCAGAATAAGCTCTCCCCGCGTTATAGCGCCGCAGCACAGATACGTTTCGGCAGCTATCCTGTCAGGCATGATCGTATACTCACAGCCGTTCAGCTTCTTAACGCCCTCTACCGTAACAGTGCCACTTCCCGCACCCGTTATTTTCGCGCCGCATTTCGTGAGAAATTCCGCAAGATCCTCTATTTCAGGCTCTCTCGCCGCATTATGTATCTCGGTAACGCCCTCCGCAAGCACCGCCGCAAGAAGCACGTTTTCCGTCGCTCCGACAGACGGAAGCGGAAGCGTTACCTTCACACCCTTCAGCCGTTTCGCGCTGCATATCAGACAGCCGTGCTCCTCGCGGATTTCCGCGCCCATACGCCGCAGCGCTTCAAGGTGAAAATCAATAGGTCTTGCGCCGATTTCGCAGCCGCCAGGAAAGGAAAGAGTACATTGCCGCTCCCGCCCCAGAAGTGCCCCCATAAAAATAATAGACGAGCGCATTTCCCGCATAAGTCCGTTCGGTACAGTTGTCGAACCAAGCGCAGAGGTGTTTACGCTTACGCACGTTCCTTCCCTGCGGCAGGTACAGCCAAGCGCCGTTAGAATCCTTAAAGCCGCGTCGCAGTCGGTAAGCCGCGGGCAGTTGTAAAGTACAGTTTCCCCGCCGCAAAGCGCAGCCGCAGCAAGAATCGGAAGCGCGCTGTTTTTCGCGCCCTGAACCGAAATTTCTCCCTCCAGCCGCTTCCCGCCGCGTATAATAAGCCGCCGCTGTCCAGACATATCATCAACCCTTTCGTTTTTTCTTACTCTATGCGAAAGGGTGTTTTTTTGTGAAAATTACTTCTTTATCAAGTCCAGCACACGGCTTACAATTACGTCCGCCGCGTCGCGCGTTCCTAGCTGCGCCGCGCTCTTTTCCATTTCCCGAACCCTGTCGGGGTCGTCTGCCAGTTGTTCGACAATCTCGACCAGCTTCATCTTGTCGAGATCCTTGTCCTCGATAAGAAGCGCCGCGTTTTTCTCGGTCATCGCCAGCGCATTGTAGTACTGGTGATTTTCCGCCGCATACGGATACGGGATAAGTATGCTCGCGCGCCCGATTGCCTTAAGCTCGGTAAGCGTCATCGCCCCCGCACGCGAAATGATTATATCCGCCGCGCACATACAGGTGTACATATTGTCAATGTACTCCTTTAATATCATACGCTCGGTGCGGTCAACGCGCTCCGCGTCCATAAGCGAATCGAACAGCTCGCGCCCGTTCCCGCCGTAGCCGTGAATGTGATTTATTCCGCCGCGGTTGTTCTCCCATTTAAGCAGCTCGACAACAGCCTCCGTTATCTTATTTGCGCCAAGGCTTCCACCGAACGAAAGAATGGTGAAACCGTCGGGTAAGCCAAGCCGTTTTCTCGCCGCAGCCCGCTCCTCGATCGGAATGTTGGTGCGAAGCGGATTTCCTGTAATGACGACCCTGTCGCTTTCGGAAAGACGTTCCTTCGCCGCGTTATCAACCACGAAAACATAGTCCGCGTTTTTTGCAAGCATATGAGTGGTCATTCCGGGGAGAGAGTTGCTCTCGTGGGTAACTGTTTTGATCCCAAGCTTTTCCGCGCTTAAAAGAACAGGCGCAGAAACATAGCCGCCTGTTCCGATTACAACGTCAGGCTTAAACTCGTTAAGCAGCTTTTTCGCGTTTGAACGTGCAGTAACGTAATAGAACGCCGCCCTCGCGTTTCTCAGGATATTTTTCGGCGTAATCTTGCGCTGTAAGCCCGCCATATGGAAGGAGCGGAAATTATAGCCCGCCTTTTTTACAAGCGTAGCCTCCATTCCGTCAGGCGCGCCGACAAAGAGTATTTCAGCTTCGGGAAAAAGCTCCTTGAATTTATCCGCAATCGCAAGCGCAGGATTTATATGCCCCGCGGTCCCTCCCGCAGCCAAAACTATTCTCATAAGTAATCCCCCTGTAATTCGGGCAAGACCTGCCCTTGATAAAGCCCCGCATACGGAAGCCGCTTTTTACTCCAGCGCCGAACGCCTTGAAATGTTAAGAACGATTCCCATTTCCGCCATCTGTAATATCAGCGCCGTTCCGCCGTAGCTTAGGAATGGGAACGAAACCCCCGTATTCGGTATGGCGTTACACGCCACCGCAATGTTTAAAAACGCCTGAAGCGTAAGCTGAGTAACAATTCCGACGCATAGCAGCATACCGAACTTGTCGGGCGCCATTGAAGCAATGTAAAAGCCTCGCCATGCGAAAATGATGAACAAAAGTATAACTAAAAATGCCCCGACAAGCCCAAGCTCCTCACAGATAACCGAGAAGATGAAGTCATTCTGCGTAACGGGGAGATAGCCGTATTTCTGGCGCGAATTTCCGAGCCCAAGCCCGAAAACACCGCCCGAAGCTATCGTTATAAGCGACTGGTAGGTCTGGTATGTGTCTTTAAGAACATCAGCCTCCGGGTTCTGCCAGTTTGTGATCCGCGTTAAAACGTATCCGTAGCCTATCAGCGGGAATACAACTACAATTACGAGCGCAAGAACGACAACCGCCCCGACGATAAGCAGAAGATGCGAGGCTTTCGCACCGCCGATACAAAGCATGGCAAGCGAAACGCAGAAAATAATAACCGTCGCCGAAAGGTGCGGCTGGATTACGACAAGTCCGCAGGCAATCGCTACCCGCGCTATTATCGGGAAGAAGCCTGTCTTAAAATCGTCCATTTTATCGTAATTGCGCTGCATATATTCGGCGATAACCATAACCGTCGCAAGCTTCAGAATTTCCGACGGCTGAATCGTTATTTCGCCGACCTGGAGCCAGCGTTCTGCGCCGCCGAGCGTTGTACCCATAATTTTTACAAGAAGCATAAGCCCGACCGAGCCGGTAACCGCAATTTTAAGTATGAATTTCTGCGCGAAAATGTGATAATCAAAAAAGGAAAGCGCGATCATCGCCGCGAACCCCATTGCCGCGAAAATAAGCTGACGCTTTATAAAATAGAAGCTGTCACCGTTATATTTCATCGCGTATGTCGCCGAAAAGAGCATTACAAGTCCGAAGGCAAGCAGGATAATGACTATCATAAAAAATGAAAAGTCGAATTTCTGCGGAATCGAAAAGTCGATAAACTTTCTCGCGTCGAATTTTTGTTTATTCTGATTTTTTTGAACAGCCGCCGTCCGCGTGTTTATGCGGATAGGCTGTTTTTTTGTAGCATTTCTTTTCTGCTGCGTAGCTTATTCCTCCTTTCGGTGATCGCTGTTTATTACAGTCCGTTCGCAAGCAATACCGCCGCTGCTCCGGCAGCAACCGCAATTAAAGAGAACACCACGTCTATCTTCTTTTCCTTCCAGCCACGTATCTCGAAACTATGGTGAATCGGCGTCATTTTGAACAGCCGCTTACCGTGCGTGATCTTAAAATACGTCGTCTGGATAAGTACCGTAAGCGCCTCCCAGATGTAGACCGCCGCAGCGATCACCATAAGCACCTCCGCGTTCGCGCCTATTCCGAGCGCAACAACAAGTCCGCCGAGAAACATCGAGCCTGTATCGCCCATAAACACCTTTGCGGGCGGGAAATTCCAGACAAGAAAGCCTAAACAGCCGCCTGCCGCCGCAACTGCCAGTACCGTAAGCCCGAACGAGCCCGATATAACGGTAATTATCGCAAAAGCTATCGCGTAGACAAATGTTACACAGGAACAAAGCCCGTCTATCCCGTCGGTAAGATTAACCGCGTTCACAAGATAAAGTATCGCTAAGCCGATAAGAATGTAATAAAAATACCATAAGTCAAGCCCGCCGAGAAACGGGATATTTATAACGGTAGAGGTGTTTCCCGAAAGAATCCGGACGGTAAAATAAGCGGCGATAACGAGAATCTGGAGGACGATTTTCTGTATCGCGGTAAGACCCTCGTTCTGCTTTTTCTTTACCTTTATAAAGTCATCGAGAAAGCCGATAAGCCCGAACATTATCGCCATAATAAGCCCCGAAATCGCGTTTATCGCATTCATACGCTCCGTCTGTTCGAGAGTAACTATCCCGTTGATACAAAGAAGCGTAAACCCGAACGCAAATGCGGCGGTTATGCCGATTATGAACATTATCCCACCCATAGTCGCTGTACCCTGTTTTTTCGCTTTGTGCCAGGCAGGTCCTATATCGAGGATCGTCTGTCCGAACTTAAGCTTATGGAGCATCGGTATTACAACGATCCCCAGAAGGGCTGTTATCGCAAACGCAGCGACGGCTGTTATTATCAACGTTAAAAGCATTTTCTTTCTCCTTTATCTATCGTTATCGGCGCAGAGCCTTTTTATAATTTCATGTTCGCTGAACGGCATATATTCATCGCCGATAACCTGATAGTTTTCGTGTCCCTTTCCACAAAGTAAAAGAACATCTCCCGCTTCAGCAAGACCTACCGCGTATTCTATCGCTTCGAGCCTGTCAACGTAGGTATGGACCTCGCACGGCGTATCTCCGAAGCCGCTTTTTACCATTTGTATTATCTCATCGGGATCTTCAAAGCGGGGGTTGTCGGAAGTAATTACCGCAATATCGCACCATCTCGCCGCGCACGCTCCCATTGCCGCGCGTTTTCCCGCGTCACGTTCTCCCGCCGCGCCGAATACGGCTATCAAGCGCCCCTTCGTATACGGCTTGATCATAGAGAATATTTTTTCAAGCGCGTCCTCGGTATGGGCATAGTCACAGATAACCGTGTACTCGCCGTCATAAAGCACCTCCGCGCGTCCGCATACGCCCGTAAGAGCGGAGAAGGACTGACATATATCCCTGATCGGAATGTTCATACAGTTACACGCGGCAGCTGCACAAAGCGAATTTTCAACGTTAAACCGTCCCGGCATCGGGAATCCTACGTGAAAAGCCTGTTCCTCGCGCGCGGAGGAAAGCCAGTAATCCACGCTTCCCGACGACAGCTTTACCTTCGCCGCATAGTAATCGGCAGGCTTCTCGGCACTAAGAGCAAAAACGCGGCGGTTGTCGGCTTTAAGCTCATCATAAAGCCGCCTTCCCCACTTATCGTCAATATTTATAACGGCATTTTCACAGCTATAAAACAGCGATTTTTTCGCTTCGTAATAATTTTCCATCGTTCCGTGCCAGTCGAGATGATCCTGCGTTAAATTCGTGAATATCCCGCAGGAAAATTTTACGTCCGAAAAACGGAACTGCGAAAGAGCCTGTGAAGAGGCCTCGATAGCGCAGTATTCTGCGCCGTTCAGATACATTTCGTAAAAATAGCGGTGTAAATCCATCTGATACGGAGTCGTAAGCCGTGCTTCATAGATTTTACCGCAGACATCATACCGCGCAGTTCCGATGTACCCGCAGCGGCGACCCATCCGGTTCATAAGCTGCTGGATCATACTGGCGGACGTGGTTTTTCCGTTTGTTCCCGTAACAGCGATAATTTTAAGCTTACGAGAAGGATTGCCGTAATAGCGCGAGGCAAGAATGCCGTAATAAGCACGACTGTTCGGAACAATTATCTGACGCTCCAAGCCTAAATCCCGCTCGACAACAACCGCCGCCGCTCCCTTTCTGAGCATTTCTGCGCAGGCGGAATGCCCGTCAAAATTTCTCCCTGTTATAGCGATAAATATATCTCCCGCGCGAAGCTTACGGGTGTCGTCCGTAACCGTTCCTATCTCACAGTCGCTCATTCCCCTGCCTTCCTCAGGAGTAACAATACTATAAAGCTGCATTCACTATATCACCACTCTTTTTATTTGATAATTCATAATTTATAATTAGCAAGAGAGAATAGCGGGGGCGCTGCCCCTGTACCCCCACTTCCTTTTGTGCCAAAAGGAAGCGAAAAGCTGTATATTTTGCGTAGAATTTGAGATACAGTTCGTTGCCGACTGCACAACGTTTCGTCCCCCGCCGTTAATCAAAGCTTGTTATAAACCAATGCTTTCAAAAGGCGGGAACTGCCCGCGGCGGCACGCCGCTAGTCGCTGTCGCCTTCAACCATAAAGGTTACGCTTATAACTGTTCCGCGACCAACCTCTGTTCCTGCGTCAACCGACTGGGAGAAGGCTACCGCGTTGGCGTTGTTGACCGCGCCGCCGTCAAGGGATATGTTAAGTCCCGCATTGACAATCGCGCGATTCGCTTCGTCAACTGTCTTTCCGATAACACTGGGTACAGTCACCATTTCCTTTTCAGCGCCCTGCATATAAAGCACGACAGTTCCGTCGCGCGGAATGCTTAACGATGCGCCGGGGACTGTATAATCAACTATTCCGACGCTCTCATCGCCGACGATCTCGTGCTTCAGACCAGCCTCGTTAATTGACGTGATCGCGTCAAGAAGTGAATAATCATAAACGTAAGGTACCGTAGTATCCTGCTGTTCAAGTTCCTCAGCCGTGTACTGCGGATAAACGCCGAGGTATTCAAGGCATTCGCTGAACACCGCCGATACAACAGGCGCGGCAACCATCGAGCCATAGTACTTTCCGCCAAGCGGCTCGTCAACGACTACAAGCATTATATATTCGGGGGCGTTCGCAGGTGTGAACGCGCAGAATGAGCCCTCATAGCGCATATTGTATTCGCCGTATTCGTCGAGCTTCTGTGACGTTCCCGATTTTCCGCCGATACGGTATCCGGGAATATATGCGTTCGCGCCGCCGTTCGCCGTAACAACGTTTTCCGTCATTTCACGCATAGTTTCAGACGTTTCCTCGCTTATTACCTGCCGCTTTACACCGCCCGAAACTGTTTTTACAACGTTCCCGCTTCCGTCGACTATCTTATCGACAACGTGAGGGGTTACAAGATAGCCGCCGTTTACCGCCGCAGCATACGCGCAGATCATCTGGAGCGCGGTAACCTTATTCGTCTGTCCGAAAGACGAGGACGAAAGTTCAACTATACCCATTCTCTCGTAGGGCATATAAATCGGCGCAGCCTCGCCGGGAAGGTCGATCCCCGTTTTTTCCGTAAAGCCGAACGCTTCAAAGTAGCTGCAAAACAGCTGGCGTCCGAGCCGCTGTCCTATTTCGATAAAAGCTGGGTTACAGGACGCAGTAAGCGCGTTCTGTAAATCAACTGTTCCGTGTCCGATAGGCGACCAGCAGTGGAACTTCGTATCCGCGACCTCTTTTACGTAGTAACAGTTGAACGTAGAGTTAAGGTTTACAACCTCCTCCTCCAACGCCGAAGCGCAGGTTATTACCTTAAATACCGACCCCGGAAAATATAATTCCGAAACCGCCTTATTTTTCCACTGTGTTTCGCGCATATCGCTTTCCGTGTCCTCAAGCTCCTTGTCGATAAGCTCGCGGATAGCGTCCTGATCGGTCATAGAACCTGCCGCATAGTCGAGGATAAGCTGTTCTTCAAGCTCAATAAGCGCCTGTTTATCATATTCCGAAAGCTCGGAGGGATTATTAAGGTCATATCCCGGCGCAGTCGCCATCGCAATAATCGCGCCTGTATTTACGTTCATTATAATTCCCGTTGCGCGGTTCGCAACCTTATACTGGGTAAGCGCAGTTTCAAGGTTTTTTTCAAGATAATGCTGAACGACCTCGTCAATTGTCAAAATAAGGCTGTTTCCGTCGCTCGCGTCATAACGCTGTTCATAATCATAAGGCATAGCGTTGCCCTGTGAATCCTTCGCCATTACTACAAGACCGTCGGTGCCCTTAAGATAATCGTCGTAGTACGCTTCAAGCCCATAAACGCCGTCGTTATCGTAATTCGTAAAGCCGATAACCGATGAAGCGAGCGAGTCATTCGGGTAATAGCGCTTGCTGTTCTCATTAAGATAAACGGAGAACTGGTTAAGATTATTTTCGCTTATAAATTCGGTAAGCTTATTCTGTGTTGCGCGATCGACCTTTCTTTTTACAATATAGTACTGGTTCTGATCGTTTAAAATCCTGTCGAGAAGCTCTTCGTAATCAACGCCGCATATCTCCGCGACGCCTTTCGCTATCATTTTAACGCGGTCGGTGTCGTCCTCCTCGGTAAGATTTCCGTCCTTATCGTACTTCTTTCCATCGTACTTGCGGATCTGCTGTGGATTTACGATAACGTCCCATACGGTAGTACTCTGGGCGAGGATTTTTCCGTTCCTGTCGTAAATCGTTCCGCGGTTTGCATTTATCGTAAAACTGGTAAGCTGCTGATTATTTGCAATTGCGCGGTAATACTCCGACTTGTTGACCGAAACATCGTAAAGCACGGCGCAAATATACCCTGCCAGAACAAGCAGCAATACGAAAACAACTGAAAACATTCGTCTGCGCATTTTATCGGTAGGTGCGACAATAGGTGTGCTGTTATAGCTGTCGGGCATTTTCTTCTGCGCCATTCTTTTCTCCTTTCAGAACCTGCGGAAATGTCAAAAACAAAAACGGACACCCGCGTATATGGCAAGTGTCCGAAACGTTTGGACTCAGACTAACGAATAACGGACACGCCCGTAATAAAATATATTCGTTAAAATCCGAGATATTCCAGTACGTCATAGAACCAGTCTTTAATTGAAACAAAAATATTTCCGTCGGACTCAGCAACCTCTGTTATCTGCTCAGTATTGAGCGCAACGAAGGTTACCTGTGAACTCTGGGTTTTCTGAAGCCCTAATTCTCCCGACGCAATCGTTTCAACGTTATCGAGCGTAACCATACTGTCAAGCTCCGCGTTAAGCCGCAGGTTTTCGCGCTCGGCAGTTTCGATTTCGGTTTTAACGGTGCTGATTTTCGAGGTGTACTCCGAAAGCTCAAGCTTACTGTACAAAATCGAAAAAGCAACGACCGCGCTCGCCGCAACGCAGGCTACCGCCGCAAATGCGTTACCATTTCTTGCGACAGCCTTTTTCGCGGTGATCTTTATACGGCTTTCGGCACGCTTTTGTTCCTTTTTTCGCTCCTGTTCCTCGTCAACGTCAAACAGCGACAGATCATAGGCTAAATTATCCTGATACATTAACAAACCTTCCTTTTTGCTGCATTTTTACAGCTTCTCCAGAACCCTCAGCTTTGCGCTTCTGCTCCGCGGATTTTCCGCAAGCTCGTTTTCGTCCGCCGTAACCGGCTTTCTCGTAACAAGCTTTGCCTGCGGAATTTTTCCGCATACGCACACGGGAAATTCTTTCGGGCAGGTACACCCCTCGCAAAGCTCCTTAAACCGCTGCTTTACAATCCTGTCCTCAAGCGAATGGAACGTAATGACCGAGATCCGCCCGCCTGCATTAAGCAGCTCAAATATGTTGTCAAGCACCGTTTTAAGCACGTCCAGTTCATGATTCACCTCAATGCGGATAGCCTGAAACGTTTTCCGGCAGGGATTCTTCTCCCGCCGCACCTTCAACGGCACGTTATTTTTTATAATCTCTGCTAATTCGCCCGTTGTTTTTATAGGCGCGTTAGCTCTCGCACGCTCGATACCTTTTACGATACCCCGCGCGAATTTTTCCTCGCCGTAGCTGAACAGGATATGTTCAAGCTCCTCGGCTGAATACTCGTTCACAACGTCGTAAGCGCTCATACCCTCGCCGCTCATTCGCATATCAAGGGGCGCGTCCTCGTGAAACGAAAAGCCGCGCTGCGCGTTGTCAAGCTGGTACGACGAAACGCCGAGATCAAGCAGCGCGCCGTCAATTTTTTCTATTCCGAGTTCCTCCAGCGATTCCTTTATTGTACAGAAATTGCGGTTGACAAAAACAGGCGAATAGTCCGAAAGCCGTTTCTTCGCCGCCGCGATTGCTTCCTTATCCTGGTCAAAACATATCAACTTTCCGTTTTCACCAAGTCTTTTCGCTATTTCTAAGCTATGTCCGCCGCCGCCCGCCGTACAGTCAACGTATGTCCCGTCAGGCTTAACCGAAAGCCCGTCCACAGTCGGCATAAGCAGAACCGATTTATGCTGAAATTCCATATTATATTCCAAGCTCCATCGCGGTTTTTGCAAGGTCAGCAGTATCGTCAGCGCTGTTGAGCGCGTCCCACTTCGCCTTATCCCATATTTCCGCACGTCCTGAAAGCGCAACTATTACGATATCCGTTTCAAGTCCCGCATATTCCCGAAGCGGCGCGGGAATCAAAATTCTTCCCTGCTTATCGGGCTCAGTCTGAAACGCGCTTCCGAAAAGGAAACGCTGAATAGCGGCGGTCTGGGTCTGCGGGAGCGACTTAATTTTTGTGACAAGCTCGTGCCAGTCCTCAAGCGAATAAACCTTTATGCACTCCGCGTCGATGGTTTTCGAGATGATAAAACTCGTACCGAACATTTCGCGTACCTTAACGGGGAAATTCATTCTTCCCTTAGCGTCCAGCGTGCTTTTAAATTCGCCGCACATAAGGTCGAGGTTAAGTTCTTCGTTCAAGCTTTATCACTCCTTTCAGGCTGTTCAAAGAAGTTTTCAACACTTTCAACGTTGAAAACTTTATTTCCACGGGTTTTTAACAGCAAATGTTGAAAACTCGGTGGAAAGTGTGGATAACCACCACTTTTCACCAAAAACGTGGCTAAAAAACCACTGTAATGTTATTATACTACACCCTCGTTGAAAAATCAAGAACATTTTTCCCCGACCGCAAAGAAAAAACAGAAAATTTTTCAGCTGCTTTTTGGCTATAATTAACAAAAAAAGAACCCCCGAATTGAGAGTTCTAACGAAAATATTTGAGATTTTACTACATCTTGTGTTTCAGTTGAAAAAACCGCACCACATTTTGTGCTTTCAACATAAAGCGTTACTTTTCAACATATACTTTTCCGTTTTCATCAAGCAAGGGTGTGATTCCGCCGCTTGACAAAACCATATACTGCACTCCCGTTTTTTTATCGGCAACAACATATAATGCGTCAAAGCCAATCGACTGGGTTTCAACGATCTCTAACCTTTTCTCTTTCTTTTCCTTTTCCTTCATCTCAGTCCCCCCTTTTTTCATAACTTCTCCGCCAACTCGTCCATAAGAACGAGAATGGCTGTTTTAACCTCGCGGCTCTTATAAACTCCTTTATCGGCAGCTTCCTCCGCCTTTTTCGCAAGCGCTATCGCTTCACGCGGGGATTCCGCTTTTTTCGCCAGTGCAAGGCAGGCGCGCGCGTATATCGCATTAGCTTCGTCCGAGATCACACTTTCGGGAGCGATATGTTTTTCCGCAAGCTCCGCCGCTTCAAGGTACGACTTGCGTTTATAGGCGTTTTTCATCTTATTCAGCTCGGCAAAATCCTTAACGACCGCATTTTCACTGTCATCGAATGTTTCAAGCTCGTCAGGCAGCAGATAATTCACAGGAAGCTGTAAAACCTTCGCGAGGTACGTCAGCGTTTTTACAGACGGGTTCGCCGTCCCGCTTTCAATCTGGCTTAACATATTTCGTGTAATGAAATCGCCGACAACGTCCGACTGGGTCATTTTCCGTGCAAGGCGCGCTTCCTTTATTCGTTTTCCAAGTTCAACCGAATTCATAGCTATACTCCTTTCCATATACATATAATAGTACAGAGCAGCTTGCTGCGCTCGGTAAATCTAATTTACATAAGTTTATCACGTTTTCTGAAAAAAAGCAATAGAAAATGCAAAAAAAATTCATTAAAAAACACTTTTGTCGAATTGCACAAACCGAATTGTTCATAATTTGCTAAATTCACGATTTTGGAAAAATGCGTCGAAACGTATTGACAAGTACGCAAAATATGATATAATTTTAGTAAATGAGATTTACAAGAGGGGGTTTTTTATGGAATGGCTTTCAACGTGGTGGAACGGACTTGACCTGTTTGCCCAGATACTGCACTGTATTTCAATTCCCGCTACACTAATCCTTATTATACAAACGATTATGATCATAGCGGGCTTCGGTGACAGCGGACCCGATACGAACCTTTCGGACACATCGGGACTTGACCTGCCGGACAGCGGTATGGATTTCGACGGCTCAGGGCTTGACGGCGCAGACATCGGCGGTGACCCCGGCGACCTTTCGGGACACGACATCGGGAACCCTGCGGACGCGGGAGCTATGCACCTGTTCACATTTCAGGGCATCATCACCTTCCTGTGCGTTTTCGCGTGGTCGGCAATTATTATATATAAGGTAAGCGAAAATATCCCGCTTTCGCTTATTATCGGCTTTATTCTCGGCGCGGGAGCAATGTTCGGCGTGGCGAAGGTTATCCAGGCTTCCGCTAAACTTGCACAAAACGGAAATATCGTAGCGAAAAACTATCTAGGCGAAACAGGTACGGTCTACCTCATAATTCCCGCGGACGGAAACGGGCATGGAAAGGTAAATATATCTCTCGGCGAGCGGTATGTCGAATTTGACGCGATCACCGAGGAGGAAACGGATATTCCGAGCGGCGCTTCCGTAAGAGTTGTTGATATACGTTCAGAAAATCTGCTTGTGGTTGAAAGGATATAAAATGGATACAATCGACGTTTTATACTGGGGCTTTATTTTACTGGTACTGTTCGGCGGCGCATTCTGTATTGTCGTTTTCGGCAGTAAGGAGCGTAATAAGCGCGACAGACTCGAAAACTCCTACCGGTTCAGAAAATACCGCGGTGAGATTGTCCGCGCGGCGGGTAAACCGAGTCTTTTTGAACAGCGCGGAACATATTACTACCTCGAAAAACTGCCGTTTCCCGCGGACGCAAGCGCAGACGGAGTTAAGGCTTCTGACGGGAAAAGCTACCGCGCAGTCGTTATGATGCAGCTCCATTTTCCCGAAAACACCGTGCATACCGCAGCGGAGAGCTTCTTCGGACTTGATACAGAACAGATCTCGGATATGCTCGCCGAGCCGCTTGAAGCTGTCATAAAAACAGTGATCGAAGAATACGACGGGAAGATGGATAAAAAAATGCTCTCCGATGTATTCCGCGATAAAGCTAATAAATCAGTCGCGCAATTCGGTGCGGAGATCCTTACCGTAACCGATTTTCGGATTATGGAGGAGCAGTAATTTCAGAAAAACAGTCCGTTACAGAGCGGGCTCTGTTTTCAATAAGGGGCTTGCCCCGTCATTTAACGTGGCAAGGGTTGGCTTTGCCAACC